>DATLTB010000083.1:0-17308 GCA_035533815.1 Chitinophagaceae bacterium
CACCCTGGTCGTGGAGAATCTTGCTGTGAAGAACATGGTTAAAAACCATTATCTTGCTTTATCCATATCCGATGCGGGATGGGGGGAATTTGTCCGTCAACTGGAGTATAAATGCGACTGGTATGGTAAAAACCTGATCCGGATAGATCGGTTCTCCCCCAGTTCCAAGACCTGTTCCGGATGTGGTCATGTGCTGGATGAGCTGGATTTGTCCGTCCGGGTATGGACCTGCCCGGGATGTTCCGAAATCCATGACCGGGATATCAATGCAGCGAAAAATATCAGAAAAATGGGATTACAAACAGGGTGCGGCACATCCAAAGAGCCCGTGGAGCAGCGGCGGTTACGCCGGGCGAAGAAACGGGAAAGTATACAAACCCCAACAAGTATATAATTGCCTAATTATTTCACTTTTTTTAAGGGGAGCACCAGTTTGGGTGGAACCCTTCCCGCCGCTGGAAACCTGATCCAACTGGAATATTTCTTTGACACGGATCCGGGATTTGGTAATGGCAAAAAAGTGACTTTACCTGCAAATACAGTGGATTCTAATTTTAACTTTGCGGCCAATTTCCCCCTTTTAAGTGCGGGCAAGCATAACATTTATATCCGCGCTATGGATGGCTGGGGATTCACGGTGATTGACTCATTTACTACTACGGGTGTTGTACCCGTTACTTTGGTCAGTTTCACCGGGGAGACCGTGAAAGGGACCAGTGTCCTTCATTGGGAAACTTCCGCTGAATTAAATAATGAATATTTTGCCATACAGCGATCTGCAGATGCTGTTAACTTCACACAAATAGGGGAAGTTCCCGGTCATGGCACCTCCAATATAGACAATGAATACGTTTTTACGGATAATACCCCACAACTGAAAGGGGTTAATTATTACCGGCTGGGGCAGACCGATTATGATGGACGGGTGAGTTTTTCCAAGATCATTGCCTTAAGTTTCGACCAGGGTCCTTCCCACTGGCAACTTTATCCGGACCCCACCGAAGGAATTCTGCACGTGGGCATGCCGAATAATGAGGACAGGGTCCAGGTGGAAGTACTGGACGGAGGAGGAAGACTACTGTTTTCAAAGCAATACAACAATCCGGGTAACCGCCTGGATTTGGATACCAGGAGCCTGGAACCCGGGAACTATTTCCTGAAGATCATCCGGCCCGGAGGTAAAACCAGTACTTTACCCTTTTTGAAACAATAGATTGTGCACAGGTCACCTGGAAGATACCAAAAACAGGGCCGATCAGTAACAAGGGGTATTGATTTCAGGAAAATGGGGGGAAAGGTGCTTACTGGAATTTCCCTGGGCAAGGTTTGAAACTATAACTGCTCATTTATTTTATCTGGTTTACCGGACTGTCATGCAGATCCAGGGCTAGGGCAGGATTGACTTTCCGGAGATCTTTCCCAGGACCTGGTATCCTGAAATATCCATTATCTGGATTATTTCGGATGATTTATACCATCAAGCCCTGATTTTTCCATTGGCCCAATTGGCATTATTTTTAGGGCCTCAATGCCAATTATGCCAGATTTCTCCCTGCCCCATTTCCTGAAAAATAATGTGGACTCCTTTTTAGCCGCTTTGGCAGGGATATTCATTATTTATTTATATACCCTCCATAGCGGTATCGGGCTATCTCCGGACTCCATTACTTATATGTCCACCGCTGAAAATCTGCATACCAGTGGGAAACTGGTGGATTTTAGCGGGTACCCCGTGATGGAATTTCCGGCAGGGTATCCGTTTTTTCTGGCCGGATTGATTTACCTCACCGGCCATGACCCCCAGTGGTTTGCCCCTGCAATTAATGCCGGTTTGTTTGCCCTGGTCATCCTGACCAGCGGATGGATAATGGATCGTTTTACAACAACGTCAACATGGTATAAAAGGGCTATCCTCAGTTGTATTGTCCTCAGTCCCGGTATACTCGAAGTATATTCCATGCTATGGTCAGAAACTATTTTCATATTGCTGGCCCTTTTTTTCTTTCTTGCCCTGCACCGGTTCCTGGATAAACAGGACAATAAAAGCCTGCTGGGTATGATCTGTCTGGCAGCCATGGCTTGTGTGGTCCGCCTGATTGGCGTGACTTTATTGGCGACTGGGATTATTTTGATATTGGCCTATCCAGGACGCCGGATAATACGGAAAATCCGGACCGCATGTGTATTGGGAGCTGGAGGTTCGGTCCTCCTTATCCTGAACCTGGTCCATAATGAGATCATCAGCGGCACCCTGGCAGGACATCGGGAGAAATCCATACGGCCTTTCTGGGAAAACCTGCATTATTTCGGGTCCGTACTTCATGACTGGCTGATTTTCTGGAATAATAGCACCGCATTGTCTATTTGCCTAACCATACTGGTGGCTGGGGGGCTGAGTCTGCTGGCCATTCAACAGGTGATCAGTAGAAAGCATTTCGGTTCCCAGCAGCAGATCACCCTGGTATTTTTTGCCGTGTACGCCATAACTATATTGATTGTTAGCGGCATTTCCAAGTTTGAGCGGATTGACAGCCGCCTGATCAGTCCCTTATTCATTCCAATGCTTTGGGGAGCAACTTCCTGGATTCCTGCTCAGTGGAGCCGGTCAACTCCCATCAGGCGAAGATGGTTGATGGGGGGTTGTTTGGTCTTATTTCTGGGTTTCCAGACCAATCAGCTGATGGCTGATTATGCGAATTATGATGGGATCAAAGATGCTGGAATCCCGGGATACGCAGAAGATTCCTGGCAGCAATCACCTACCGTCCAATACCTGAAACAGCATATCCGTGGATTTCATGCCGGGTATACCATTTACACTGATGCAGATGATGCCATATTTTTTTTCACAGGCGAACATGCCGTTTTATTGCCTCACAAAGATTCCCCGGGAGATATAGCCGATTTTTATGCAGATCCCCATTATTACATTGTCTGGTTTAATGATGGGTATGATCCCGATTTGATCAGCATGCACAATATCCTGGCTAAGGAACATCCGGTTGTGCTGGCAAGCTTTGTAGATGGAATCATTTATATATATCCCCGATAAGCCTTGGCCACCCCTTGCAGTCCCTGATCGGCTGGGGTTTGTGCTATCAGGAACTGGCTTGATCAAGCATATTCATGGCATGTGCATTCAACTTCAGGGAAGCACCCTGTATCAATCCCTTAAGCTGATCTGCAGAGGTGGAACTTGCAATAGGGGCCACTATAGTAGGTCTGGATATCAGCCAGGCCAGCGCAATGGCTGCCTGGGAAACGCTATATTCTTCCGCCACCTTATCCAGGGCATCCAGTATCTTCATTCCCCTTTCATTCATGTACTGGAGGGCTCCCTTCCCCCTGGGGGTTTTAGATAAGTCTGCTTCAGTCCGGAATTTACCGGAGAGAAATCCACCAGCCAGCGAATAATAGGGGATAACTCCCAAATTTTTTTCCAGGCAAAGAGGAAGCAGGCCGGTTTCAAAAGTTTGGCGGCTGTACAGGTTATATTCCGGCTGAAGGGACTCATAGCGGGGATATCCGTGAATGCTGGATAATTCCAGGGCTTTTTCCAGCCGTTCCGCACTGAAATTGGAAGCCCCGATAGCCCGGACTTTTCCACTCTTGATCAAGATCTGGAAGGCTTCGAGGGTTTCTTCTATTGGTGTGGAAGGATCATCATAATGGGCCTGATAGAGGTCAATATATTCTGTCTGGAGCCGTTGCAGGGATTCATCCGCAGAATGAATGATATGTTTGCGGGAAAGATCCTTTTTGCCCTGACCCATATCGGATCCTACCTTGGTAGCAATCACCAGGGACTGCCTGTCTTTTCTTCCCTTAAGCCATTTCCCGATCAGTTGTTCAGATTCTCCACCCTTATTGCCAGGAACCCAACGCGAATACGAATCTGCCGTATCGATCATGTTGAATCCTTCCGCTGCAAAAAGATCCAGTAGGCTGAAGACCTCGGATTCCCGGGTTACTGTCCAGCCAAAGACATTCCCGCCAAATATTAAAGGGGATACCTGTATGCCAGTTTTTCCCAATAGCCGTTTCTCCATCCGGGCATAATTGTATCAGTGAACCCCCACCAATGCACAATCATCCTGCCAAACTCCGGGGATATATTAAACCTAAGAGCCGGATTTTCAGGAACTTGGATAAAATGCCTATTTTTGATGGGATTATTTTGTGAAAATTCCATGGGGACCCTCACAAGGACCCTCACAAGGACTGGCTGCATTTGTGATGAATGGGTTAAACTATACTATGCTGAATAGTCTAATTTCCGGATAAAGCAGTTTTGAAAAATTCCTAGTTGTCAGCCCTTTACACAGTATCCTTGATGAGAAATATTGTTGGCCTGTGAACCCTGCAGTCAAGTTATCCCTGTTTTTGCTTCTGGGTTTAGGGTTTTATGTTAGTGCCTGTGGCCAAGTCAGGGATACTGCCGTAATCAGGACAAAGGAAGTTAAAAGGCATCAGAACTTTATCCTGCCCATTAACAAACAGGTCGATATGATTGGGATTGTAACCCATTTTATCGGAAGGGATTCTATCAGGAATAGGGATTCTGCAGTAACTGATGACCACCGCCTTCATTTTTCTGCCATCCCGGCAGTTGGGTATACCTTGCTGACGGGTTTTGCTGGCATTGGAGCCGCCAATTTGGTCTTTAATACGGGAAAGAGCACCCAACTCAATCAGTCCAGCATCCTGACCAGTATCACCTATTCGCAGTTCCGTCAGGTGATCCTGCCCCTGCAGGCTGATATCTGGTCCCCGAATGATAAATACAATTTCCAGACTGATTGGCGCTATTTGGAATACCCTTCCTATACCTATGGCCTTGGAGGATTCACCAAATTGAAGGATGCTTATGCCATTTATTACAATTATCTGAGGTTTTACCAGAGTATTAGCCGTTCAATAGGTAAGAATATATATCTGGGCATTGGGTATGACCTGGATTATTTGTGGAATATCGAACAACTTGATCCTCCGGTTGGCGTGCAGACGGATTTTGATCAATACGGCTTTTACCCCATTGAAAAAGCTTCCGGAATTACCCTCAACCTGCTTTATGACACCCGGGGAAATCCGATTAATCCCCTGGGGGGCGGCTATGCCCACCTGGTCTACAGGACCAATTTCACTTTCTTAGGCAGCTCCAGTAACTGGCAGTCTGTCCAGGTTGACCTGCGGAAGTATTTCAGATTATCAAAGTACAATGAGAATGTATTGGCGCTTTGGAGTTTTGACTGGTTTACCCTGGGGGGTGTCCCTCCCTACCTGCTGTTGCCCAGCACAGGCTGGGATCCATACAACAATACGGGTCGTGGCTATATACAAGGCCGTTTCCGGGGAAAGGACATGCTTTACCTGGAGTCAGAATTTCGTTTTGGGATAACCCGGAATGGCTTTCTGGGAGGGGTGATATTTGCAAATGCCCAATCGTTCAGTGAAACCAACTCAGGTGAATTTGAGGTCATAGCTCCGGGAGCAGGGCTGGGCATTCGTATCCGGTTAAATAAATTTTCCCGGACAAACCTGGCACTGGATTATGGTTTTGGAATAGGTTCCCAGGGGTTTGCCGTTAACCTGGGTGAAGTATTTTAGTTGTTTTCTTTGCCTAGGACAATCCCCATTCAAACGGATAAAGCGGATGTTTGGAATCATAACGAACATCCTCCAGTTGCTTACGTACGGCTTCCATGTAAAAAGGTAGTTCGAATGGAAGTTGTCTCCCGGGTTGTACTTGCCGAAAATGGAATCCATGACAGCGGCACCACTGCTGCCGAAATCCACCCACAATCCTTTTCAGGCTTCATTGATCTCCGGGATGACTGCAGGGCGCTCCATATGAATATCTACCAGGTTACTCTTTTTAGCAGGCGTAGGATACCATCCAGTTTTTTACCTTTGAAATCCAGGTCTCCGTGGTGGAACCCTGGGACATGGGAAATTTCCAATAGAGTAAAATGGGGTACTGTGCCGGATAATGGCAATATCCGCTTATTCAGGATTGTTCACCACCTGCCCGTAATTGGCTGCTGTATTCGGGTTGGTAATTTTAATGAATATCTTCAGTTTATGCGGCGGCAGGGGAAATATTTTGGCATTCCCGATACGGATATTATTTAGCAAAAAGATTGCCCAGTGCGGGGAAATTCCCCGGCTTTGCAGGAACCGGATTACCTGCAATACTATCCGCAAAAAATGCACGATAAATTTCCCATTATTATGAATTATTGATCAATTCCTGAACTACCTTCCATTCTCCGCTTAGATAGGTGGATCTCAGGTTAGCCATATATTAGAGCCCTAATTTGGTACATCGTTGCCCTGATAGTTTCAGTCGCTGCTGAATCACCTGTCTGTTGGCTGATTCAATTGGCTCTGAACCTATCAATAAATGCTGTTTACGGAAACTACCATATTGCATTATGGATGTATGGATGATAAAATAGTTGACTTCCTTTTTCAATTCCCCTGCTTGTCTGGGATATCTTTTAGCCAGCCAGCTCAATTCTTTGATCACTGCCTGCACGTCATCTTTAAACAACATGTTCTCCTGTAAAACCAGCCAGGCATGCTTTTCTGCTTTTTGCTGTCCGAACGCATTATGGAAAGCTTTCCATAATGCGTTCGGAGAAATAAAAGGCACACTCACAACACGTCCTGTATTCCACTGCACCGACAAACGGATCACCGGTCATTTGGTATTATGCTTTTTGGCTTATTATCTGGAAGTCCAACTCACTAATAAGCTGAGAGAACAATCCCTCAAACTGGAATCAAAATCAAAAGAAGACAAAACAGTCAAGGAGTGGCAATTAACTGTAGGGCAATTATGACTGAACTATTCACTGTCATGGCAGTTCCGGTAAAAATTAAAGCAATCACCTATTGGATCCGAACTGATATTCCCCCAAACACCAGCCACCTGATCAAGTACATAGGCATGCGAACACCTCTCAAGTTACTACGCCAGACTACGGAAATGTAGTGGCAAAGAAGATTTACTTTGTTGATTGTCAGTTATTTATGAGCAACATGTGTCAAACTCAGGTTTGGTGGATTGTTTCAGATTAATTTTTGATTTAAATTTAGGAAATATGAAACGGTTTACTTTTTTAATCTTTCAGGTTACTATATCCACTTGCATGATTATGACATCATGTATTAAGCAGAATATTCCTCCGGTGGTAAACCCAACTAACGCAATAGTGACTACGTTGGCTGGCGTTACAGGTTATTACGGTGGCCTCGATACGGGTGCTTCTATTACTGAACCTACCGGTGTAGCGGTTGATGCCTCGGGAAATGTTTATGTGGCGGATTTTTTTAATAACCTGATCCGAAAGATCAGCCCTTTGGGGGTTGTGACCACACTGGCTGGCAGCAGAAGTGGAGGTTCAGCCAATGGCAATGGCATGGCTGCTTCTTTTGCTAGTCCTCAGGGAGTAGGGGTAGACAAAGCAGGAAATGTATATGTGGCGGATAATGGAAATAACCTGATCCGAAAGATCAGCCCTTCCGGGGTTGTGACCACACTGGCTGGCACTGACAACCCCAGGGGTGGTTCCAACAATGGCGTGGGTACGGCTGCATCTTTTAATGGTCCAACCGGAGTAGCGGTTGATTCCGCGGGAAATGTATATGTGGCGGATGCTGGAAATAACCTGATCCGAAAGATCAGCCCTTCGGGAGTTGTGACCACCCTGGCTGGCAATGGCAACCTTAATGGTGGTTCCAGCGATGGCGTGGGTACGGCTGCATCTTTTAATACTCCAACTGGAGTAGCGGTTGATGCCAAGGGAATTGTATATGTGGCAGATGCTGGAAATAACCTGATCCGAAAGATCAGCCCTTCAGGGATTGTGACCACCCTGGCTGGTAGCGGTGCTCAGGGTTCAGTCAATAGTGACCTGGGCATATATGCTTCTTTTAATGGTCCTACCGGAGTAGCGGTAGACAAAGAGGGAAATGTATATGTGGCGGATGCGAGAAATAACCTGATCCGGTTGATCACCCCGTCCGTGTTCACTCTGGCTGGTAACGGCGCTGTAGGTTCAGCGAATGGCAAGGGCTCAGTTGCTTCTTTTAATAATCCTCAGGGGGTAGCGGTTGATGCCGCGGGAAATGTTTATGTTGCGGATACGGATAATGGCCTGATCCGGAAGATTAGCCAATAGCCTGCCGCGGCTTCCCGGTTACCTATTCATATACAATTTCGTCTCATATTCCATTTTTACCAGACCGTTCCCTTTGTGCACAACAAATAAATGAACCAGTTAGCCGGTCATGCTGTCATACGTCAGGTGGCCGGGGAGCGGGATGCTGTTCCAGCAGATACCTCCGACATTTATAAAAACTTTCATTTTACTTTCATGCTCAATGAATCTGCCGCAAAAGCTATTGGGTGGATACCTCAGGAAGCAATCGATAAGACATAGTAAAAGGGGCGCCCGGTATCGTCAAGACTGTTGCGGGGATTTTCATTTTTCCTCCTTACATCAGCCCATCGGCCCCATAGTGATCTTTCTCGATACCGGATTATTCCGCAACCTATTTGTAAAAATTTCAGGCAAGGATATTCCCGGTACTTTGAATTACCTCCAAAATTTTTGGAAAGAATGGGCACCCTACCGCTCATTTGAATATCATTTTTCGGATGAGGACTATAATGCGCTTTACTAAGTTGAAACCAGCAAGGGATAAATGTTCAATGCTTTTTCAGCCCTGGAAATATTTTAGCCTGCCTCGGACTATTCGCCCGGCTGCTTTTACGAGGATGCAACACATTAAAGAAATTGGGATAAGAAAAGTTCTGGGGCTTCCCTGGTGAATATAACCGGACTGTTATCCGAGGAATTTCTAAAATTGGTTCTTATGGCAGCCCTCCTGGTCATTCCAATTGCCTGGTGGGTTACCTATGTTTGGCTGAAGGATTTTGCCTACAAGAACAAAATCAGGGGGTGGGTATTCCTGCTCCCCGACGGCGTTGTTCTCCTGATTGCACTGAAAAAGGCTGTTACTAAGCTATTAAGGCAGCATTGATGAACCCCGTTCAGCGTTTAAGAGCGGAATGAATAAACATAATCAATCTTAAAATTTTATCAGGAAGCGATGATCGAAAAAGCCAACATCGTTATACCTGCAGGAAGGACCATTGGAGTAAACCATATTTTCATTGATTTTTATATGAGCACATTTATTATACAGCAATTTCCATATTTGGATATAAAATGGTTTTGGCAGATGAAAACCCCGGTTTTGTCGCAACATTCCGGTCCGGAGGGTTTTGTGAACCCAGATGAGCCTATTTTTACAGGATGAAAAAGGCCTGGTATTCCCGTAAATGGGTCATTATCCTGATGAATGCCCTTGCCTGGGCGGTATTTCTGAAACTTCCAGTTTTACTGCAACCGATCATTGCACACCTGCATCAGTTCCATAAAAGCAGGCCTAAAAGCAATAATCACTGGGAGATTGGTTTTGATCTGGTAATGATTGGTTTTTTTTACCTGAATGCATTTGTATTTGTTCCCCGGTTGCTTTATAAAAGCAATATTTGGCGTTTCATGGTCCTGCATGCGGTGATTCTATTTGTGCTGATGTTTTTATTTTCTCCATTCCTGATCTTTCCTTATATCACCATAAATGGGCTGAGCACGGCCTATAAGCTTATCCAGGATCGTATGCAGGCAGAAAGCCTGGTCAAGGAAAAGGAAAATGAGAATCTCAAAACCGAACTTACCTTGCTGCGTTCCCAGGTCAGTCCCCATTTCATGTTCAATGTACTGAATGGCATGGTAGCCCTGGCCCGCAAGCATTCTGATCTGCTTGAGCCTTCCCTGATCAAGCTTTCGTCCCTGATGCGCTATATGTTGTATGAAGCCGATGAAGACAAAGTGCCGCTGGACCGGGAACTGGAGTACCTGCAAAGCTTTATAGATTTGCAACAGCAACGTTTTGGCAATAATGTCCGGGTACAGGCCGACCTGGATGCATCCGGTGATCCGCATCAGATAGAACCGATGTTATTGATCCCTTTTGTGGAGAATGCCTTTAAACATGGTACGGGGATTATAAAAAATCCCGAGATCATAATCCGCCTGTACTGCACCCCCGAAAAGTTGCATTTTACGGTACGCAACAGATATAATGCCGATTCAGCAGAAGTGAAGGACAAAACCCCTGGGATCGGACTGGTGAATGTCCGCAGGAGGCTGAACCTGCTGTATGGTTCCCGGCACCGGCTGGATATCCGGGAGAAGGAAGGATGGTATGAAGTGGAACTCGAATTATATTTTCTGTGATGCTCAATTGTATCGCCATAGATGATGAATCACTTGCCCTGGAATTATTGGAAGATAATATCAGCAAGGTCCCTTTCCTGAAATTGGTAGGCGGCTGCAGCAATGTGTCTGAAGCCATGAAAATATTGCAACAGCAACCAGTGGACCTTATTTTTATTGATATCCAGATGCCGGGGATGACCGGGTTGCAATTTATACAAAGTCTGATACAGCGACCCATGGTCATCCTGGTCACAGCATATGAGAAATTTGCATTGGAGGGATTCAACCTGGATGTGATTGATTACCTCGTCAAACCGGTTCCCCTTGACCGGTTTATCCGGGCCTGCAATAAGGCCTGGGATTTCTACCAGCTTAAGACAGTACACCGGGAAACGCAGACCAAACCTGATTATTTGTTTGTCAATGTGGAATACAGCATGCTCAAGGTGGTGATCAGCACGATAAGCTGGGTAGAAGGACTGAAAGACTATATTAAAATTCACCTGGATAATACCACTAAACCGGTGATTACCCGGATGAGTATGAAGGCGATGGAAGAGCAGTTACCCACCCCTGAATTTTTCCGGATACACAAGTCATTTATCGTTTCCGTTGCCCATATTACTGCAGTCAGGAAAAACAGCGTGTTTATCGGCCAAATGGAACTTCCGGTGGGGGAGATATACCGGAAAGTGGTGCAGGAATTGCTGCGTCGCCCGGAAGAGAGATGATTTACCCCCTTTTTGTCGCCAGATTTCCGGGACTTGTCTCATTTAGAACTGGTTCATGATAGTGCGGCCTATTTTTGGATATTGAAAACCAATAACCGCAGCTGATAAATTGAAAATGATTATGAAAAAGATGTTACTCACTTTAGCCATGGTCCTGGGAACCTTTTTTGCCATGGCACAGTTTCCCGGAGGCAAATCGATTCCTGCCATGGGCCATATCTTCGGTAAACTGGTGGACAGCAGCGATGGCAAACCAGTGCCGGGGGCTACCGTGATCATATTGCAAAATCGCTTTGATACTACAAGCAAGACCAGGAAAGATATCCTGCTCAAGGGTACCACGACCGGGAACAACGGGGAATTCAGTCTGGAAAACCTGCCGATAATCGGATTGCTCAAACTGGAAATTTCCATGGTGGGCTATAAATCGATCATAATGCCCGTTTCTGTGATCAAATTCAATATGGCCATGCTGAAATCCATGCCCAAGCCGGTTGCCGGGAAAGCACCTGCATTCAGCGTAGCCAACCTGCCGAATATGGACCGGGATCTGGGCACAATCCGTTTCAGCGAAAATATCAGTAATCTTAAGGGAGTCACCGTGACAGCCAACCAGCCCCTGCTGAAACTGGAGGCGGATAAAAAAGTATTCAACGTCTCGAAAAATCTGGTCAGTGCAGGGGGTACTGCCCTGGATGTCATGAAAAATGTGCCCAGCGTCCTGGTAGATGCCGATGGGAATGTCACCATGCGTAACCAGACTCCCCAGATCTATGTGGACGGTCAGCCCAGTTCATTGCAACTTGATCAGATACCGGCCGATGATATCAAAAGTATAGAGATCATCACCAATCCGTCAGCCAAGTATGATGCTTCTGGCGGAGGTGCAGGTATACTCAATATTGTGCTTAAAAAAGACCGTAAACAGGGAATTAACGGAGATATACGGGCAGGTGCTGACGATTACGGAGGGTTTAACGGGGGCGGGGATGTCAACCTCCGGCAAGGCAAGATCAATATATCCGCTAATGCCATGGGAATGCACATGGTATCCAATACCAACGGGGTGACAGACCGGAGTAATTATTTTGGCAATCCCCAGAGTGTGGTGGATCAGAGTAATCAGAGTGCCACCAGGGGCGGTTTTGCATTCGGAAGGCTTGGGCTGGATTATTTCATCAATAATTACACCACCCTCTCCGTGGCAGGGCTCAGGGCACACGGGGAATTTGACCCTACTCAAAGCATTTTAGGGGAAACCGATAGCCTGTATCCCGGTAATACTATCAGCAGCCTGAGCTCCAACAAGACCAATAGTACCCATCAGTTTAACTTCGGAGGGTATCAGTTCAGTTTGGTCCAGCTGTTCCCCAAAGACGGGGAAAAACTGACCTCAAGCCTGAATTACAACCAGGGGACCAATGTCAATAATACGGCATTCATTACGGATTATTACAACAAATCCAATAACAACCTGACTGGGATTGATAATGAGAAACTGCAAGGAAACGGAAACATTAATTTTTTCACGTTTCAAACTGATTACACGTTGCCATTCAGCAAGACCAGCAAGCTGGAAACCGGAGTAAGGGCTGCAGTGAACGGCAACACCAATAACAGCAGCAATTATGTGATGGATTCAGCCGGCAGTTTCGTCCAGATACCGGCTACTTTAAATGATTATAAGAGCACCAGTTCCGTATATGCGGCTTATATTGATTATTCAGCCAGCATCGGAAAGAATTTCAGCTATGAAGCAGGTCTGCGGGCTGAAAGTTCCAGTTATTCCGGGACCCTGACCAATACCGGACAACAATTTTCCAATAAATATCCGATCAGCCTCTTCCCATCTGTCTTTTTCTCAGATAACCTCAAAAAAAACCAACAGTTGCAACTCAGTTATTCCAGGAGGGTGAACCGGCCTAATTTCTTTCAGTTGCTACCATATACGGATTATTCTGACAACCTGAACATCACCAGGGGAAACCCGGGTTTGCTGCCGGAATTCACGAATTCCTTTGAGTTTTCCTATTCAAAGACCACGAAGAACGGGGACAATATCCTGGCTTCCATCTATTGGAAAAACACCGATAATCTCATCACAAGATACCTCCAGCCTGCCATAGATCCGATTAACGGACAACAAGTGCTGGTAAACACCTTCATCAATGCCAGTTCTGGAAATTCTTACGGAACAGAAGTTACCCTCCAGCTTTTCCTGACCAAATGGTGGGACGGTTCCCTCAATGTAAATATCTATGGTTCCGATATCAATACAGGGAATGTCGATTCCCTTGGGTTCAATAATAACCTGATCAGTGGCTTTGCCAAACTGAACAATAATTTCAAATTCAGCCATGGGTTTACCATCCAGCTGAGCGGGATCTACCAATCAAAGACTAACCTGCCTATAAATACCCAGACTGGTCCTGGTGGAGGGGGCCCGGGTATGATGGCCCAGAGTTCTTCTCAGGGTTATATGAAAGCCAACTGGGAAGTGGATGCAGCATTACAGAAAACTTTCCTTAAAAACAACGCGGCTACTGCCACCCTGAGCATTAATGATATATTCCGTTCCAGGACTTACAATCAATATTCATTCAGTCCGCTTTTTATGCAGGATTATACCAGGCTGACCAATCCCCAGATCATTAGACTGGCTTTGAGTTTCCGGTTTGGCAAGGCTGATTTTACGCTTTTTAAACGTAAAGACCTGAAATCACAGGGTCAGGGGATGCAGAATGCCAATCAAATGATTTCCTATTAACTTAGTCTTTTCGAATCATAAATATTCATCTATCATTTAAAAACAACAATCATGATCAGGAAAATTCTACTTTCAGCCGTTTTTCTATTCGCTTTCGGATCTGCAGTCCTTGCACAGGGCGTCGCCGGGGATTGGACCGCCACCATGCATGGCCAGAACGGTAATGATTTTACCCTCAACTTCCATTTTGTGACTGCGGGAGATAGCCTGACCGGAAATGTGGTATCCCCGATGGGGGGCGATCCTTTACAGATTACCAATGGTCGGGTTATTGCAGACTCCCTGTATTTTGACATTGAATATAATGGGAACACGATCCACCATTTGGGAATGGTCAGCGGTGATTACATAAACCTCAAATCCGTCCGTCCGGGTGGGGAAGGGATGACCATGACCCTGAAAAGATCGGCCGTCCAAAAATAAAGGGAACTGCAAGGAATAAATGCTTATGTGGCTGGCTTTCAGGCACCGGAATGACATTTTTAAAACCGGTCCTGCTTTTTAACCTGGCCTAAAAATGCACCTTTTACCAGGGTAATTCCCTGGAATCAATATGGATTACTCCGTACGCAGATTCTTTATCGGATTAGCCATGGCGGCCTTGATGGCCTGAAAACAGATGGTGATCAGGGAGATTAATGCCAAAGTTATTCCCGCTACAGGGAAAATCCACCAGGAGATTTCTGTTCTGTAGGCATAGTTCTGCAGCCATTTATTCATGCTCCACCAGGCGATTGGCCACGCCAGGGGAATTGAAATCAGGACCAGTTTTAAAAAATCCCCTGAAAGCATACTGACAATATCAGATACCTTGGCGCCAAGCACTTTGCGGATACCTATTTCTTTGGTACGTTGTTCGGCGGCATAAGTAGTCAACCCAAAAAGCCCCAGGCAAGCGATGAAAATGGCCAGTCCGGAGAAAATTCCGAGTAAAGTCCCTGCTTTTTGTTCCGACAAGTAAGTGTCATATACCCGCTCATTGAGGAAAGAATAGGTTAGGGGTACCGGCGGATCAAAAGATTCCCACTGCTTTTTCATGCGGGTTAACAGGGCGGCGATATGCCTTGTTTTCACCTTAACTATCGTTGTGCCGGAATTGCTACCCAACACCATGACCAATGGGGAGATCAGTTCGCGCAAGGAATTAAAATGAAAATCCCTTACCATCCCAATGACATGGTAAGTCAGCATAGTTCCATCATTTTTTCTGCGGTTTATGATATGACCAAGGGCTTTGTTGCCCCAGCCGAAGGCTCGGGCGGCAGTTTCATTGATAATGATCGCTGAAGAATCTGTACCAAAAGCCCTGGAGAAATTTCTTCCCGCTGCAAGATGCATTCCCATGGTGGGTAGGTAATTTTCATCCACATCATAGCGCAAAGTCTTTACCAGATGGGTGTTTTGATGATCCGGGTATACATAGAAGACATCCATATAGCTGGATCCGGCAGGAAGGAAGCCGGAAGCACTTACATTTTCCACCAGCGGATCCCGGAGTAACTGCTGGCGAAATGCCTCCTGATTTTTACCCAGCCACCCGGTTTCTGGCAAAACCATGACCTGGTTCTTGTCATACCCTAAATTAATTTCCCGCATAAAAACCAGCTGCTTGTAAACCACGATTGTACTGATAATCAGGATAATGGAAATTAAAAACTGGAATACCACCAGACCACTGCGTATTCCCATGCCTCCATGACCGGAACTGGATCGGCCTTTAAGCACAGTGACCGGCTGAAATGAAGAAAGATAGAAGGCCGGATAGCTTCCCCCTAAAATGGCCGTCAGTATTAACAGGAGCAGGAGCCCAAAAATTATTTGGGGATAAGAAGACTGGGAAATAAGGATATTCGCACCGGATAGCTCATTAAAGTAAGGAAATACCAGGATTACGATTCCTATAGCAAGCAGCAAAGCGATGGCCGTTACCAGGAATGACTCCAGCATAAATTGTCCGATGAGCCCTGTTTTTGAGCAGCCCAGTACTTTGCGTAATCCTACTTCCCTTGCCCGGCCGGAAGCACCTGCTGTGCAAAGGTTCACGTAATTGATGCAGGCGATGAATAAAATAAATGCAGCGATTATCCCGAAAATATATACATCCCTGTAATCACCCCCGGGTTCGAGCCCATTCGTAAAATTTGAATGCAGGTGTATATCAGTCAGGGGTTGTAAATAAAGACCAATATTATTCCCATTCTTCCTGAATTGATAGATCGTCATTCCCATTGCCTGTTGCATCTGCGGGCCAATATATTTATTCACTATCCCAGGCAGTTTGTCCTGCAGTTTTTTATAATCATAACCCTTGGGAAGCACCAGGTAGGTATAGTACCCTGATTCCATAAATGAATTGGACCTGGAATCCGGCAAACTTTCCATAGAAGCAAAGAAATCAAAATGAAAATGGGAATTGGCCGGAACCTGATCAATTTCCCCCGTAACCCTGAAGGATGTTTTCTGGTTTGAAAATCTCAGCAACTTTCCCAAAGGTTCTTCGGTCCCGAAATACTTCTCAGCCATTGTCCTGGTGATAACGATTGTATTGGGTTGCAGCAGCGCTGTTTTTTTATTTCCTTCAAGAAAAGGGAGCGTAAATACCTGGAAAAAATTAGGATCGACAAACGCAATCGCGTTTTCCTTAAAGCTTTTGTTTTGATAGGCAATAATCGAAGAACTGCTTTTGACTAATCTGGTCGCCTGTAGTACCTCAGGAAAAGATTCTTTTAAGGTTTTGGCTACAGGCGCCATTACATTGGCTTCCCTGATTTTTTGTCCACGTACATTTCCCCGAAACACCACCCGGACGATTTGATCAGCCTTGACATTAAATCTGTCGAAACTGAGTTCATACCGGACATAAAGCAAAATGATCAGGCAGGCAGCAATGCCAATGGCCGGCCCAAAGAGATTGAGGGCAGAGAATTTTTTATTTTTCAGTAAATTCCTAAAGGCTGTTTTGAAGGGTATGTAGATCATGGTAACGATGGCTTGAAGAAGAAAAATAAACCAGCAAACCTAAGACCAGGCATAAATTATATTGAAATAAAGATAATTATATATTTATAACATTACAAATGTGTACGATAACGGACACCAGTTGTCCGGTTCTGTTACAATGATGGAAGCGGACAACCGAAATGAGCCGGTCCAAAACTGGTGGGTCCCTCCAACAATGGTCACGGAAGTGTAGAACCGGATGTTTGGTAAACTCATGACCTGTTTTGGGGAAATTGAAATCCAGGTTGATATCATTTTGAAATGATGGAGTTTGGGGCCTTCTTTAAAGACGCCATAAATACTACCGGATAATGGGAAAGCCGGAACCCCCGCTCCAAACAAGAACTGGCTTCGGATAATATTGGGAATAAATAATTATTGCGCTGTGCAAAGTCCGTGAGGTGGGGATTGAAAATGAAACACCTCAACACGACCCGGCAGGTAACCAATCCTGTCCGATAAGGCCTAGTCAGCCAACGGAAGCGAGTCTTGCGTAGTCACCAGAGATGGAGGCA
>DATLTB010000084.1:0-3701 GCA_035533815.1 Chitinophagaceae bacterium
AAAGATACAGATTGATTCACGCATCCGAAACCCTGCCCAAATAATATTAAGCTTCGGCAAAAAACATTTTCAGTCCCGGATGGAGTTCCTCTAGACCTATTGGGGCATAAACCGGAAGGTCTTATAAAATTTGCCTGGAAAATTAAATTGATCTCGTTTTTCCGGCAGAATCAACAGGCCGATGGGGAAGATATGGAAGTTCCTTTTGGATATTCCCAAGAACAGATCGATGAAAAAGCCAAGGAAAGCGGAAAATGGGGTTTGGCTGGGGCCCATATACCTCCCTGAAGACCTTGGTTGCAGCCATCACTGCCCTGGTGGCAGGGCATCAGGCCATTGAATCGATTATCGATCAGATCATCCGATGGCTGGCCTTATTACCAAGCCCCTGATAATCCATTGACCGGTTGAATATTGACCATGGGAAAGCTCATTCAACGGATCTCATCTTTAAGGTGATGACTTTATTCCAGGTTGCCATGGCCAATCAGCGGACTTGATCCCGGTTTGCAGAAAATCCTTCCGGGTCCTCAGTTGGTCCATCCCCTGGGTAGGATATTTTTTATAGTATCCGGACTGATCTTCAAGTAAATCAAGGACTATTTCTCAATGGCTTATTCCTCAGTATACCGATAAACAGGGAAATCCAGCCAGCGATCAGCAACACTCCCCCAATTGGGGTGAGTAAACCGACAATTGGGGGGAAATACCCGTGGAATATCCTTATTCCCACCATCAAATACAGCGAACCGGAAAATAATAAGATACCTGCAATAAAACACCTTCCTGCCACATCCAGGGCCCGGCCCGGGTAAAACCGGGCCAGCATACCGGTTGCCAGCAGGGCAAATACATGATAAAACTGATAACGGACCCCCGTTTCATAAATATGCAGGGTGTCTGCATTAACCTGTTGTTTCAGGGCGTGCGCACCAAATGCCCCGGCGAGCACGGCCAGGGCTCCCAGCGCGGCAGCCGCGGAAATGTAATGTTTATTCATGCAGTATGGTTTCCACAAATGCGGTGACGGAAATCCGGTCCGGATCAATTTTATACTGCGCCTGGCCATAATAAGGACTCCTTTCCCCAAGCTTTTGGCTGACATAGGCTAAAAGGGCATCGTCCGAAAGATCGGCAATCAGGGGGCGCCTGTATTTCCTGACCTGGAGCCTGCCGATGATCCGTTCCACGGAGGGATTCAGCCAGATGGTTTTCCCGGTTGCATTCATAAAAGTCATATTATCAAAAAAACAGGGAGTACCTCCTCCGCAGGCCAGGATAAACTCCGGTTTGGCGGATAACCGGTGCAACAGCATCCGCTCGCATTCCCTGAAATGGGCTTCTCCCCAAATCCTGAAAATCTCTGATACCTCCATCTTCTCCACAGCAGCAATCTCCTGATCCAGGTCAAATAATGGCCGGTTCAATTGGCTGGAAAGTTTCCTGCCCCAATGGGATTTACCTGCTCCCATGAACCCCAGCAAAAAGATTTTCACCATAATGCATTGGAAAAAAACCTGTACATACCCTATCGGAATGCATTAATACCTGTGATATCCATTCCGGTGATCAGCAGGTGGATTTCATGGGTCCCTTCATAAGTGATCACACTTTCCAGGTTCATGATATGGCGCATCACCGGATATTCCCCTGTGATGCCCATGGCTCCAAGGATCTGCCTGGCTTCCCGGGCTATGTCCACAGCGGTCTGACAAGCATTGCGCTTGGCCATGGATATCTGGGCAGAAGTAGCTTTAGCTTCATTTTTTAAGACCCCGAGCCTCCAGTTCATCAGCTGGGCTTTAGTGATCTCAGTGATCATCTCAGCGAGTTTCTTCTGAATAAGTTGAAATCCGCCAATCGGACGGTTAAACTGTATCCTTTCCCGGGAATACCTGAGGGCTGTATCATAGCAGTCCATCGCGGCTCCCATGGCTCCCCAGGCGATCCCGTACCGGGCACTGTCCAGACAACCTAATGGAGCATTGAGTCCTCTTGCTCCAGGCAGGATGTTTTCCCGGGGAACCCGCACCTGATCAAATACCAGTTCGCCGGTAGCTGACGCCCGGAGACTCCATTTACCCCTGGTTTCCGGCGTAGTGAACCCTTCCATCCCCCGTTCCACGATCAGGCCCCGGATCTCGTCTGCTTCATCTTTGGCCCATACGATCGCAATATCAGCAAATGGCGCATTGGAAATCCACATTTTGGAACCATTCAGGATCACCTGATCCCCGTCATCCCTGAACCGGCTCCCCATGGCTCCGGGATTGGAGCCATGATCAGGTTCCGTGAGCCCAAAACAGCCCATCAGCTCCCCCCTGGCCAGGGGCGGCAGAAATTTTAGTTTTTGTTGTTCACTGCCATAATTAAAAATCGGATGCATGACCAGTGAACCCTGTACGGAGGCTGTGGAACGAATGCCGCTATCGCCCCGCTCCAGTTCCTGCATGATCAGCCCGTAGGAAATCTGGTCCAGCTCCCCGCCACCGTATTTATGGGGGATGGTGGGACCGAAGCACCCCTGATCTGCCAGACTTCGAATCAGGTGCCGGGGAAATTCTCCTTGCTGGCATACTGCTTCAATGATCGGGCTGATTTCTTTTTTCACCCATTGTCTGATGGATTCCCGGATAAGTTTATGTTCCCCACTGAGCAATTCATCCACCCCGAAATAATCAGGTGACTGAAACAGATCCTGAACCATAAGAGATCCTTTTTGATCAAAACGAATGTACAAAAAGCAAGGATATGTGATCGGGATAATGGAAATAATGATCCCCATATTCCCATTCAAGGCAGGTAAGTGGCCATTTGCTGTTGAAAGTCCTGTGCCGCAACCCGGGCCTTCAGGGCAAAATCCTCCCCACCGCCCGCATAAATGATATCCCTGGATATATTGACGAGCAGTCCCACAGAATCGGTCATCCCAACCCCGGCTATCTTTCCCAGATCCCCTCCCTGGTAACCGATGCCTGGCACCAGCAGGAAATGACCGGGAACAATCCGGCGAACCTGTTCCAGCTGATCACTCCTGGTCCCTCCCACTACAAACATCAGGTTTTCGGCTGTTCCCCATGCAGCAGCCTGGCGGATTACCCGGGCAAAGACTTCCTCCCCTTCTATCCGCAACATTTGGAAATCCCTGCTTCCCGGATTGGAAGTCAGACCAAGCAGGATGGTCCATTTACCCGGATATTCCAGAAATGGCCTGACACTGTCCTCCCCCATGAAAGGCGAAACAGTCATCGCATCGAATGGATAAACTTCAAAAAATGTTTTCGCATAATGCAGGGATGTATTTCCGATATCCCCCCGCTTGGCATCGGCAATACGGAATAGTCCGGACGGAATATAATCCAGGGTCTGGGCCAGGGAATCCCAGCCATGCACGCCCCTGCTTTCATAAAATGCGGTATTGATCTTGTACCCTACGCAAAGATCGGATGTGGCATCAATGATCTGCCGGTTAAACGCCAGCACAGCATCCGGATGCGCAAGCAGGTGACGGGGAATCTTTGCGGCATCACTGTCCAGGCCAATGATCAAAAAAGATTTTTTTGCCCTTATCTGAGCAATGAGTTCCAGCCGGGTCATGAGCATTTTAGTAGCTTAATTCTAATTTCTTCGCACTAAATGGCAAAACTCAATCAATATTCACCAGGTTTAATTGAGGAATGATTACCATGTTTTTCAGTTTT
>DATLTB010000085.1:0-23072 GCA_035533815.1 Chitinophagaceae bacterium
TTATTTAAACCAGCCATTGAGGGATTAATAGCCAAAGTATTAAAGGGATTAAAAGAAAGGTATAGTATAGAGGTATACTTGATCGGATTCGACAAAAATCATATTCATATTTTGTGTAGGTTTTTACCAAAGTATTCGGGAACTTAGGAAGTGCGATTGATAAAAAGCATAACAAGCCAAATAATATTTAAGCAGGTTCCGGCAGTAAAACTATGGTTGTGGGGAGGAGAATTTTGGAGCGATGGGTATTATATTTCAACTGTTAGTGGTAGGGGGAGATCATAAAATAATAGAACAATACATCAAGAAACAGGGACGAGAAGCTGATGCAAAGCAACTGAGATTGTTTGAGTTCTGATGCTGGGAAAGGGACGCCCTGCGCTCTTGGCGCAGGGAAGTTCACAACAAATTATATCTAAATACATATAAAATGATTAAATTTGCCATTATTATATGCAAAAGCATATCATGAGGACACTCGCCAAATTTGTAAAGGATAAAAGAAAGGAGAATAATCTTACTCAGGAGGAATTTGCTGGAATGGCAGGGGTTGCTTTAACGGTTATTCGGAAAATCGAACAAGGAAAGGAAAACCTGAACCTGGAAAAAGTAAATCAGGTATTGAAAATGTTTGGCCATGTCCTCGCACCGGTTAACAACAAAGAGACCATGCGTTCAGACGAAAACCAATGATAAGTTGAGGAAAGCAGCCATCTACTATAAGGAATTGCTGGCCGGTATGCTGACGGAGACCGATGAAGGCGAATATCTCTTTCAATATGAAGAAGCATATGTAAAGGATTACCCCCGGCTGTTTATTACATTCTCGATGCCCGTGATGACAACGACTTTTAAAGACAGGAGACTATTTTCTTTTTTTGAAGGGCTTATTCCAGAAGGTTGGCTATTGGATATTGCTTTGAAAAGCTGGAAAATAAATCAGCATGACCGGATGGGTTTATTATTAGCCTGCTGCCAGAATTGTATTGGCGCCGTGAGCGTTCAACCAATCATTGTGGAAAATGAACAATAAATGCCTTTACTGCTATAACCCTTTACTGGATAATGGACAAGCAGATTTTCATGAACATTGCAGTCTTGAATTCTTCGGTGAGAAAACAGCACCGATCATGCCTTATATGCTGGATCAGATGGCTGACCTGGCGAAGAATGTAGTGGAACGAAGCATTGCAGTTCCCGGCGTCCAGCCGAAGATATCTCTATCCCTGGTACATGATGCCTTGTCCGATGGAAACAAGGCGCGCCTGACGGTTGTCGGCGCACCTGGTGGAAATTATATTTTCAAATTTCCTTCGGTCCGTTTTTCCGAAATGCCTCAAAACGAACACGTCACTATGCGCATCGCAGAAGCATTTGGTATAAAAACGGTTCCATCCAGCCTCATCCGAATGGCCTCGGGGGAGCTCTCTTTTATCACTAAAAGGATAGACAGGACGGTGTTGGGTGAAAAAATCCATATGCTGGATATGTTCCAGATTACCGAAGCTTCCGATAAATATAGAAGTTCCCTGGAAAATATAGGTAAGGTACTGGATAAATGTTCGGCAAATACCCTGCTGGATAAACTATATTTTTTTGAAATAACGGTATTTAGCTTTCTTACCGGCAATAACGATATGCATCTTAAAAATTTCTCCATGATCAATAACCGGGAGGAATGGATACTGTCCCCGGCATATGACCTGTTAAATGTAACTATAATCAATCCGGAAGATGACGAAGAACTTGCCCTCACCCTGGAAGGGAAAAAGAAAAAGCTCAATCGTGCGCATTTTGAACAACTGGGAAAGAAGCTTGATCTAACCGGTAAACAAATTAGCAACGTGTTCAAGCGATTTGCCAGTAACAGGCCTATTGCTGAAGAATGGGTTCAAAAAAGTTTTTTATCCGATAATCACAAGGAACTGTACACCCAACTTCTTGCCGAAAGATATGCCCGAATCAGTTAGGTTGAAAAGCCATGTTTATCGCCCTGTCCAGGTTATGAGGATTATTATACTTTTTGATTTAAAAATATATTCTTTACTTCCATATGTATAAGGGATCTTTCTGTGCAAATTGTTCAACCCATGATGAAAAATTGAATATTTTAAGGGAAAGTTAATAAAAAGAAAAAGGGCAATTCAGTACCAAGGCTTCCGTTTAACCATCAACGTATTCTTTTTTTTCACACACCTAATACCTAAAACAGTACCTATGAAAAATAACCTGCAAAAAACAGGCTGGCTACTCCTTGCCCTGGTCTTCCTTGGGGCATGCCAAAAAGATAGCATAGTTCCTGCTACCCAGAATGCTGCGACCAATCCGTTGTTGAATAAGGCAACCACGACAGTTCAAAGCCTGGTTGTAGAAACAGCCCCTCCTATACAAACTCCGCAGTACATCTCCATCAATGCCAACATTGGAGGATTTTATCAGGCATTACCGGCCAAGTATAGTTCTACCACTCAAAAGTATCCGCTCATGATATTTTGTCATGGTATTGGAGAATTGGGTAATGGAAGTGCTTCCCAGTTACCCAGAGTATTGCGTAATGGTCCACCCAAACTGATCAACAACAAGACTTTCCCCCCCTCTTTCACGGTTAATGGCAATACCTATTCATTTATAGTGATCTCTCCCCAGTTTAAGGCCTGGCCACAGCCTGCCGATATCCAGGCGGTGATTAATTATGCCATTGCGCATTACCGGGTGGATTTAACAAGGATATATCTGACAGGCCTCAGTATGGGCGGAGGCGTTACCTGGTCCTATCCTGCTGCAGGAACCCTGTATGCCAGCAGGCTGGCGGCTATTTTACCCATAGCGGGAGCAGCTTATCCGGAACCGTTTAAAACAAAACCGATATCGGAGACCAACCTGGCTACCTGGGCTTTGCAGAACCAGTATGATCCTACAGTACCATCATGGTATTCCGTGGATTTTGTCAAATATATCAATGCCTATATTCCAACCCCAAATCCGAAGGCCATTCTCACCTTATTTAATGCTTCCGGTCATGATTCCTGGGACGAAGCCTATAACCCTGCGTTCAAACAGAATAACATGAATGTATATCAGTGGATGTTGCAATATTCCAGACCCAAAAACTGATTTGGCGGAATTGAAAAAGCTCCTGTCTTTATGTTTTCCAACTGGACAGGAGCTTTTTATTTTTGATGATCTGGGCTAATTTTCGGGAACATTTAGATAGAATTATCCAGCAGTTTATTTGACGGAAAATAATCTCTGCAACCTAAATCTGATTTTAAAGGGCAATTAATAGTTGGATGGGATATCCCGGTCCTGTAAAATATACGGGGGGATCAAAATGATTTATTTTCCATCCACATCCCGCTGTCCCGGATAAGCTGTACAAGTTCTGCCACGGCAACATCTGCATTCAGGCCTTTCTTCATAATTTCTTTGCCTTTATAAAGGGTGATCTTACCCATTCCGCTTCCCACATATCCGAAATCGGCATCCGCCATCTCCCCCGGTCCGTTAACGATGCACCCCATTATGGCTATTTTAACCCCCTTGAGGTGATTGGTGACATCCCGGATGCGTGAAGTGGTTTCCTGCAATTCGAACTGGGTCCTCCCACAGGAGGGACAGGAAATATAATCCGTCTTTGATATACGGGTCCTGGTGGCCTGAAGAATGCCGAATGCCATTTGGTTTGTTGCCTGGAGATCAAATTCCGGATTTCCGGATCCGGGACTTAACATGATCCCGTCACCCATCCCGTCCAAAAGTAATGAGCTGCATTCCACGGCAAAATGAATCAGGCCCTGAGCTGGGTTTTTGCCCGATGAAATGCTTCGGATAATTACCGGGTGATCAAGTTTTAGGTTAAACAGGGACATGAAAACACCCCGCATGGCCTGGACAGCTTCTGGGCCTGCGGACTCCAGGATCAGGACAGCCGTTTTATCTTTTTCAAGTTGGAGGAGTAAATCGACCAGGAGACCCTCGTTTTCCCCAAATGTTCCTGTCTGGAGAAGAACAAAATTCAGGGATGATGATTTCTTACCGGAACGGATATATTCCTTTAGGTTGAAAAGCGGAAAACAGCCTTCAATTTCAGGCCATTTCATCCATAATGATGCATTGAGGATCACGTTGTTAAGGCCAAGTAATTCAGGGGAAGGCAATTGGTCGGCAGTATAAATAAAATCTGCGGTAATTTCCGTTGGGTTCCCTGAATCCCGCATTTCCTTATTCAATAAACCCAGGGATAACCATTCTTTTTTTCCGATGGAGGGGACCCTGCTGAGATCGGCGATGACCACCGGGACATTATTTTCCCCGATTTTGCCAACCGGGAATGTCGGTCTTCTGGAATATCGGAAAGGAGAATAAGGGATAGCTACAACAGCAGGTCGGGATTCTACCGGTACCGGCCTGGCGGCATACCTGGATACCAGATCCCGGCAGACTGGAATTTCCAATTCCGGATCTTCGGTCAGTGAAACCCGGATGGTATCGCCGATTCCGTCTTCCAGCAAGCTTCCGATGCCAGCTGAGGATTTGATCCTGCCATCCTCCCCATCGCCGGCTTCAGTCACTCCCAAATGCAGTGGATAATGCATGTTTTCCTCAGCCATTTTCTGGATGAGTAACCGGTATGCCTGAACCATAACCAGCGGATTGCTGGATTTCATACTCAGGACAATATTATAGTAGTTCAGCTCTTCGGCAATCCGGAGAAACTCCATGGCGCTTTCCACCATACCCATGGGGGTATCCCCGTACCGGCTCATAATCCGGTCACTCAAAGAACCATGGTTGGTGCCAATCCGAAGGGCAGTTCCATATTCCTTACAGATATTGACCAGGGGAGTAAAACGCTGGCGTATCCGGTCAATTTCATTTTGATATTCCTGGTCGTTATATTCTATATGTTCAAATTTTTTCCGGTCAATGTAATTGCCTGGATTTATCCTGACTTTTTCTACTATCCGGGCCGCGATCTCAGCTGCATGGGGAGTAAAATGGATATCAGCAACAAGCGGTGTGCTGTACCCTAGCCTTTGCAGCTCATTTTTAATCTGGAGCAGGTTTTCTGCCTCTTTCCTGCTGGGTGCCGTAATACGAACCAATTCAGCCCCGGCCTCAATACATCGGATGGCCTGCAGTACAGTCCCCCTGGTATCCATTGTGTCCGTAGTAGTCATCGTCTGAACACGGATGGGGTGAAAATTTCCAATAGATAGAAAGCCCACCTTGATTTCTCTGGTGGGCAGCCTGCGATAACTGGTCAATGATTCACAATAAAGTTGCATAGGTATGCCGGATACAAAGGTACTAAAATGCTTGGGGGTAAAGCCGGGGCTATTTTATGGAAGTATTGATCACCAGTCTTTTCCTGACGGAACAGCCATCACTTTTTTATTCTTTTGATGTTGGTTCTGGAGTTTCTGTTCCTGTTGGGCTGCAGCATTCAGGAGCTGCTGGGCTTCCTGCTTGGTCAACTTGCTGGGCTGGGGTTGGTTTTGCTGTTGCGGATTCTGCTTATTCTGGTTTTTGTTCTGGTTATTCTGATTTTGTTTATTGTTTTGTTTTTTATTTTGATTTTTGTTTTTATTCTGTTTGTTTTTATTTTGACTTTTACCTCCACCCCCCTGTTTTTTTTTCAGCATTTCTTCTGCATAGGCCAGGTTATACCGGGCATCCCCGTCTTTTGGATTCAGTTTGAGCGCATTCTCGAAGGAAGAAATGCTGTGTTTCCAATCCTTTTTGTTCATAAATGTATTTCCCATATTGTAATCTGCCTGGGATCTTGAACTGGTATCTGTAAAATATTTTGCGCTTGATTTATATTGCTGGTATGCTTCATCAAATTGATTCTGCCTGTATAACGTATTGCCCAGATTGAACAGTCCGGGAGCTGAATGGTCATCCTTTGACAATGCTTTTTTATAATCTGCTTCGGCATCCGGGTAATGTTTATTCAGATAGAGCTGGTTTCCGCTTCGTATCAGGGCATTGGCTGACTGACCCCAGGTTTTGCCGGCCTGCAAAATCAGCAGCATTAACATCCAGCCGGTTAGCCAACCGGTCCAGGACCTGGGTTTAAGTATTTGATGATTAATCATACCAATTTCATTCAAGTATGGCCGCCAGCCTGGCGTTTTTTTCAGGGATACAGAATTCTATCAGAAGCAATAGCAATGCAAGTCCCAAAAAATACTGAAAATAGCTGGAATAACCGGCATACAGGTTTTCACCAAAAGTTTTCTGCTGCATGGCTTCCAGCCGGCTGATCAGGTTAGATGCAACCTGATCCGTATTGTCCAGATGCTGATAAACGCCATGCCCTGCCGCTGCTATGGCTTTCATTTCTTCTTCGTTAAGTTTTGTGATGACCAGATTGTTATTCTCATCCCGTTTAAAGTCTCCGGTTTCCGGATCTTTGAAAGGAGCACCCTCGGTGGACCCAACTCCTACTGTATTAATCACTACTCCGTCGCCATATGCTGCGCTTGCAGCATCAACTGCCCCTTCGTCCCAGGTTTCCCCGTCTGATATCAGAATGATAGACTTATGTAGCCTTTCATGGGGATCAAAAGCTTTATTGGCTGTATTGATCGCTGTTGCAATGGCCGTGCCGGGGGTAGGCACCATATCGGGGGTAACTGTATTGAGGTACATTCTGGCCGCAGTAAAATCCACGGTTAGGGGCATTTGCAAATAGGCTTTCCCGGCAAACACCAACAGGCCGATGCGGTCATTGTTCATGTGATCCATCAGCCGCATAATGAGCTGTTTGGCCCGATCCAGTCTGCTGGGCTGGATATCCTGCGCCAGCATACTTTTACTGACATCCAGTGCGATAACCACATCGACCCCTTTACGGGTGACCTTTTCCATTTTATTTCCGATCTGGATATTGGCAGCGCCGATTACAGCGAAAAAAAAGGCCAGGAACAGCAGGATGAATTTCAGGCGATATAACTTGGGGGAATAACCGGTAAACAATTTCTCCACCAGTTCCTTGTCCCCGATCTTTCGGATGGATTTTTTTTTCCAGACCAGTACACTGATAAATAATCCCAGGAATACAACCAACAGGATCAGGGCTGAAAGATATTCTATATGTTGGAAACGGATCATGGGATAAAAAATTAAAACACATGCTCAGGTCCTCAGGTTCCCATCCGCCCGGAAAAGAGCTTTCCCAGGGAACACTTCATCTTGCAAATTTAAACCGGGAAGCCAGTCAGGAAGTGAACCATTCCCGGTTTAGGAAATATTTAACATCAGAGACTGATTCATTCCATGAACTACATCCTTCCTCTCATTAATCCTGCTTTCATTAATATAGCCATGAGGATTTCTAAACTTGTTTTTTTCAGGTTTATGCCTGTATTGGACGATTCAGTATTGAGCACAAAGAAAAAGGGATGCCCGTTTTCCTCTTCCCATCCGTCCACCCATTCTATTTTCTTACTCCCAACGATTCCATTTCCGGTATTATAATATAGTTCATATAAAGGGCTGTTTTCCATTTGCATCACTCCGCGGACCATACGCTGAGTCAGATCCGTAAAGGGTAATTTGCTGAAATATAGTTTTTCCAGGAATCCCAGAAGCTCATCCGGGGAAATCTTCAGGGAATTATCCAGCCAAAAGGAATCAGTCTGTGAACCAATAACCATATTGCCGAATTTAATGGAATCCAGGTATTGCTGCAGGGTATCCCGGCCAATTCGCCTGGCAACCTCCTGGAAATAAGGGGTAATGGAATTCCTGAATGCCTGGGCCAGGGTAGGATCCATGGGCCAATCCGGATTTGATTTTACTATTCCATTCCATCTGATTACCATATTGGTATCCCGGATGATTCCGGTTTCCAGACCGATGAGGGTATTTAAAGTATTAAAAGTAGCTGCGGGCAGAAACCGCTGTTCCATCCTTGGTTGGTTATAAACGGCAAACTGATGAAGAGTATAATCATGCAGCATGAAGCAACCCCTGACTCCGGCTTCTTTGAAATATTTACCCCATCCGGGATGCACGGTTACCCTAGTTGAATTACAGCAATTCAGTAATAAAACAGTTAAAATGGCAACGGTAAGGGCTAACTTTTTCGGTGAAGGGAGCCATTGAATAACTTCAATCATCGCCGAACTTTAAAAAGGGTATTTGCTGAGAAGCCGGCCAAACCAATTCGTAGTTTTGGAAATGTATTTATCTGCTAAAATTACTTATGTAGTCCTCCGGACTGATGGGAAATTGGGTTAATTGCAGGGTATTAGATGAAAAATTCACCTCTTCATTCTCAAATAAGGTTAATTGTCCTACAATGATATAATTATATATGGAATTGTTGCCGGGTGACTGGGTAATATTATTGAATTTAATCGAACCCTGATTACCAGTCAGGTTAATCTGGTATGTTCCCGTGGAAAAAATTGACCCGTTCAGGAATATTTTATAGGTATTATCCGGATTGAACTGCACAATTACTGCTGAAACCGATGATGATTGGATGGCTGTTGGGCCGGACCCGGAATTTTCCCATTTCCATTGTCCAGAAATACCATTGGTTGGAGTAATGACTGCCTTTTTGCTGCAGCCGAATAACCCCATTCCCAAAATAAATAAAGCAAAGACCAGGATTCGCATAAACCAATATTAATTCCATCGAGGAAGGTTAAAAAATCTTTCGTGTTTCCTTGATATTAATAGGCTTATCAAATTTACTAAAAAAACCGGTAAATGCGATGTTTAAATTTATCATTAATCATAAGGATGCATCCCCAGGGCAGGGGATTAATTTTTAAGCACCCCAAGGGCATGTCCCACACGGGTAAATGCCCCAATGGCCATATCCAGGTGCCGCTGTTCATGGGCTGCGCTAAGCTGGACCCTGATACGAGCTTGACCCTTTGCGACGACGGGGAAAAAGAATCCGATGACATAGATTCCTTCCTCCAGGAGCCTGGCTGCGAACTGCTGTGCCAAAACGGCATCATAAAGCATAATCGGAACAATTGGATGAATTCCGGTCCTGATATCAAAGCCCGCGGCGGTCATCTTCTCCCGAAAATATCTTGTATTGTATTCCAGTTTGTCCCGGAGTTCCGTGGTGACGCTTAGCAGGTCAAATACTGCGATAGACGCACCTACAATTTCCGGGGCCAGGGAATTGCTGAACAGGTAGGGTCGGGAACGTTGCCGGAGCATATTGATTATCTCCTTCCTGCTGCTGGTAAAGCCACCTAATGCCCCCCCCAGGGCTTTGCCCAGGGTACCTGTGATGATATCCACGCGACCCATTACCCCCCGGTATTCATGGGTTCCCCTTCCGGTTTTACCCATGAAACCTGTGGAATGACTTTCATCACTCATGACAATGGCCCCATACCGGTCTGCCAGATCACAGATCCGGTCCAGTTGGGCAATCGTACCATCCATGCTGAATGAACCATCCGTTACCACAATCCTATTCCGGCACATGGACGATTCCTTTAACCGGGTTTCAAGGTCCTCCATGTCATTATGTGCATACCGCAACCGCTTTGCCTTACATAAACGTACCCCATCAATGATAGATGCATGGTTCAGTTCATCGGATATAATGGCATCCTGTTCGTTAAACAAGGGTTCAAATATCCCCCCGTTGGCATCGAAGGCAGAGGCATATAGGATGGCATCTTCCATGCCCAGGAATGCGGCTATTTTCTTTTCCAGTTCTTGATGGATATCCTGGGTACCGCAGATGAATCTTACACTGCTCATACCATACCCCCTGTGGTCCACAGCCTGTTTGGCCGCAGAGATCACCTGGGGATGGGAAGACAGGCCCAGGTAATTATTAGCGCAAAAGTTGATCACGGACTTACCACCCACCCTAATTTCGGCTCCCTGGGGGGATTCCAGGATCCTTTCTGTTTTAAATAAACCGGCTACCCGGATCTCTTCCAGTTCCTGTCCAATCCGGTTTAAAAATATTTCATTCATAAAAATCATTTTTTAAAGTCGGTGAACAGCAAAAATAATGGATTACCTCCTTTACCAGGACACCTTGGCGATTGTAACATTTCCCCAATATCTGGCGTCTAACAGGGGAATAACATATATGGTAATTAAAATAATGTGTAAGTATGGATAAAACAAGGGATAATTATTCCCCGAGGTTGATGAAAATTTGCCTGTGCTGCCCGGAAATGGGATATTAGCATGGAAATGTCGCGGGAATGACTGAACAGGGATTCAACAATTGCGTAGAACAGCATGCTGATGGACTATACCGGTTCATCTGCAAGAATCTGCGCAATACGGAGGATGCCAGGGACATTGTCCAGAATAGCTTTGAAATCCTTTGGAAAAGAAGGGCCGAAATTACCGAAAACAAAGCAAAAGCCTACCTGTTCACCGTAGGATATCATAATATGATTGATCATTTACGAAAAATGAAACCAATTTCTCTTCCCGGAGAATTCCGGGAAGAAAGCAGGGGTACCATTAAGCAGGCACCGGTGCAGTTGAAAGCCATTCTTGAAGAGGCATTGGGAAGACTCACGGATATGCAACGTTCCCTGGTCCTGTTAAAGGATTATGAGGGGTACAGTTATGAGGAGATCGGCAATATCACCTCACTGAACCCTTCTCAGGTGAAAGTCTACCTCCATAGGGCCAGACTGAAGATGAAAGACTATATGGTAAAAAAGGAAAATGTGATCTGAATTTGATGAAACGATTCCTGAAAGAAGGGATAAACAGATTAACTTTTTATAGGTCCAAATGACTATCAATGAACATAATTATGAGGAATGGCTGATCAGCTTTGCGGATGGGGAGTTGAATAGTACGGAGGCGAAAGAGTTGATGAACTTCCTGGAAGCCAATCCCCGGTTTAAGGAAGAACTTTGGCTGTTTCAATCCCTCAAGCTTATTCCGGATCCCTCCCTGGTATATCAGGATAAGGCATCCCTGTACCGGAACTTGTCCAAGACCCGCCTGCTGCATTCCCGCTCCTGGATCCTGTCAGCGGCAGCAGTTCTACTTTTCCTGATTGCCTTGTTTATTAAAAAACAGGCAGAAAACCATCATCGGCTGAATAAGGTTGCCCAGCAATTGCCGGCAATCCGGCATTTATATCCGGATTTATCCCGGCAACCCGCTCCAAGCCGGAGTTCTTCAGGCACCATCGCCATGGTAAAACGCCCGATCCACCATAACCGGGATACAGGAAATTCCATTTCCATCGCTTTGCAACAGGTCAATGATCATAAAGGCCATAACGCTGACCGTTACGTTAAACGGAAACCAGATCTGGCCTTCGGAAAAAAGGAATTGCTGCCCTCACCAGGCCTACAGATAATTCCTTTACCGCATCACTTAACGGCTATACGGGTCGGTATTCCGGTTATTGGAACACCGGAGGTTATTTTACCAAATTCCGGATTGGATAAAAACAAACTGGAACCCCGGGGAGTTTCCATGCCAGCAGAGGGCAATGTCAAAGTGCTGGCAACGATTCCTGGAAGAGGAACCGGTAAGCTGATTACTGAAGCCCTAAAACTGGGAAAATTCTTTTCCCGGAATAATCCCCTGGAGGCAAAAAATGATATTGTCCAGGTTGCCCATGACGAATTGATAAAAATGAATAATAACCAATAATTTTTCCAGATATGAAACAATGGATTTCTTATGCTTTGGTTTTGCTTCTTCCTGCCATATCAGCTAAATCCCAGGTAAATCAGGGTATTACCGTTCAGGCAAGCAAAGATACTGTCAGCGTTCGTGCTTCCCTGGCTGAAGTGAAAAGTAACCCTGGTCATGATACGATACGGGTAGGTGGCATCATGATCATCAATAATCATGATGGGGAAAGAGATAATACCCGGATTATCCGGGATAAAGAATACCGGAATGCCCGCTATCGCCGGAATGTACGTACACAATGGTTCATCCTGGATCTGGGCCTGGACAATTATGCTGATAAGACTATCTATTATCCGAATAATTACCCAGCCTATGCTGCTTCACCGGTGTATAACATTGCGCCGAGGACAGCTGCCCAGGGTGCGGTTACTGCTTCTGAATTCACCCTCATCCCCCAGAAATCCGTCAATGTGAATATCTGGATATTCATGCAGCGGATCAACCTGATCAAACATGTCCTGAACTTCCAGTATGGTTTCGGCGCTGAAATGTATAATTTCAGGTACCAGAATAATATTACCTATGTAGCCGGCTACCAACCCACCATCATCAGGGATTCTGTAAATTTCAGAAAGAATAAGCTTTTTGCCGAATACCTGACCATACCTCTCATGCTCAATATCAGCACAGACCCTGAGCATCCGCATAAATCCGTTGACCTTGGTTTCGGGGTGAGCGGGGGCTTACTGTTCAAGTCCAGGACCAAACAAATCAGTGAATTAAGGGGGAAGGTAAAGCATAATGAAGTCTTTAACCTGAACACCTACCGGTTGGCCCTGGTGGGAGAAATTGGTATTGGATCGCTGAAGTTCTATGGTAGCTATAGTCTGAGCCCTCTTCACCAGAATGATCTGGAACAATATCCTTTTTCAATCGGGATCCGGCTTTTGGATGGATTTTAAATACCCGGTTTTCAAATGTATCTTGGGGGTCCTAATTATCCCGGGATGAAAAAACAATTTACCTTCTTATTGCTTTTTACGCCTTTTCTGGGTGGATGCATACATCTGTCCCATCATACTTTTGATGTCATCGGCCAGTTTAAAGGCATCAGGGACAGTACATTGTATTTCAGCTATCGGCTTCCCGGCTCAGCGGTTACCCGGACAGACACTGTGCCGGTAAAGGAGGCTGGAGTGTTTGAATATTCAGGACGGGTATCCACTCCTCTATTGGTTACTATTTGCTTTCCATCCAGACCGCAGGGTCTCCATAACAGGATAAGATTCCAACTATACAATACGAATTATCTCATTTCCGGAAATACAAAATCCCCGGATAGCTCCAGGATCAGGGAGGGAAGGATCCCTTAAACACAGCAAAAGATAATTTCTGAAACAAACAAAGGAGGTATTCCTTCTATTCGCTGGGGTTTGGTATTCCAGAATATTCAGCTTCAATTTCCTCCCTCAGGTGACTTTTTGGTGGGATGCTGATGATAATGGAATTAATTTGCTGAAGACTTTACATATAAAAGTTCCCAAATCCGGACCATTAAAAAAACGCGTAGGTAAACTGGGAGGATGATCTTTGCCACAGTAATTTGGGAGTAGCCGGCTTTGCCCTGGTAACCTTGCCCTACCACTTCCACTGATACATTACCATATTACAACAATAGGTTCCGGTTGATCTGAATAGCTCATCTTCCTTTCCTTGCTAAGTGTAGTTTTCATTTCTTCAGACTGGCTAATTCGATTAATCCGCATAGGAAGGTTTTTAGAAATTGTTCATGGGGGTTAAAATCGGGCAATTATTAAACCTCATTTTCCGGCTTCCGGTTGACTTGCCCATTTTTTCAAACTTAACCTCGTCAAAAATAGTTGTCAGGGGAGTATTGTGCTGAGGGACTAAGGGTGCGGCCATTGAAAATTTTATATCACCGGGCAATATTTTTTTTGATGCTCCCGTTCTATACCCACTATATTTCTGGTCATGCGAAAGAGCCTGTGGTTTCTGTTTTTTCTTCCTCTGCTGGCTTTCAGGACAGGAACGAATCCCGTCCACAAGGCACCGTTGCATGTAGATGTGAATAAGGTTTTTTTGCTGGTGGATAAATCTGCATATAAACTTTATGTATATGAAGATGTGACCTTGATCCGGACCTACGATGTGGTTTTTGGAAGTGGTGACCTGTCCGACAAGGAGATGCAGGGGGACAAACGAACTCCCATTGGTACTTTTCACATCATTGCCAAAAAATATGATAACAGGTGGAGTCGTTTCCTGCTGCTTGATTACCCAAACCAGGAGTCCATTGAAAAGTTTGAAGAGCGGAAGTCGGAAGGGAAGATACCCCATTGGGCCCATATCGGGGATGGAATCGGTATACACGGAGTATGGCCAAAAATTGAATATTATGTATTCCGCTACCGTATGAACTGGACGGATGGCTGCATCAGCCTGCGTAATGAGGATATTGACGAACTCTATGACCTGGTTAAAGTCGGGACTCCAGTTATCATCCGGGAATGAAACTGGCCTGATCAGTATTTAAATTTTCCCTTTCCGGATATCATCCACCACGGTGGGATCAAGCAGGGTGGTCGTATCACCGAGATTTTGAACTTCCCCTTCGGCAATTTTCCGGAGTATGCGTCTCATGATCTTTCCGCTCCTGGTTTTTGGCAGACCACTGACGAACTGGATCTTATCCGGTCTGGCTATAGGACCAATCACCCTGGCTACGGTTTCCATGATATCCTTTCGGGTCAGCTCCGGATCTTTCATTCGGCTGCTGATCACGAAGGCATAGATTCCCTGTCCCTTGATATCATGCGGAAATCCAACCACCGCACTCTCCACTACATCACTATGCATGTTGATGGCATTCTCGACTTCGGCCGTTCCTATCCGATGGCCGCTGACATTCAATACATCATCAACGCGGCCGGTGATCCGGTAAAGACCTTCTTCATCCCTCAGGCAGCCATCCCCCGTAAAATAATATCCGGGGTAGGCCTCAAAATAATTTTTCCTGCATCGATCATGATCCCCAAAAGTAGTTCGGATCATCCCAGGCCAGGGAAACTTGATACATAGGTTCCCACTTACCCCGTTTCCGGTCAGTTCATGGCCTTTTTCATCCATAATGGCAGGTTGCACTCCCGGAAGGGGGAGGGTGGCGAAGGAAGGTTTTTCCCGGGTAATGCCGGCAATAGGGGTGATCATGATGCCTCCTGTCTCAGTCTGCCACCAGGTATCCACAATCGGGCATCTGCCTTTGCCGATCTGGTCATGATACCATTGCCAGGCTTCTTCATTGATCGGTTCACCCACCGTGCCCAGTACTTTCAGGGAACTGAGGTCCTTATTTTCAACGGGACCCAGTCCATGAGCCATCAGGGAGCGAATGGCCGTGGGGGCCGTGTACAGGATATTCACCCTGAACTTTTCCACGATCGCCCACAATCTTCCTGCATCCGGAAAAGTAGGTATGCCCTCGAACATCAATGTGGTGCCCCCGGCGGACAAGGGACCGTATACTATATAACTATGACCCGTCACCCATCCGATATCAGCAGTACAGAAATAGATCTGGCCGGTTTTGTATTGGAAAACATTCAGAAATGTATAATTAGCATATACCATATACCCTGCGCAGGTATGAACGACGCCTTTGGGTTTTCCAGTTGATCCCGAGGTATACAGGATGAAAAGCATATCCTCACTGTCCATTTCCACTGCGTCGCAGGTTAATTCTCCCCTGGATTCCACCGCCTTCAATTCTTCATCCAGCCAGACATCCCTACCCCTGATCATGGAAACCGGAGTCCGGGTCCTGGTGCATACGATCACTTTTTTTACGGTTGGGCAATTCACGAGCGCGTCATCAATGACAGATTTCAGGGGGATATCCTTGCCTCCTCGAAATGCTCCGTCACAGGTGATTACCAGGGAGCACCCGGCATCCTGGATGCGGTCAGCTATGGATTGGGCAGAAAAACCACCGAAAACCACGGAATGAATGGCGCCGATCCGGGCACAGGCCAGCAGGGCAATAGCCAGTTCGGGGATCATCCCCATATAGATGCAGATCCGGTCCCCCTTCTTCACTCCGTTATGCTTCAATACATTGGCAAATCGGCAAACCTGGTCATACAACTCCCGGTAAGTAATCACCCGGTGGGATTCCTTCGGATCGTTCGGCTCCCAGATAATTGCAGCCTGTTGGCCTTTAGTGGCCAGGTGTCGGTCAAGGCAATTTTCGGTAATATTCAGTTTTGCCCCGATGAACCATTTAATATCCGGTTCCCGGAAATTCCAATAAAGGACCTGATCCCAGGTTCTTCGCCAACTGAAATGCCCGGCTACCTCAGACCAGAACTTCTCGGGTTCGGTCACACTTAGCGCATAAGCATCTAAATATTCCTCCATTGAAGAGATCTGGTAAGATAAAGCCATGGCCGGATTCAGTTAAGAGAGTTTTTAAGGAGGATAAAGATAAACACTTTGGCAGGTATTATCATATGCAGAACAGCCCCGTTTATACGGGGCTGTTCTTGGAAATCATTTCAAAAAAGAGTTAGTCCAATGGTCTGGATACAGGATTACATGCCTGCAGTAAAATGTATGGGAAGGGATGCTTCGGTCTTATCCCAGGCCATGACCAGGTTAGCTCCGCCCGATGCTTTTTGAAACACTATGCTGAAATCCTCCAAAGGAGTGGACAGTGTTTTAACGGGAATTACCGTGCGCAGGATATCATCGGACTGTTTGTAACTAAATGCTCCCCAGGTATCAATCTCATGGCTGAGGATCATCGTCCATTTACCGGTTTCGGGGATTGTATACAACGTATAGCGCCCTGGCTGGATTTGCTGGCCGGCAATGGTTACAGGAACAAAAAAATCGATTTCGGTGGATTCATTGGCTCCGAGACGCCAGACCTGACCATAGGGTACCAGTTTGCCAAATATGACCCGTCCTTTCATTTGGGGGCGGCAATAAATCACCCTGGCGACCAGGGTACCGGGGTCTTTCTTTAAACGAACTCCGGGGTAACCAACGGGGTAATAAGCCATTTCCATGGGACTTAGGGCCATAGAAGGGAATGCAGATTTCTGGGTCATTTGGGCGAAGGACCCAAAGCCGGTAAATACCATACTTGCCAGCGCGAAGGTAAAAAGAAGATTTTTTTTCATAATTCATTGATTTTTAAAATAAACTGAAAGTGGGTAATATTAGATTGAAAAATTAATTGGGGGAATGAAAATAGGAAGAAAATTTGAAATGGAAAGGAGATAATTCAAAAAAATGACCGATGACAAGACAGGCATTCCCGAAGGACTGGAGGATATTTAAACGGTAGACATCAAGGGAAGCTGAAGGAAGAAGGATATTGCTGTTCAGGAATGCTCCAAACGAAGGGTATGGCAATAGGCTATCAATTGGGGAAAAAACCCCGCATAGCAGGATTGCAATTCTGCATAGTGCATTTTCAGGCAAATTGCGGCTGGCCTGGGATCTGAAATATATTTAGCCCTGTGGATTATACCCCCGAATGCTTTCGAAATGCCTTCCTCGGTCCGGTAACCATATAACCAGTCCTGAGATTTCATATAGGGGAAGATCCGGCGGAATAGGACGGGGAAGAGTTCAGCTTTCTCATTCAACTGACCATAAGTGGTCTGTGCAAATTCCCTGAGGGAATCCCCCGGAAATAATTTGGTATCGCAGGCCAGGAAATGATCATATACCACATCCACAAATACAGCACTGTACCGCCCATAATTATTCTTAAAGAAAGTAGCCGCAAGACGGGAAAGGGTATGCTGATCCGTGAATCCATCAATGGCCCGGTGCAGACGGATGCCTTTCCGGACCTGTACCGGATAAGCCAGCAGGGTATTCCCTTTCACAAAGTCCGCAATCATGTTTCCCAGGAGGATATCCGGATCCCCGAAAGAAAGGTAGGCATGAGCGAGGTAGTTCATCGGTATCCACTAATGTCCAGAATATTATCCTGGGAGTGAAATTTTTTTAAGATACCTATTTTTAATGCAGGACATTTTTTCTGATTAACAAAAGATTAATCCTGCCCTTTTTTTTGATGCGTCAATTACTCTACTTGCCCTGGACATTACAGCAGGAAACCGGTGATTCCTGTTCGGCCACACCCATATCCAAAGTTCATCAAACTTACCGGTTCATCTTTTAATGGAATATTCATGAATCCATTGGGAGAATGCCACTTTGGCCATGTTGATGCAGGCGGGTATCGGCTAAGGATTGGCCGGAGTAGTTCTTTCCATACCTAACCTGGGACTGCCCCTGCATTCAACTTTCTTTTTCCGGATATCAAACGGGTAAACGGGCCGAACGAAGGGCCGGTCCAGTTACCCGGTTCAGGGCGGACCGGGAACCCGGGAAGGTTTATTTTGAGGGGCAGGCTGACTTAAGGTACTTTCCGATAACCCCAATTTCCTGTCCATGACCTGTTAAACGTTGATAACAGGTCCCAGAAAAAACCATGTGGTTTATGGTGGATTGTGCAGCAGGGGACCAGCATATCGTAATCATCCTGGAAATAAAACCCATGGGATGAAGATTAAAACAGGCCCGGATGTTGTTTTGAACCAGGCTTGCCGGAATTCTTATTTCCTGCGGGCATTTTTTGTTAATTTTGGCTTTTCCAAAATTAACTTTTCATGAGCCGCCAGGGACCTGTATCTGTATTTATTGATCATCATTTCCGCCATTTCAATGCAGCTGCCCTGATGGATGCAGCAAAAGGGTATGAAACGCATCTGGCAGCAGGCGGAAAAATGATGGTTACCCTGGCTGGGGCCATGAGTACAGCCGAACTGGGGATTTCCCTGGCGGAAATGATCCGGGCTGGCAAGATTGACATCATTTCCTGCACTGGTGCGAATCTGGAGGAGGATATCATGAATCTGGTGGCACACAGCCATTACAAGCGGGTGCCGAATTACCGTGATTTGAGTCCAATGGAAGAAGGGAAACTGCTGGAAAAGGGGTATAACCGGGTTACCGATACCTGCATACCCGAGGAGGAAGCTTTCAGGCGGATCCAAAAACATATTTTCCAACTCTGGAAAGAAGCCGAGGACCAAGGAGAACGGTATTTCCCTCATGAATATATGTTCAGGCTGCTATTGAGCGGAGTGATGAAAACCCATTATGAAATCGATCCTTCACACAGCTGGATGCTCGCTGCCGCGGAAAAAAAGATACCCATTATCGTCCCGGGCTGGGAAGACAGTACCATGGGGAACATATTTGCTTCCTACTGCATAAAGGGTGACTTAAAGAGTTCCACGATGAAAAGCGGAATTGATTATATGGTTTTTCTGGCTGACTGGTACCGGAAGAATTCTTCAGGAAAGGGGGTGGGATTTTTTCAGATCGGGGGCGGAATTGCCGGGGATTTCCCCATCTGTGTAGTGCCCATGATGTACCAGGACCTGGGTTGGAAAGATGTGCCATTCTGGAGCTATTTCTGCCAAATCTCGGATTCTACGACCAGCTATGGTTCTTATTCTGGGGCTGTTCCCAATGAGAAGATCACCTGGGGCAAGCTGGATATCCAAACTCCAAAGTTCATCATAGAGTCCGATGCAACAATCGTGGCTCCCCTGATCTTTGCCTGGCTGCTGGGATGGTGAACCCTGGTCACAGGGGATAATCTGGCTTCCGACCTGGATCGGTCGATCAGCAAAAAATGGCTGGGAACTTAACTTTGTTGGGATTTGTTGGGAATTTATAAATGCTAAATATATGGAATACAGGAGACTGGGTAAATCAGGCCTTCAGCTGAGTGTACTTTCCCTAGGAAGTTGGGTGACTTTTCACAAACAGCTGGATGATGCTTTATCAGATCAGCTAATGGGAATTGCCTACGATCAGGGGATCAATTTTTTTGATAATGCAGAATCCTACGCGGGAGGGGAATCAGAAAAACAGATGGGCAGGGTCCTGAAAAATAAAAAATGGGACCGCAGCTCCCTGGTCATTTCCAGCAAATCCTATTTCGGATGGCGGGGAAAAGATAAGAAACCCAATCAGTGGGGGTTAAGCCGCAAGCACCTCGTTGAATCCTGTCATGAAGCGTTAAATCGACTGCAGGTGGATTACCTGGATTTGTTTTTCTGCCATCGCCCCGACCGGCAAACTCCCATCGAGGAAGTGGTACAAACTATGAATATCCTGATCCGTCAAGGCAAAGTGCTGTACTGGGGAACCTCTGAATGGAGTGCTGCTGCAATCATGGAAGCTCATTTGCATAGTGTGAATAACGGCCTTATCGGCCCCACCATGGAACAGCCGGAATACAATCTTTTCAACCGGTACCGGATTGAAAGGGAATATCTGCAGCTCTTTACGGAATATGGCATGGGAGCAACTATCTGGAGTCCGCTGGCCTCAGGCATGTTGACCGGGAAATACAATAATGGCATACCTTCAGAATCCAGGCTCGCCCTGGAAGGTTTTGAATGGCTGAAGGACAAGGCATATGCTGCGGATAAAGTAGAAAAGGTCCGGCAACTTAAGCAGGTTGCCGATCAGCTGGGGACTTCCCTGGCTACCCTGTCCATTGCCTGGTGTATCTCAAATCCCCTGGTTACCACGGCCATTTTAGGCGCAACAAAGTCCACCCAGCTGGAAGAAAACCTCAAGGCACTCGATATTTATCCCAGGTTGGATTCGGGGATCAAGGATACAATAGATGGGATTATGGATTCCAGACCAATCCAGCCGGAATGGGGATTTTAACCATCCTGCAACCAGAAAAACCGGCTTAATCCATTCGGTCAGCCGGCTAATCCGCCCAAACTTTCTTTGACCCCTTAACCAGGGCTGTATTTGCCGGCAGGGCTGCCTCGTTTTTTGGACAAACCTTCCTGGAAAAACTATGCAGACTGATTGGCGATCAATATGGCACCGGCCATGATCATGCAATCCTTCAGGAACATAGTTGATGATAAAGAATTACCATTGTGCATTCCCGGAATCTGTATGATCAGGATAATGATCAGTAAAAACAGGGCCAGCAGGTAACCGGCCAGCTTGGCTTTCCAGTTGATAATAAAGGCAAGGGCTGCCAGGATCATTCCAATGCCTGTAAGATAAATCCAGAAAATACCTATAGGTACAAATCGGGGTACCATGGTGGCCATGGCATGCGCATGCCTGAGGTGGCTGATTCCAAAAGAACCAATGGCGAGGGAATAAATGACAATGGCCACTTTATTGGGAATGATATTTTTCATAACAAAAAGTTTCGTTCGGGAAAAAGTACAACATATTGTTGATTATTCAAATAGTTTGAAAAAATAATGTATTTAAGGGTATTTACAAACAATTAGCAATTCGGGCCTTAGCATTTCGAACTGCTGCATATCCAAAAAAAAGAAAGAAACAAATGGAAAAGAAAGGATTTATCATGGCCATGATCTTGGTTGCTGCATGGGGTATGTATGGTCGGTCGCAGACCAGGCGCCATCCCGCACCCTGCCAACCGGCCCCAAAGTCGGTTATGGTTCACCCCTCCTCCCCCGGTCTATCCCTTTTTCAGGTTCAGGAGGGTATTTGTGGCGCCTTGCTGCAGGCGGGGTTATTCCAGATGCAGGAGATAAAAAAATACGATGACGGTAAAAAAACAGGTTTTCTCCGGGGTAAAAGGAAAGGCTCATCGGCAAGACGGATCTAAAAGGGGTTGCAGCATTAATTAGGATGAGGGGGATTGGAGTATGGGGTATTCGGTGCGGTTAACCTGTTTACCTTTGTTCAGGTCTCATCTGTGGAAACAGCAGGACATCCTGAATGGAAGCCTGACCGGTAATCAGCATAGCGAGCCGGTCCAGCCCGATACCAATTCCTGATGTGGGAGGCATGCCATATTCCAGGGCCCGTAAAAAATCATGATCGACATGCATGGCCTCGGTATCTCCCCTGGCCATCAGGGCGGCCTGCTCTTCAAAGCGGACTCGCTGATCCAGGGGATCATTCAGTTCTGAATAGGCATTGGCGATTTCATGGCCGTTTACAATCAGCTCAAAACGTTCCACCAACCCTGCTTTGCTGCGATGCTTTTTAGTCAGGGGGCTCATTTCCAGGGGGTAATCTGTAATGAAGGTGGGCTGAATATAATGGGATTCACAGGTTTCACTAAACAGGACATCGGTCAGTTTCCCTTTCCCCCAGTTAGATTCGACGGGTAAATGCAGGTGTTTGCAGGTTTCCCGGAGCGCTGTTTCGTCCATATCAGAGATATCCAGACCCGTATGTTCCCGGATCGCATCAAACATGGAGATCCTTGGGTAAGGTGCCCGGAAGCTGATCGAATGTCCGCCAGCCATCAGTTCCGGGTTGCCATTAACGGTTATCGCGGTGTATTCCAGCAATTTTTCGGTGAAGTCCATCATCCACAGATAATCTTTATAGGCTACGTAAAATTCCAGGATGGTGAATTCCGGGTTATGGGTACGGTCCATGCCTTCATTACGGAAGTTGCGACTGAACTCATAAACCCAGTCGAATCCCCCCACGATCAGGCGTTTCAGATATAACTCATCGGCAATTCTGAGGTATAGTGGAATATCCAGGGCATTATGATGGGTGACGAAAGGACGGGCTGCAGCACCCCCCGGAAGGAACTGCAACACCGGCGTATCCACTTCCAGGGCACCCTGGGCATTGAGAAATTCCCTCAATGCATTTTTCATCCGGGTCAGGCGGACAAATACCTCTTTGGCTTCTGCATCCACGATCAGGCTGGCATAACGCTGACGATAACGGAATTCTGGATCTGTCACTGCATCAAAGGTCTCCCCTTCTTTCTCCTTGACGACAGGCAGGGGATGCAGGGCCTTGGATAACAGGGTGAACTGTTGCACATGTAGGGAAATCTCACCGGTTCGGGTAAGGAACACAAAACCCTTGACTCCGATAATGTCCCCGATATCCAACAGCTTCTTCCAGACCAGTTCATAAAGTGTTTTATCCTCCCCCGGACAAATATCTTCCCGCCGGACATATAGCTGGATACGGCCAGTGGAATCCTGAAGAACAGCAAAACAGGCTTTCCCCATATCCCGGATGCCCATGATCCTGCCTGCAAGGAAAAGGTCCCTGAATTCATCTTTTTTCTCCTCACTGAAATTATTTCGGATATCAGCGGCATACCCACTGACAGGGAAGCAAGCAGCCGGATATGGGTCTATCCCCAGCCGGACAAGTTGTTGCAACTTGTCCCTGCGAATGATTTCCTGTTCAGATAAATGCTGGTTCATGAGATAAAAACGGGGCAAAGTTAAAAAAATAAGGTAAGCGGGGAGGTTTACATTTTAATAACAATCGAATTATATTCCCTTCGCATTTGACAGGCAAATTGGGCGTATCTTTGTATTAATAACAGGAGATTGTGAAAATTT
>DATLTB010000086.1:0-4693 GCA_035533815.1 Chitinophagaceae bacterium
ATATGATTGCTTGATATAGCGGTAGCATTCATCACATTTCCATCGGGTAAGGTAGATCTCCACGATTTTGTATATCGATTTACTGTCGAAGGTGTTGACCTGCGTCAAATTGGTCAACAGGACCATCGGATGATCACCGAAACCTTTGATTACCACCGCATAATACCACCGGTCATCTTTGCCATAAATGGCCACCTGGCCAATACCAAATTCAATATTGATCATCGTCTCCTTGCCATCATCAATTTTAGTGATCTGAGCCCGGTGATTCAAGGCCAGATGCTTTTGTAAGCCTTCAGCCTGAACGGGTACCACGCCGCCTCTCTTATTGTGGGTCAATAGCCACCGGTTCAGTTTCAGGCGGATGACAAAGGATAATTGTTCTGCATTAAAATATTCAAATAGGTTCACATCGTCTCCCTGCTGATCTCCCACCCAGGTACCGACTGTACCAATATAGCTTTTTACCTTACCGATAATGGTTTTCATCTTCTCCATGATGCTTACATATCCGGTTTCGGTGGAGGAAAAAGCCTCGCTGTATAAAGGGACAATTTTACTTCAGTTCCAGATTGGCTGCTGTCACCTGGCACAAGTGGTAACCCTTTGCCTTTTCATGGTCGCTACCATCATAAATGCCGCAAAGGTGTTCCATGGCCTTGGCATAGGGCTTCATGATATCTCCCGGGTCTATAGCAATAACCATATCCTCGGTGATTTTATCATCTCCTAGCCTGAGGATCCGATCATTGACCCTGTCAGTAAAATCTTCATCGGCCAGATTACGACTTAAGCGGTCTTCCGTTTTAATCAGTGGGATATCCTCCTGAAGGGAGCGGGCTATATTGGACAGCTTCACATCTTTACTCGCCTGAATACCATAGCACATCTCCTTGATCAGCCGCTGTTTGGGCTTTGAAAGTTCCTTGGAAATGATTCCTGAAAATTTGCTAAGTTGCCCCTTGAAACGGTTCGTCCGTATAGAGATAGCGTCCATGTTCGTATTATTGTTTAGTTTCCACTTGCATTATACGACATTGGGCGCTTCTTTTTGAGGAATCTTTATTCAACGACACTTTGGCAGCCAGGGGCTCCGGAAACATCACTAAAAAGAATTGGGAGGCCTTACATTTTCAAAAATCATTTACCCCCCCCGCCAGACTGCGTTTTAAACTAAAGGGGGCCAAATTTTGAGGAAACTTCAGCAGTATAAAGTATACCTTGTTGCCTTTAACCTTTTTTGCCTATTATATGCGGACCCTTTCCTACCTGGGGATTATTGCCCTGTTTTGCCTGAATGCCGGTTGTATTTCCCATAAAAATGAGATTGCAGTCACCGGACAAAGTTTTCAGAATGAAGTACAGCTACAGGAAAACCTGGTGTTTACCTTTAACCGGGAACTGTATCCTGATTCCCTTTTAGGAACATGGGATAGCACACATTATATCCGTTTTGAACCGGCTGTGGCGGGACGATTTAAATGGGATTATGCCAGTGAACTCCTTTTTTCCCCCAAGCAGGGTTTTGAACCTGGCACCCAGTATACGGCTACATTGACCAACAGGCTGTTGAGCCATGCAAAGAAAAATTATCAATTACCGGCCAACCCGGTATTCCATTTCCATACCCCCTACTTAGCGGTAACGGGAACGAATATTTCCTGGACAAGGGGAAAAACCCTGTCCAACCTCCTGGTACAGGCGGACCTGCAGTTTAATTATGATGTCAATCTGACACAGGCAGTCCATTATATTTCCCTCAGGTCAGATGGGAGAAAAATTGATTTTACGGTTACCGGATCTGGAACAGATAAAACCTTATCCCTGCAATTTCCGCCGATCAATGACCTGGACCAACAAACTCCGCTGACCATTTGGATAAAAAAGGGGATCAGTGTGGTAAACAGCCATTATACCTGTATGACAGATACCCTGGTTAAAGCAGTCATTCCATCCCGGTATAATTTGAGCATCACCAATGTACTGGCTGAACATACCGGTACGGAAGGCACTATTACAGTGTACACCTCCCAGCCCATGCTGGAAGACAGTCTTAAAAATGATATCACCCTGTCTCCTTCAGTGCATTTCGATGTACAGGTCAATGACCAGGGATTTCTCCTCATCAGCAAAGATTTTGATCCCAAAACCAACTATCAGCTGAACATATCACAGCAGGCTCAGGGCATTTTCGGAGGTATGATGAAAGCGCCATTCAGCCAGCAGGTGAGTTTCGGAAAATTGCAGCCTGCCATCAGCTTCGCAAATACCAAGGGCATATACCTTTCAGGCCTGGGTTACCGAAACCTGGCACTGAACATAGTGAGTGTCCCTCGGGTGAGGGTCACTGTGGTCAAGGTATATGAAAACAACCTGGAGAACTTTTTCAGTAAGGACATGGGAGAAAATTACGGCAGCAGTTCCTCAGATGATGATGATGATGGGGGGGATTACCAGTATTATGATGATGCAGATCTGGGAGATACCATATTTCAAAAAGATTATGATACCAAATCCCTCCCTTCCCTGAATGCTGCCCGAGTACTGCATTTGGATTTTCAGGATAAGATCAGGGATTTCAAAGGGATCTATGTGCTTACCGTAGCATCTACCAGCCAATACTGGATTACCCAGTCCAGGGTCATTGCTTTATCTGATATCGGCTTGATTGTCCGTAGTGAAAAGGATGCCATTTATGTTTTTGCCAATTCCATAAAAACAACCCAGCCAATAGCAGGAGCCAGTATTTCTTTCTATAGCAGCAATAACCAAAAATTATATACGGCCATGACCGGAAATGACGGGGTTGCCGTCTTTGATCATATCCGGGACCAGGTGCCTGGGTTTACGGTATCGATGGTTACCGCACGAAAGGATGCAGATTTTAACTGTCTGTTGTTCAGCCAGGCCGGCATTGAGACTTCCCGTTTCGATGTAGGAGGCAAAAGGAAAAATGATGCAGGTCTAGAGGCGATGATTTACGGAGACAGAAATTTATATCGTCCCGGAGAAACAATCCATATGTCTGTGATAGTCCGGGATGAACACTGGCAGTGCCCCGGAGAAATTCCTGTGAAGATAGTACTCAGCGCTCCGGATGGAAAGCCCTATGCTACTATTAGAAAGATTCTCAGTCATCAGGGTTCCTGTGAAACTGACATCCCTACCCTGAACAGTTCCATGACCGGTGACTATACGCTTTCCGTATATACGGGTAATGGGGTATTGCTTTCCAGTACTGATCTCAGCATTGAGGAATTCATACCTGACCGGATCAAGGTAAATCTGAACCTGGATAAGCCGGACTACGGCCCCGGCGATTCCATTCGGGCTTCCGGACATTCGGACAATTTATTTGGAACTCCGGCGGTTAACAGGAATTACCAATATGAACTTAATCTAGGGGAGGACCTTTTTACCCTGAAGCAATTTCCGGATTACCTGTTCAAATTGGAAAAGGATTTCAGTTTCAATTCCCAGGACCTGGAGGGTAAAACGGATGGAAAAGGGAACTGTACTAGTGTGATGATTATTTAATTATGAAACATAGTGTCTTGATAACTTTTTATCAGCATCCTGTCGGGTAAATTTCCATTCTATTTTGGCCTTGTCGTTATTCCTTTCATTTGACCAAGACAATACCTTTGATTCTAACGTTCCTTGATTTTCTATTCTGCCACCGGTACATTGTCTATCCATTATATTGATTTCTATTTCTGCCATGTTCAGCCAACTGCCATGTTTAGGAGTATAAATGAACTTGACCTTATTCTGGAGCCTTGCGGCCTTTCTTTTGCCAAACGTTTCCGTTAATGATCCTTCAAAGTGTGTATTCAAATTGTCAAGTACTAACTGGATGCAAATCGCATTCGGGAAATGCTTTTCCACCAGGTCTTCAACGAAATATGCAAAATCTTCCTTTTTCCTTGTATCTGTAACTTTTACTATCCGCATACCTGCTTTTGGGGCTACCGCTATAAATATGTTGCATGTCCCATTGCGTTTATATTCATAATCGTACTTTTCAGGCTTGCGTGGCTTTGCTTTAATTGGCTGACGGGTATCCTCCAGTAGCTGTTTGCTTTTTTCATCCATACAAATCATTGGTTGACTGGGATCATATGGCTGTTTATATAATTCCAATAACCTATACATCCTTGCACGGTATTCCTCTGTTATTTCCTGTATGCACCACATACGCCTTAGCCAAGGTTTAAATTCGTTTTTTTTAGCATCTTGCGAACGCTTCCATAGGTTATTGTTTCAAAGCCCCTTTGTTTTTTCAACTCCTTTACTAGCAATCTAATTGTCCACCTTCTTCTTCCGCTCGGAACAGGACCGCAGGCCAAGGCGGTAAGTTCAGCTTCATGAATGGTGGTATATTTTATCGGTTGTCCAGACCTGTTGTCTTCTGTTAGTGCCATCTCTAACCCATGCTCAAGGTATCTTTTTTTTATCCGCCAAATGGTTGTTCGATCTACTTCTAATAAATCTTCCATATCGGTAATTGCTATCCCTTTATTAAGAAATAGGAGAACTGTTGCTCGATTAAATTCTCTAAGACTAAGGTTTCCTGATTTCTTAAATGTCCTGAGATAATCCATTTCACTTTTATTAAGTTTGATACTCATAATTGATCATTTTGTTTTACAAATATACTAAAAGTTGCAAAACTTAATAATCATCACACTAG
>DATLTB010000087.1:0-37648 GCA_035533815.1 Chitinophagaceae bacterium
CCAGCACAGCATCCGGATGCGCAAGCAGGTGACGGGGAATCTTTGCGGCATCACTGTCCAGGCCAATGATCAAAAAAGATTTTTTTGTCCTTATTTGAGCAATGAGTTCCAGCCGGGTCATGAGCATTTTAGGAATAGTACCAGTGAAATACCGGAGTCAAAAGCAAGTTCCCCCTGTTCACCCTCCATATTTTTCCATCTTGTCAGAGATCGTGACATCGCGATCCTTCCTCCGCTGGATCTTTATGAAGACCAGCATATCCTCCGCCCCATAATCAAAACAGGCCTGCTGCGCCTTTTCCACCACCTGCATCAGTTCGGAATAGGTTCCTTCCAGGACAGTTTCAAAAGGACAAACCCGGTATTTTACTCCAGAAAGCCGGATCGCTTCAATGGCCTTATCCACCAGGTAATAGGTATCCCCTGCAGGGGATTGTGGAAGAATCTGCAAGGCAAGATTGATCTGATGTTCCATGCGTACAAATTTTATTCCTGTCCCAGGCTTTCCCTTCCCGACATCTCAGAGGCTATGGCCCGGGCATTGGGGTCAGGTATTTTCAACAGTTCAGAAATGATCCTGTCCCTTGTCTGCTGATCCTTGTTCTGACTGAGCTTCCAGGTATTATCCAGCCTTTCCACCCGGATCTCGAACCCTGCAATGGCCTGGAGGTTCTTGGTAATATATTCCTCAGGCATCCGGTCTACTGATGTGGGATGTTCACTGATAGACTCATGCCGGTCTGTCAACCGCCTGAGATGTGCCAATGTAGCCGTTTCATCCACCAGGCTGATCTTACCGGAAGCATGTACAGCCAGGTAATTCCAGGTAGAAGCCACCCCGGGATCCAAATACCAGCTGGCTGATACATAGCATTGCGGCCCCTGGAAAATCACGAGGACTTCCCGATGTAAGCTGATCTGTTCCAGTTGGGGATTGGCCCGGGCAATATGTCCCATGAGCAATATACCTCCTTCCGGCTGGTCCAGCACTTCGATGGGGATATGGCTGGCAGCCGGATAAGATCCCCCGCAGGAAACCAGTACTGCGAAAGGATGATCCTGTATAAATTGCCGGATTACCGAGGGATCCGGTTCCCGGTGATATGAACGGATATACATGATTAAAAGGCTGTTTCCACAATTCCCGTTGGTTTCATTTCTGCATTCCGGATGGCAATTTGCTGGGCAGCCCGTCGGGCAAATTCTCCGAATGCTTCCCTGGCTTGCAGATCGTCCCCAACCATGGCAGGGATTCCTTCATCACCGCCTTCCCGTATACTCTGCACCAGGGGAATCTGGCCGAGCAGGGGTATACCATATTCCTCGGCGAGGCGCTTTCCCCCATCCTTTCCAAATATATAATATCGATTACCGGGTAAGTCCGCAGGGCTGAAATAAGCCATATTTTCCACGAGTCCAAGTACTGGTACCTTTATGGCTCCCGTGCTGAACATGACAATACCCTTACGGGCATCCGCCAGTGCAACTTCCTGGGGGGTGGTGACAATGATCGCTCCGGTAACAGGAACGGTCTGGACCAGGGTCAGGTGGATATCTCCCGTACCCGGTGGCAGATCAATCACCAAATAGTCCAGATCTCCCCAATCCACATCGGATATGAATTGTTTCAAGGCACTGCTTGCCATGGGACCCCGCCATACCACAGCCTGCTTTTCATCCACCAGCAGCCCAATGGACAGCAAGCTGATCCCAAACCTTTGAAGGGGTACAATCCTTCCTTTCCCCTGAACCTGCTTCATCATTGGTCGTTCCCCGCGAACCCCGAACATGACCGGCACACTGGGTCCGTAAATATCCGCATCCAGCAAACCCGTTTTAGCTCCTTCCCGGGCCAGGGCGATGGCCAGGTTGGCGGCTACCGTAGATTTACCCACTCCCCCCTTCCCCGATGCCACCGCAATGATATTTTTCACCCCTGGCAGGACGGACAGGCTGCCTTTCCGGTTGGAATTGACCTGGGAAACCAGGCTTATCCGCACCTGGATTTCTGATCCCACTTCCCGTTTGATGGCTTCAATACAGCGATTCCGGATCAATTCCTTCAGGGGGCAGGCCGGGGTCGTCAATACGATGGTCACATGCACCTCAGTCTCATTGATCGATACTTCCCTGACCATGGAGAGGGATACCAAATCGTTTTTCAGATCTGGCTCCTGCACCGTACCCAAGGCTTTGTATACCTGCTGTTCAGAAACCATTTTAAACATTAGTTAAAATTGCACCCAAACGGCAAAATTAGTTCAAATACAGCTTATTTTACCAGTCCATTTAACCCGGCAGTTGACGGCGGGAAGAAACACGGATATCGAAAATGATTTAACTTTGACCTTGATGAAGTTCCAGAAATGCTATATTCTTTGCTTTACTTTATTATTTCCCCTGGCTGTGAATGCCCAGTTTGGCGTGCTCAGGGATACGATTGTGCAGTTTTCCGGTGTGACCATGACTGCAGACAGCCTTAGGGCCATACCGGGTGTGGATATCCAGGTGTTAGGCACAGACCGGGGTACAATATCCAACGAAAAAGGAGTATTCGCCATTGTAGCCTTCAAAGGCGATGTGATTCATTTCAGCGCTGTGGGGTTCCGCCCAAAGGATGTGAAGATACCCGTCAATCTGAAGGGAAGTCATTTTTCCATGATTCAGTTGATGGTCCAGGATACCTTTTATCTGCCTGTGACCATTATCCGCCCATATCCCAGCCGAAGTGAATTCGAGTATGCCTTTGTCAACTGGAAACTTCCCGACGACCAGTTTGAGATTGCCAGGAAGAATGTGGAGTCTGAAAAATTAAGGGCTTTGCGGTTGACTGTGCCGACCAGTGCCCAGGAATCGGTAAATAATTACTTCAACAACCGGGCACAAGCTTACTACTACAATGGTCAGGTACCTCCGGAGAATATTTTCAATCCCCTGGCCTGGGCCCAGTTCATACAAGCCTGGAAACGGGGGGATTTCAAGAACCAGAATTAATCCGGAAACTTTCTTCCGGACTCCATTCAAATCCAGTATATGCAGCAAATCGCCGTCATTGGGGCAGGAACCATGGGCCATGGTATTGCGCATACTTTCATTCAGCATGGTTACCGGGTTAACCTTTTTGATATTTCACCTGCAGCACTGGTCAGGGCCAGGGAAATCATTTCCAGGAATATGGACCGCCAGGTGTCCAGGGGGGTGATGACATCGGCCCAAAAAGAAACCGCCCTGACGAATTTGATTACCTATTCATCCCTTGATGAAGCAGTGTCCACCACGGAACTCGTGGTGGAAGCAGCCACCGAAGACCTGCGGGTCAAACTAAGCCTTTTCCGTGAGCTGGACCAGTACGCCGGACCGGGCACGATACTAGCCAGCAACACCTCTTCCCTGTCCATTACCCGGATTGCCGCCCAGACAAGTCGTCCTGAAAAAGTTATCGGCATGCATTTCATGAATCCGGCACCGGTGATGAAACTCCTGGAATTAATCGAAGGATATCAAACTGCCCCTGAAACGACCGGGGAGATGACTACCCTGGCCTTAGCCCTGGAAAAGACCCCCTGCGTGGTCAAAGATTACCCGGGGTTCATCGCCAACCGGATCCTGATGCCCATGATCAATGAAGCCGTCTGGGCCCTGTATGAAGGGGTATCCGGGGTGGATGCCATCGATACCATCATGAAACTGGGCATGGCCCATCCGATGGGTCCCCTTCAGCTGGCCGATTTCATCGGACTGGATGTTTGCCTGTCCATACTCCGGGTGATGCAGGAAGGATTAGGGAATCCGAAGTATGCTCCCTGTCCCCTGTTAGTCAATCTGGTTAATGCCGGTTGTCTGGGAACCAAGACCGGCGAGGGTTTTTACACCTATAATGGGGGTCCGAAGGACCTGTCAGTCAGCAAACGATTTCTGCAATAGGGATCTTAGGGGATCCTTTAACCCAGTTTCAAATTCATCCCCCCCGGTTAACCGGGGCTGTCCTTTTCAAAAAAAATTCCACCCGGTCCCCTTCCACATCAATTTGCCCTTCAAGTCTCGCCAGTTTAAGTATGGGAGCAGGTAGGCCTTCTTCAAGGAATATATTCCCGGTGATCAGCCTGGCCTCGTCCCAACATCCCCTGTCAATAAAAAATTGCAGCAATCTGGCCCCTCCTTCCACCAGTACCGAATTGATCTGTCTGGCATACAGGATTTCCAGGATCTGACTGATGAATTTTTCCTGGTCCGATATGCGAATATATTCTACCCGATGCATCCTTTCATTTTTTTCCAGGTTGAATACCAGGGACGGGGATTCCCCGTCCAGCACCTTAGCATCTTTGTTTATGCGCAAATTCGGGTCCCAGATAACCCGCAGGGGTTGGACTCCGGTCCAAAGGCGATTGGTGAGCCGGGGATTATCCGATTGTACAGTGCCCGCACCGACCATGATCGCGGCTTCCTCACTGCGCCACCGATGGACCAGGCGGTTGGTACCGGAATGGGTGATTTTTACCGGACTCAGGTCCTGAGGGGCCATGCAGACATTCCGGGATTGGGCCCATTTCAGGATAATGTAGGGTCGTCTCTTCTCCTGGAAGGTAATAAACCGGCGGTTGAGACTCCGGCAGGCTTCCTCCATCAATCCCACATGGACACTGATGCCGGCATCCTGCATCATTTTTATTCCATGGCCATGAACCTGCTCATTCGGATCTACCATACCAATGATCACCTCAGGAATATGGTGCCGGATGATCAGTTCGGCGCATGGCGGGGTCTTACCTGTATGCGAACAAGGTTCAAGATTGACATAAAGGATGGATTTTTCAATTAGGGCATGATCATCCGGTCTCACACTGGCCAGGCAATTGACTTCCGCATGCGGCCCCCCAAATTTCTGGTGATATCCCTCTCCAATGATCCTGCCTCCGGAGACCAGCACTGCTCCCACCAGGGGATTGGGCGCCACTTCCCCACCGGCAAGTGCCGCCAATTGTAGGCAACGCTGCATAAAAGTTCCTTGTTCCGCGTTCATGATATCCAAAAATAGGTGCAAAACCGTTTTTTCCCTAATTTAACCCTGATGACCCTTCAAGGATATCACCTGGAATTCAGAAACCAGCTGCGGGAATTGTATTCCCGCACAGAAGCTGACCGCATCGCAGACCTGGTATTTATTCATTTCTTGGGACTCGGACCGACGGACCGGATCATGCGCCAGGACCAGGGCATCCCTGAAACGGACAGCCTGCTGCTGGACAAAGTTTTGGCTGAATTGCTTCGGTATAAACCCGTTCAATACGTAACCGGGATTGCCTGGTTCAGGGGATTGCCATTGCAGGTCAATGAACAGGTGCTGATTCCCCGGCCGGAGACAGAGGAACTGGCTGACTGGGTTATCCGGGATCTGCATCAGGATTATCCGGATGGGCTCACGATAGCCGATCTGGGAACAGGGAGCGGTTGCCTGGCTATAGCGCTTAAAAAAGGATTTCCGGAATCCAGGGTATCCGCGCTGGATATCAGCTCAGAAGCCTTATCTGTGGCCAGGGGGAACGCCAGGGATCACAGGACGGAAATTGATTTTTACCAGGGTAATCTGCTGGATCCGACCAGTTATGATCGGATACCCCACGCAGATATCCTGATCAGTAACCCTCCTTACATCACTGCGGAAGAAAAATCCGGGATCCTGCCTAATGTGCTGGAATATGAGCCCCATCTGGCGCTTTTCGTGCCCGGCGAAGACCCCTTGTTGTTTTACCGGGCAATCCTGAGTGTGGCTGGAATCAGGTTGAAAAACGGAGGGCGGGTTTTTGTGGAGATCAATGAATCCTATGCTGGGGAAATTACTGCCTTGTTTCATGCCCATGACTATAGTACGGAGCTCAGGAAGGATATGCAGGAAAAATACCGGATGGTAAAAGCCTGGAAGAAGAATGCTCCTTGATCAGGGACCCGGATGCGCTGTGGCCAGGACAACTTTGACATTCAGCTCATGGGCGATTTCCATGACATCAACTACATATTCTATCGGAACAGACTTATCTGCGTTGACCACGATGGTGGCATCCACAGATTCATTGGCCAGTTTGGGAGCCAGCGCCTCTTTAAGCTGGTTTTCCTCTACCCGGTTGGTCCCGACAAAGAACTGATCCTGCTTGTTGATGGATACGACCACTGTCTGCTTGGCTTTTGTATTGTTTTTGGCACTGGGCAGCGTCACCTTGATCACATTGGGATTGGCCAGGGTGGATACGATCAGGAAAAACAACAGGAAAATGAACAGAATATCATTTAACGCTGAGCTTTCCACCTGTACATGACTGGTCCGGTTTTTTCGGAGATTCATCGGATCGGTTCTTGCAGGATATCAATGAATTCCGCAGCAGCGGATTCCATTTTGTTCACGACTTTATTGATCTGGGTGTTGAGATAGCTATACCCGATATAGGCACAGACCCCAATGATCAGGCCTGATGCAGAAGTGATCATCTTCACATAAATACCTCCTGCTATAGTTCCCAGGGTGATATCGGATGTGATGGAAATATTGAAAAATGTCTCAATCATGCCTGCAATCGTGCCCAGGAAACCCACCATTGGAGCAATAGCTGCCATCAGGGAAAGGATGACCATATTGCGTTCCATTTTATAAAGTTCCAGCCGCCCGACATTTTCCATGGATTTTTCTATATTATCGATGGGTTTGCCGATGCGCTGAATACCCTTTTCAATCATCCGGGCTGCAGGATTGGCCGTGTTTTTGGCCAGGGATCGTGCAGCAGATACATTACCGTTGGTAATATGATCCCGGATCATGTTCATGAAATTGTCTTCGATCCGGCTGGCCTTGCGGATGGCGAGGTATCTTTCCACAAACACGAAAACAGTGATGAGGGAAAGCACTCCCAGGGGAATCATCAGCACACCCCCTTTGACCAGCAGGTCCATCAGGCTGATCTTTTCTCCCGGTACAGCCGGGGGATTGATGTTGAGCCGGGATAAGGAATCTGCGACTCCTGCCGCAGTATCCTGTATTTGCAAAAAAAAACCGATCATGAAAAATGATTTGGCTACAGTTTAGCGCATTTATAATTCCGGTGCTGCCGATTACCGGATGAAAGTAAGAAGAAAATCGATAAGCCTATAACGGGGTACATTGAAAATTATTATAACTTAATCCCCTTCTCTTTCCCCGCTCTCCTAAATACCATTTGCAGAAAAAGCACCAACCCACTACCTTAGATTCCAAATACCCTGCCATGAAAATACCCGTTTTACTTTGTTTACTTGCCCTGGTCCCGGCCTTTAGCTGCCAGCATCAGGGTCATTCCTCCACCATCGCTGGGGGCCAGGACACCTTAGTGAACAAGGCTGCGATGGCAGCCGAGGTCCGGGATGCCTTCATTCATGCCTGGAACGGATATGTGAAATATGCCTGGGGACATGATGAACTCATGCCCCTGAGCAAGCAGGCCCATGACTGGAATCCCCATTCTTTGTTGATGACCCCGGTGGATGGATATGATACCATGATCCTGATGGGGTTAAAAAGTCAGGCAGACTCTGCCAAAAAGCTCATCCTGGACAGCCTTGATTTTAACCAGGATTTCTATGTATCCAATTTCGAAACCACGATCCGTGAATTGGGTGGATTGATCGCAGCTTTTGAATGGGATGGAGATAGTGGGTTTTTGAAAAAGGCTACCGGACTCGCCACCCGGCTGATGCCGGCATTCCGTTCCCCTACCGGCATGCCTTATCGATATGTGAACCTGAGCACTGGCGCCACCAGGGGTAATATCAGCAATCCTGCCGAAGTCGGCACCATGCTGATCGAATATGGTACCCTTAGCCGGCTTACCGGGAATCCCAGGTATTATCAAGTGGCTAAAAAAGCCATGATGACTCTCTATGGGCGGCGATCCCGGATAACCGGACTGGTGGGTTCTGCGATCAATGTGAATAACGGCAAATGGATTGGGAAGGAAAGCAGCATTGGGGGAGGAACTGATTCCTATTATGAATATCTGCTTAAAAGTGCCATATTATTCGGTGACACAGATTGCCGTAATGCCTGGGATCATTCCATCATTGCCATTAACCGATATCTTGCCGATACCACGTACGGAGGCCTTTGGTACGGACACTGCGAGATGGACTCCGGGAAAATTACCGGTACCTATTATGGGGCCCTGGATGCATTTTTTGCCGGCAGTCTGGCTCTTGGAGGTGATCTGACCCGGGCCGAGCAGCTGCAGGCTTCCAACTTCAGGATGTGGGAGCTTGCGGGAATAGAACCAGAATCATTGGATTATGCCCATATGAAAATTCTCGATGGCACATATGAATTAAGGCCGGAAAACCTCGAATCCTGCTATTATCTGTATCATTACACCCATGCGGAAAAATACCTCCGGATGGCAAAAATCATGTTTGAAAGCATCCAACGCTATTGCCGGACGGATGCAGGATATGCAGCAGTGAAAGATGTACGCAACATGACTCCCGAGGATATTATGGATAGTTTCTTCCTGGCAGAAACGCTGAAATATGCTTACCTGATCTTTGCTGGCGATAAGGTTTTACATTTTGACCAGGTTATTTTCAACACGGAAGCCCATCCGATGAAGCGGATTCCTGGATAGTCTCAGGTCCCCGTTCCGTATTTCTGTTCCCAGGCAAGCATACCTCCGATAAGGTTGAAAGTATGAGCATATCCCAGAGATTCCAGTATTTGGCAAGCTTGGCCACTGCGGCCGCCACTGCGGCAGTAAAGGATCAGTTCCTCCTCCTTCAGCGGGTCCAGCTCATCCACATCCAGATTACGGATACTGCCTACCGGGATCAGCATGCCTCCGATATTGAACTGATCATGCTCATAGGGCTCCCGGACATCCACGAGGTGAAGTTGTTCGCCCCGGTCCATTTTAAGCCTTAGTTCCTCAACGGTTATTTCGTTCATGGGTGTATAATTTAATGTTCCTGCCCACTTCTTTATCTACTTCATTCCGCTATTTCTGACCTTAAGCCATCATCCTCACTGGCCGGGGGGCTTTGCGGCAGAAGAATCCGGGGCTTGCGGCAATTGGGATACCCAAAGATCGACCACTTCGCCTGGATGTATGTTGTTTGGATTACCCTGATCCCCCCTCCTTGCCGGGATTTGCTGGAATACATAGGCATTTGCCGTATCTGTGATCGGCCCGTTGAATAAAACCACCCCCAGGCTGAGATCATCAGCGTTGATCAGATCCCTGGCCTGTTGGAAGGTCAGTCCGATAAAATCAGGCACCGGACTGCTGGCAGCACCCAACCCATTGGCCAGGACCAGGCTGATCCTGCTCCCCTCTGGGATCAGGGTGCCTGCTTTGATCGGCTTGCCCTGATATAGCTGGTCCAAGACCGAATTCTTTGCAAAATCTGCCCTATAGATCGTATCCCCCATGACCAGCCGCTGGCTTTCCAGGGTCATCACCGCACTGCGAAAAGAATAACTGATGAGGTCAGGCATGGCGGTCATCGGAGGTTCTGCCTTATTGACGGTGAGAAAAACGGTTCTGTTAGGTTTTACCTGATCATCTGCTTGAGGGGATTGCCGCAGGATGGTAAAAGCAGGAAGACTATCTGTGAAAGCCGAATCCTGAACAACCACATGAAACCCATCCTTGTTCAAAACCATTTCCGCATCATCCAGACTCCTACCTACAATGAGCGGAACACCCACCGACTGGCCATGCTTTGTAATGAATCCCAGAGAGATAAAAAAGATCATCCAGATCAGAAAAATAAGGCCGATGGCTGCCAGTAAGTTTACCCAGAATGGCTGCCTAGTCAAACGCTTGAACATCTGTTTCCCTGATTAATACAAAGATTAAATCCCCTGTTATCCGGCAATACACCAAAGTTAAATCATTGGCCCCGTTCTTCCATACATTCCCGGATCAGTTGCCCGTAAACCTCCCTGAGTGAAATGCCGGCTGCCCTGACCTGTTGGGGCACCAGGCTGTTTGCCGTCTGCCCGGGCATGGTGTTCACTTCCAGGAAATACAATTCCTCCGTGGCTTCCCTGAAAATAAAATCAATGCGGATGATGCCCTTGCAGTTCAGGTTGCTATAGATCCCCCTGGCTGCAACAATAATCAGTTCTTTTAAGGAATCTGGTATGCTGGCTGGAGTGATCTCCCGGGACTTTCCCGGAGTATATTTTGCCTCATAGTCAAAAAAATCATGATTACTGATGATCTCTGTGACCGGTAGCACGATGAGTTTGCGGCCATGCCGGTACAACCCGCAGGTGAATTCCCGGCCAGGTATAAATTTTTCCACTAAAACCTGGCTGTCTTCGGCAAATGCTTTCCGGATCGCAGGCAGCAGATCATCCTCATCCGTTACTTTGGATATGCCGATGCTGGACCCTCCTTCATTGGGTTTGACAATGCAGGGTAGTCCGATTTTCCGGAGTATCTCCTGGATATGGTAATCTTGATCTTTCTGGAGTAAAGCAGCATCAGCCACCCGTACGATGCCCAGGTTATTGACCACCTGATTACAGTTGTGCTTATTGAAAGTCAGGGAGGAAGTGACTACCCCGCAACCTGTGTAGGGCAGCCCGATCATGTCAAAATACCCTTGCAGCCTGCCATCCTCCCCAGGAGTTCCGTGAATGGCCATGAAGGCTGCTTCGAAAAGGATCTTCCGGCCATCCAGCCGGAGGGAAAAATCATTTTTATCCACCTCCTGCAGATTACCGTCCGGATCAGTATAATTCCAGGATTCCCTGGAGATCATGATGAGGTAGACCTGATAAACGGCGGGGTCCAGATGTTCCCTGATCAGGGTGGCACTCTGTACCGAGATCACATATTCACCGGAATAACCTCCGGTAACCAGGGCAATATTTTTAATCATGTAAAATGAAAATTTTCCGGCTATATTAACTTGGCCACGCCAGGATTATTCGAGTCCGGCACTACCTTCCAGGCTCAGGCAGAATCTTTCTTCCAAATCATTATATAGGTTCCCAGCATGGTAGTTTCCGGCTTTTTCAAAGTTTACACGCCATAGGTATAACCCAGTACCCCGGATACGGAGGGATCCAGGTCATTGATCTTTAACGGGTATCCATCATCTGAATGAAAAGCCTACCCATGAATTCCTTGCAGGGAATATGCCCGGGCCTGAGCGGAAGACTGCTATCTACCATAAAATGATTAAAGGCAACCTGCTGTCCAAGGATCTGGAAAAGGGGGGAAAGCCTGATCAGCCCTTAGCAGTCCGTTCCTTGCGGCAGAACCTCCGGTCATACCCTGGGTCCCCCATGGTTCACCTGGCATCCAGCTAAAGCCGGGAATGCAGGAATAACAGGTAAGAACACGTTCATCTGCGTTTGCCGTTTTACATGCTTGCTAGGCTAAGTTAAACAAACTCCATGGCTTTCGGCAAACAGTCCCGAAAAGGAAATCCACTTAACCCGAACTAGTTTCATTTGCCGATAAACGGAATGGATGGCCCGGAGTTCAGATATGCAATTTTCCCTTTTTAGCCAGCAACTCTTCCACGGTTTCCTGATACATTTCATCGGGCACACAGCAATCCACCGGACAAACTGCGGCACATTGAGGCTCTTCATGAAATCCCTGGCATTCCGTGCATTTATTGGGAGTTATATAATAAATATCGGTGCTTACCGGCTGCATCCGCTGGTCCGCTTCTACCTGGGTCCCGTCCATCAGGGTATATTTACCCTTTATAGTGGTGCCATCAGCAATCGCCCACTCCACACCCCCTTCATAGATTGCATTGTTGGGACATTCAGGTTCACAGGCACCGCAATTGATGCATTCATCGGTTATCTTAATGGCCATATTAGATCATGGTTTGAATTCTTATAGATAATTTTACGGGACAAAAATAGCCTATAGTCCCTGATAAAGGTACATTTTCTGAATGAAAATGATAAAAATCGCAGACAGACTTGAACTGATCCAGAGGCTGGGAAACTACCTGCTGGAAGATGGACATGCCCTGGAACAGGCCAGGCAGCTTGCCTGGGTCCGCAATCCCTGGTTTATACCTGAATTTACCCGCTATGCCATCCGGCAAATCTGCCTCCAGTTCCTGGTACCTGAAAATTTGCGTTCCTGGATGGATGATTACCCGGATGCTGACTTCGGGGAAAAAGACCGGACCCTGGGAATTGTCATGGCAGGCAATATCCCCCTGGCAGGTTTCCATGATTTTCTCTGTGGGTTTATCAGTGGATACCGGATGCGCATAAAATGCGCATCAAGGGATGATGTGCTCTTACCCCACTGTATTGACCAGCTTGAACGCTGGGATCCTTCGATCGGGGAGCAAATCATGACTACGGACCTGCTGAAAGGATGCCATGCCTACATCGCTACCGGAAGTAATGATTCATCCAGGTATTTTGATTATTATTTTTCCGGATACCCCCATATCATCCGTCGCAACCGGTCCTCCGCAGCCATCCTGGATGGCCATGAATCCCCTGAGGATCTCCAGGGGCTGGCCGATGACATCATGCGGTATTTCGGACTGGGATGCAGAAATGTAACCCAGGTGTTCGTTCCGCCCGGATATGATTTTATTCCCCTGCTGGAAGCCCTGGACCGGTACCGTTACCTGGCTGATCATGGTCGTTACCGGAATAACCTGGATTACCAATTGGCCCTGCTGACCCTGAACGGCATACCCTATCTGTCCAGGCCCAATCTCCTGGTGGTCAAAAATCCGTCCTTGTTTTCCCCGGTGGGCGTACTGCATTATGAAATCTATGAAGACATGGACCTCCTGCAGGCCAGGCTGAAGAAGCAGCAGGAAATCCAGTGCCTGATTGGGAAAGGGGGAATCCGCTTCGGGACCAGCCAGCAACCCGCCCTTGATCAATATGCAGATGGGGTGGATACCCTGGCTTTTCTGACCCGGCCACCATCTTGAACTGGCAAGCTGCCTACCTGTTGTACGGATCACCTTGGGAGGTAAAACAAGCCTTTAAGGCAAGCATTTACCCGTCATGACCTGGGGTTTACCCTGCCGATAAATTATTGTTAAAACTAAGGTCAGTCAGGGTAAATAAATAAATACCGGCTTTAAATTTGCATAAGGAACAACTTAAATAAACATTCATTAAAATCCAATTCCCATGAGAGTCAGAAACATTGCGGCAACCGTGCTCATCAGCGCAGGGACTGCCCTGGTCAGTGCTTATGTGTATGGAAAATACGCAGACAACAAGGACTATAAGGGCATCCCCTATGCTTCGGGCTTGCAAATCCCGGTAAATTATGTCAGTTTTAGCGGCAATAAAGAGCCCTCCGCTGGAATGACCAACTTTGAGGATGCAGCCAGCATATCTGCACCTGCTACGGTGCACATTATGACCCGGACAAAATCCCGGCAGATCACCAATGACCTTCAGGGTGGGAATACCCCATTGGATAATCTTTTCGGGAACAATAATCCTTTTTCCCAATTCTTCGGTCATGGAGGCGGCCATTATTATATTCCGGGACAGCGGGCAGCGGGTTCCGGAGTGCTGATTTCCAGCGACGGGTATATTGTGACCTGCAACCATGTGGTCGACGGGGCCGATCAGGTCACTGTAACCCTGAATAACCGGGAGACTTATAAGGCCAAGGTAGTCGGCCGGGATGCCAATACGGATCTGGCGGTTTTGAAAATCAATGAACATCACCTGCCATACCTGCTTTTCGGCAATTCGGATAACGTCAAGCTTGGACAATGGGTCCTGGCAGTCGGATACCCGTTGAATCTGGAAACCACGGTAACCGCCGGGATCGTTAGTGCAAAATCCCGGGATATCGGGGTGAATAATGATGGAGTTGATCCCGTGGAATCCTTTATACAGACTGATGCAGCAGTAAACCCGGGAAACAGCGGCGGAGCCCTGGTCAATACCCAGGGACAGCTGATCGGTATCACTTCTGCCATTGCTTCGCCCACCGGATCATTTGCCGGATATGCATATGCGATTCCTGTCAATATGGTGAAAAAAGTGGTGAATGATATCCTGAAATATGGCACCGTGCAACGGGCTTTCCTGGGCGTAGAATTACCTAACCTCCTTAATCCGGCCTACCAGGCTTCCCTAAGCAATGCCCTGCCTGAAAACGGGGTACGGATCAACGGGGTGGAACCTCAGGGGGCCGCCGAAGCCGCAGGCATGAAGTCAGGCGACATCATTACCCAGGTAGATGGAGAAACGATTAATTCCCAACCGGAACTGATGGAAAAAATTGCGAGTTACCGGCCGGGGGATAAAGTCACGATCGTTTATCTGCGGAATGGCCAGCAAAATACCGTTTCCGTGGTCCTGAGGAACAAAAATGGAAATACCAGTATTGTCAGGACCACGGTACTGGATGAACTGGGGGCAAATTTTCAAACCCTTTCCCAGGCCGATGCGTCAAAACTGGGTATCAGCGGAGGTGTTCAGGTGGATAATATCGGCAGTGGAATTATCCGGGAACAGACTGATATGCAACCGGGTTTCATCATCACCAAAGTGGGAAAATATCCCGTAACAGATATGAATAGCCTTAGGGAGGGTATTGAAAAGCAGAATGGAAATGTCCAGATTGAAGGCATTTATCCGGATCAGGATGGCGTATTCTATTATGGGCTAAATAATATCCACCCGCAGTCGAACTGAAACGGGGGTAAAAATCGGATTGTTTAATTCAGGTTTTATAGGTTAAGCGAGCCCTGGCATTCTGCCGGGGCTTTCATTTAATAATTAGGGGCTGTTAGACAACAGCCCCCATGATTAAAAAGATAACCATATCCTATGAAAAACCAATACAAAAGTATCAGGTTATTCTCCCCGGTGGAGGCCAATTTGGTAAATGTTCATAAATTGTTTGTAAACGTATCAATATGGGGGGTAAACCCAAATTTAGCCCTGGTCCTGACCCGGTAACCCCCTTAAATATTCATGAATTGCTTGAGGCGGCTGAAGAACTCATCTTTCTTTCTGGATGAAATGGGAATATTCATCTGATCGGACATGATTACAGCGGCTCCCAATCCTTTAATTATTTTCGTTATATGATGCATATTGATCAGGAATGACTTATGTACCCTGAAAAAGCCTTTGTTTTCCAACATTTCCTCATATTCCTTTAAGGATTTACTGATGACATGGCTGCTATTTCCAGCCAGCTGGATCTTGGTATAGCTGTCTAGTGCTTCGCAATAGATAATATCCTTCAAATCCACCACATTATACCCATCATTGACAGGTATGACGATCTTGGAAAAATTATTGTCCTTGCTTTTCAGGTATTCTTTCAGGATGGCTGCCAGTTCATTGGGAGCTGCAGCGTTCCCGGAGCTGATATGCTTTCTTACTTTGTCCAGGGCCGTTTTCACTTCACTGACCTTAAGGGGTTTTAACAAGTAATCCAGGGCGGCAAATTTGATGGCTTGCAGGGCGTATTCCTGGTATGCGGTTATGAATATGACATCAAAATTGACCGTGGGCAGCATTTCCAGCAGCTCAAAACCTTTGTGTGGGGGCATTTCGATGTCCAGAAAAAGGACATCAATCGGTGTGGCATGCACCATTTTCAACCCATCCTTCACTGAATTGGCCACGCCTACCAGCTCTACATCCTCACAATATTTTTCCAGAATATTGCTCAGGATATCTATGTTTTTCGGTTCATCCTCTACTATAGCTGCTCTGATCATTTTCATAGGGTAAGGTGAAAGATGAAATTAAATAAATCAATCCCATATTAAAGAAAAATATCAAATTGAATTAACAAAAATATACAAATTATTCAAAATCAATAATACCAAATATTAAATCTGATGGGTGGCCTTGAGTTCCAGGTACTTGTTGATCACCTGAGTGGTCAGATTTTCCGGTTTGGTCAAAATGACCCCGATTCCATTACGGCCAAGTTCCAGGGAGATCAGTTTTTTTTCCAGGTTGAATACTCCTGCAATCGTTTTAATATACACCTGTTCTGCGGATCCTGCAGGTTTGCGGGAAAACGCTTTCATGTCAGGATTTTCAAATATCACCACGATTAGCAGGTGACGACTTGACAGGGCTTTCAGCGAGGGCAGCTGACGCTTCATCCCCTGAAGGGTTTCAAAATTGGTAAACAGCAGCAGCAGGCTGCGCTGGGCACAACCGGCCCTTACCCGGAAATAAAGCCGTTCAAAATCACTTTCCAGAAAACGGGTCTTTTGTTTGTACAGCGCTTCCAGAATCCGGTTCATCTGGGCTGGCCTGCGGTCTGCAGCCAGGAAAATTCCCGGTTTTTCAGAAAAAGTGATCAGGCCGGCCCTGTCCTGGCGCACCAGGACAATATGGAGCAGGACCAGCGCACTGTTAATCGAATGATCCAGGAGGGTCATTCCGTCGAATGGCATCTTCATCAACCGGCCTTTATCAATCACCGCGTATACCTGCTGGGCTCTTTCTTCCCTAAATTGATTCACCATCAGTTGCCCCTTCCTGGCTGAGGCTTTCCAGTTCAAGGTCCTGATATCATCTCCTGGGATATATTCCTTGATCTGGTCAAATTCCATGCTATGCCCCTTCCTCCTTTCCTGTTTGATACCCAGTTCATTCAGCCGGTTGGCGGCTGCCATCAGGGAGTAGCTCCGCAATTTTAAAAAAGAAGGGTATACCTGGGTTTTTCCCTGAAACTCAAACCAGAAACGCCGCTTGACCAGGGACAGGGGACTTCCCACATAAATATTCAACCGGCCGAATGAGTACTCCCCCCTGGCAGTCGGACGGACCTGGTAAGTCAGGACCTGTTTACCATTTGGAGGCAGCGAGAGGTGAAATAATAAGTCCCGCACCTGGAATGCTGGGGGTAATTCGTCAATGATCCCGAGGTTCACCGAGAACCTATACCTGTTTTCCAGGAAGATCCGAATGCCGTTGTCTTCCCCGTTACTCAGCCTTCGGGGCAGTTCACGCACAGCATGCAGACCGGACTCCATGCTGAACATCAGGATATAATCCAGAAAGAATAGGGCCATGATCAGCACCAGGGCAGTAAATGCTGCGGGGCGGGTATTGGGAAAGATAAAAGCTACGATAAACAGCAGGATGCAGGTGATCAGGGCCGTGTACAACCGCATGCCCAGGTATAATGCAGCAATATATTTTTGATATAACCGGATCACTTTAAGGTATTTTTTTATCGACTTAGGGGAGGAAATATTTCTGCCGTTTTACCGCGGTACCTCTATTTTATGGATTACCTGGGTAATGATCTGATCGGTATTAACCCCTTCCATTTCCTTTTCCGGAGTCAGCAGAATGCGGTGCCGCAGCACCGGGAAACTAATCCGGACAATGTCTTCCGGAGTCACAAAATCCCTTCCCTGCAAAGCTGCCAGGGCTTTAGCTCCTGACAATAAACCAACACCTGCCCTGGGGGAAGCCCCCAGATATATGCCGGGATGATCCCGGGTTTCCCGGATGATCCGGGCAATAAAGCCGAGCAGATCCGGTTCAATATGCAGGTGTTTCACCAGACTCCTGAGCCGGACTACGGTACCGGCATCCAGGACCGGCATCACCAAGTCCAGGGGATGGTGGTCTGCCTGCACGTGTTTCCGTCTGAGAATTTCGACCTCTTCCGGCAGGGAAGGGTACCCGACAGCGAGCTTGAACAAGAACCGGTCCAATTGGGCTTCCGGGAGCCGGTAGGTCCCTTCATGTTCAATGGGGTTCTGGGTGGCAAGCACCAGAAAAGGATTTGGTAATGGATAAGTCTTTCCGTCCATGGTTACCTGGCCTTCTTCCATCACTTCAAACAAGGCAGACTGGGTCTTTGCCGGAGCCCGGTTGATCTCATCAATGAGTACGATTTGACTGAATACCGGTCCCTGCCTGAAGGTAAATTCGCCGGTCGGGGGATGGAACACCGTTGTGCCCAGGATATCGGAAGGCATCAGGTCCGGGGTGAACTGGATCCTGGAAAAGCCCGCAGTTACCGATCTGGCCAGCACCCTGGCCATGAGGGTTTTGGCCACACCAGGCACTCCTTCCAAAAGGACATGGCCTTCAGCAAGCATTGCAGCCAGGAGCAGTTCGATGGTTTCCTGCTGTCCGGTGATGACCTTGCCGATTTCATTACGGATGGTTTCAGTAGCTGTCTTGAGCTCTGCCAGGTCGGTTAGGGCCCGGGATGTTTCGGTATTTTCCATCTTATCAGTCGTTTGTGTAAAATTGATCCATACAGTTATCCATCCTGAGCAAGAGCTCATCACTGACAGTAGCGGCATGTTCTGCTTCGTCCACCAACTCCAGCAATTCACGGACCTTCTCCTGGGACAACCCTGCCCTGCGGGCTAATTGATCCCGGAATTCAGGAAGCTGTCGACCTGGAGACAGCCTGAATTGCCGGCGGAAATGATCCATAAGGGCATTGATCATTTTTTCAGCAATATTTTTATTGTCCCTCCGCTGATAATATAACCTCCCAACCGTTTCCGCAAATTCCAGTGAAGTGTTCTGGAGAGGTAAGATCACCGGGATAACGCGCTGGGTGCGTTTTCCATTGAAAAGCACATAAAGGAGCAGCGTGACCAATGCCAGATACCAGGCCCACTTCAGGTCTTCATTACCCAGTATTGCCCGTAATGGATTACGGCTTGGAGTGCTCCTTTTTTTATAATATTGATCCCAGATAACCTGCCTGGTGCCTTGGGGGATATAAGATAATGCCCCGTTGATATAGGCGCACTGGTTCCCATAAAGGGCAGCATAATTGGTAAAAGCCAGCGGGATGGCATTGACATATACCGCCCCCCGGCCTTCGCTGATCCGCGCAAAATTGATATTCCCCAGACTATCCGTGCCCAGGACTTCCACCCTGCCGGAATCCTGAATAGGGAAAAAAGCCCCTCCTGTTTCTCCCGGGAATCCGAAGTTTTTGTTCCGCCTCAGCAAAGGATTGACAAAATTAAACCTTCCACTTTTTACTGCTGACCAGGAGGTATTCCCACTTAAACCCAAACTATCCATCAAGGGTCCATCCCATTGCTGCGCCGCAAGGAATACCTGGTTACCCCTGGAGACCCAGGATAGAATTGACCGGGTATCCAGGCTATCCATGGAAATATCCCTGGCCAGAACCAGGTATAATGAGCCTGAATCCACCCTGCTCCTCAAGGTTTCATCTGCAGTGGTAGCGGACCTGCTGATCCGGGCCCGGTGAAACAGGCTGCCAAGCTGATGAAAAACTACATAGGCCCCATAAGGAATTTTATCCTGGCCAGACAGACTTAACGTCCAGTCCATCCGTTTTGGGCTGCTAATCAGCAGTATACCATAAATCAGTAAAACCAGGATGGATACTGCAATATTTACCCGCTGTCTGCTCATCTACCCGATTTTCTCGTGTAATAGTTGATATTGTGCAGTGACCTTTTCAAACTCGGACCTGTCAACCGGCAACTGTCCATACCAGGCACTTTCAAATTGCCTGCACAGGAGGGCAAATGGTCCGGCAAGGGGACTGTCACGCAGTTCCAGACAATAATGCTGATTGGTTTTGTGGTCTCCCAACCGGATTAAACCCCGGTTATCAAGCTGGCGAAGCACCTGCAAAAACATCAGCCTGATTGCTTGTCGGAACTGATGGTTTTTTACCAGATCCCGGATCTCCTTTTCCAGGTCGGGAAGTTGATCATTAACCTGTTGAATTCCATACCCCCCCTGATCTGCTGTTCTGCTGAACAATCGGATGGGGTTCATGCCCGCCATCCGGAGTATACCGAACAGGAAAATACCGGCAACCAGGGCCAGTACAGCATACTGGATGAATTGAAGGACAAGGTTTTTACCGGAAAGCCAATGGTTGATTCCTTCCATGATCCGCACCCAAAGGGAAGTAGTCACCGGCCTGGCTGGAAGGTACCTGAACTCTTCCTGCTTCCGGTAACTCCGTATTGCGGAAGCCGGTATATTTCTCAGGATCACCTGGCTGGAATCCTCCTTTAATCGGGTAGCTGCTATGACCGGAGGGGAAATGCTGATCATCCAAAGGAGGGATGCACAGGTCCAGTAATTGGTGATATGTCGGATCGAAATACTCAATGGCCAAACTCTTCATCGGGTTCCCCAGGCATTCCTTCCAGGGGTACACCGATCTGTCCTACCTTCCGGATCAGTCCCAGCCCATCCACCCGTTCTGTCAGGGTAAAATAATGCAGGGTAATGGATACTGTGGGAATGATATAGAATATCAACCGGAAGACATTGATGATGACCAGGAAAATCCAGGGTAAGGTGTTATAGGAATGTACAGAAACGAGCATCCAGATTCCTCCTGCCACTCCGAAAATAATCCCAATGGTGAGGCTGGCCATAAACGCGATCAGGTAAACTATCAGGTATATGCCCAGGGATAACCAGAAATTTCCCCTGATTAGCGTAAAACACCGGTTGAATGTGACTCCCAGGGAAGCATCTTCCATCACAGCAATACTGATATAATTAGTCAGCACCACACCCAGGTATATGCCAGGAAGGACACAAATCAGGCTGCCTGCGCCAATCAGCAGACCGACCGGAATAGAATACAGTAGCACCTTCAGGTAGAATTTGCGGAAATGTTTCCAGACTCCATCAATGGAAGGTATACCCGGTCCGGCATCATAACAGAGCATATACGCATTAACCATCACTCCAACTGCAGTAATACCCAGCCAGGTGGGGACAATCACAAAGAAAATATCCTTGAATAATGGACCTGAGTATACCGGTCCGAAAATTTCCATGGTCCTCATTTTTGCAATAAGGTCAGTGGACGACCTGGCTTGTAAACCGCTGCAAACTGCCATGATCAGGAGAAATATCCCGCAAACGGAGAAAAACATTTGTAGCAACCGGCGGAAGTTGCCCCGGATGAAACTGAATGTATCGCTGATATTATCCCCGAAACCCCTTATTTTACGAAGTTCCAGTTTTTGCTGATCCATAGGTCCAATTTTTCTTCCCGGTTAGGCTTTTCAGCTCCCCGGGCCTGCCTGACACGCTTGTACAATAAACCCGGATAAATAATGAAATACCAGATCACTCCGGAAACTGACCCGAATAGAATACTGAATCTGAGCCATAGCGGCATGCCGATATGCCTGGTCACAAATCCTTCAAAAAAAGCCGCGATCAGAAAAACCGGAACAATACCAATGACCATTTTCAACCCGTCCTTTACACCCCTTCGCAAGGAAGTCAATCTGCTGTAAGTACCCGGGAATAGTAAACTGTTCCCCAGAATCAGCCCCGCACATCCAGCTATTACCATAGCGGATATTTCCAAGGTGCCGTGAATGAAAATGACTGTGATTGATTTCCCACCCAGGTGATGTGCAAAAAAATAGTATTCGAAGGATCCAAGCATTATCCCATTGTAGAACATCATGCAAAGAGTTCCTGCAGAACCTAAAATTCCCAGGACAAAGGTGGTGAAAGACACGGATATATTATGGTATGCAATATAGAGGAACATATTAAATGGGTTTCCTTGGCGGTAGACACCGAAAGGATCCCCTTTGGTTATATTAGCATTGGTCATATTCACATATCCATTTCCCAGGATCAGCCGGATGAATGAGTCATCCCTTGAAGCGGAAACCCAGCCGATCAGGCAGAATACCAGGAAAAAAAGGAAGGCAACGTATAGCTGGCGGCGGTGAATATACATCAGTAAAGGCAGCTCATACTTCCAAAAAGCCGGGAACCGGCTGATCTTTTCTTTCTTGTTTTTGTAAATTAAACGGTGAAAACGGGCGGCCAGGCTGTTCAGGTAGCTGACAGTCCTGCTGCCCGGGTAAAAAGTCCTGGCAAATGCCAGGTCATCGGTCAGTTCAATAAACCGGGTAGCCACGAGGTCCGGGTCTGGATCAATACTGAGTTCCTGGTCAAACCGCTCCCATTTTGCTGCATTAATTTTCAGAAACCGGGCCTCCCGCATGGTTTCAGGGGTTTAAGCGGAAAAATAACACATTAATCATTCAACACAAAAATTACCTGAAAATTATCAACCTTCACCTTCCCTGCCTATATTTACAATGACCTCCAGAAAATGTCCATCATCCGGATTCCCACTGCACAGAATATTGACCTGGAATATGATACAGCTGGCCTCGGGGAGCGCATTGTAGCCTTTATCATTGACACCTTGGTCCGGGGAAGTGCCTTGATTATCCTATTTATACTCCTTTATCTGTTCAATGCAATGATTGATTGGTTAGTGGTTATTTTATATATCCCCTTTGCCTTATACTTTCTATTGTCCGAGCTTTTTTACAATGGACAGAGCATTGGCAAGAAGATCATGAAAATACGGGTAGTTTGCCTGGACGGGTCTCCCCCGGGAATTGGCCAGTATCTAATCCGGTGGTTATTCCGCCTGGTGGATATCACGATTTCACTGGGTCTGGTGGCCATCACCACGATTGCCACAAGTGCCAGGCAGCAGCGTCTGGGAGATATGCTGGCAGGGACCACCCTGGTCAGCACCCGACCCCGGGGTAATATGCAGTATTCCTTGAATATTTCCCAGGAAGCGCATTATGAGGTGGTATTCCCCGAGGTAACCAAGCTGACCGACCGGGATATCCAGCTGATTGAGGACATATTATCCCAGCTCAGGGAGACCAATAACCTGGTTTTATCCGCCACTGCAGCCCAAAGGATCAAATTCCTGCTCCATATTGAATCCTCCCAGGAGAATCAGGCTTTTTTACAGACTATCCTAACTGATTATAATCACCTAGCCCGAATCTGATCCCTTACCTATGCTGCATTTCCAGGATCCTTTGCTGCATTTCATGGGGATGCAGGAGGACGGATAACCCGAATTTTACCACAAACAGAATTATGCAGATCAGGTAAAGGGCACTCAGGCATACCCCGATAATGGCGCAGACCCTTCCAGACCGGAGATTCCGGTAGGAACTTTCGGTATATAATCCGGGATTGGCATGGAACAACCGGGTATCCCGGTTGGCCAGGATGATGGCCACAATGGCCAGTATGCAGCCCACTATTCCATAGCAGCAGCATAGCACAATGGATAGGATTCCCAGTACCAGTACAGAATTGGCGCTGGGGAGATGCTGCTGCATCCTTCCGGAAGGGGTTATAGGAAAAGGTTCCATCAGAAAAAGTGTTGAGATTTAAGTTTAATGAGGTAGCTGATGATGATCACTGAAGCAGCAATAATATAACTGTATTTCAATATATCAGGGCCATACCTGAAATTCCATTTCAGGTGAAGGGCGGTAAAACTGAGGATAAACAGGATCAGTCCTGTAGCCGGATACATATGGAAACTGGCTGAAAAGTTGCCCTTCATCAGATCGATCACGGAACGCTGGAAACCACAACCGGGGCAGTCGACATGAAATATTTTTTTGAACCAGCAAGTCAGCATATGTGCCTGCAGCCATTCAATGGAATGATGATAGAATATAGCTAAGCCCAATTTTTTTAACTTGGTCCGAAAATTAATCAATTCCTGGAAATCATGCAAAAAGGACCGCTGCTTTAGTAAGCCCTGGCAAAAAGCACCCGCTGCATAGACGCTTTTCCCGTCAAAATGCACTTGCCTTGTTCAGGGGGATTATTCAGGGGGATGCATCTGATGGTCGCCTTGGTCAGCTCCTTGATTTTGTTTTCTGTATCAGCCGTGCCGTCCCAATGTGCCGAAATAAATCCTCCTTTTTCATCGAGCAGGTGCTGCATGCTGGCAAGATCATCTGCAGGAGTAATATGCGCATCCAGGTAAATTTTGGCCCGGGTGAACAAATCGGACTGGATCTGCTGGAGCAGGTCCTGAATCCGCTGAGATAAACCTTCCAGTGGCCAGATCATTTTTTCGCGGCTATCCCTGCGGACGACCTCAACCTGCTGATGCTCCAGTTCCCTGGTTCCCAGGGTTAGCCGCACCGGAACTCCCTTCATTTCATATTCCGCAAATTTCCATCCAGGCCGATTATTATCCGAATCATCATATTTCACCCGGATACCTGCTTTTTTAAGTTCATCTGCAATGCCTTTCCCCCGGTCGTCGAGGATGGCTTTCTGGTCATTTCCCCGGTAAACAGGCACGATGACTACCTGCCATGGGGCCAGTTTAGGAGGTAAAATAAGCCCATCATCGTCTCCGTGAGCCATCACCAGGGCTCCCACCAGCCGGGTAGAAACCCCCCAGGAGGTTGCCCAGACATATTCAAGGGAGTTTTCCCGATTCAGGAAACGGACCTCAAAGGCCTTGGCAAAATTTTGTCCCAGAAAATGAGATGTACCGGCCTGCAAAGCCTTTCCATCCTGCATAAGGGCCTCAATGCAATAGGTATCCACCGCACCTGCAAACCTTTCTGAAGGCGATTTTATTCCCCTGATCACGGGGAGGGCCATGTAATTCTCTGCAAAATCCGCATAGATCTCCAGCATCAACCGGGTCTCCTGTTCCGCTTCAGGTGCAGTGGCATGAGCAGTATGACCTTCCTGCCAAAGGAACTCGGAAGTCCTCAGGAACAACCGGGTACGCATTTCCCATCGAACGACATTGGCCCATTGGTTAATCAGCAGGGGCAGATCCCGATAGGACTGAATCCAGGATTTAAAGGTATTCCAGATGATGGTTTCGGAAGTAGGTCTGACAATCAGTTCCTCTTCCAACCTGGCTTCCGGATCCACTACCAATTCCCCGGTTTGAGGATCGCTTTTCAACCGGTAATGGGTGACTACTGCGCATTCTTTCGCGAATCCCTCCACATGTTCCGCTTCCTTGCTCAGGAAGCTTTTGGGGATAAACAGGGGGAAATACGCATTCTGATGACCTGTATCCTTAAACATCCGGTCCAGGGTATCCCGCATATTTTCCCAAAGGGCATACCCATAGGGTTTTATAACCATGCATCCTCGCACAGCGGAATAATCGGCGAGACCACTTTTTAGCACCAGGTCATTGTACCATTGTCCATAATCTTCAGCCCGGGATGAAATTTCCTTACTCATTTTGAATGTATTAGAATGGTATTAGATTTTATAAATGGTAGGTCGTTGGCATGTTTTATGACTTATATTTGATATGAATATTGATATTGGTAAAGAAGCACAAAATAAGTAACTTTAGGATAGCTAATTTTTAAAACCAAACAATATGAAACCGCTTTTAAAATATTCAGTTTTCATACTGGCCATTGTAGCGGGCGGTTGTACGACAATGTATAACACCGGTCAAACACCTGATGATGTATATTATTCTCCTGTAAGTTCGCCTCCGACATATTATAGCAATAACCAGCCTGTCAACAGTCAGACTACAGGCACTTCATCCACGGTCAGCAGTTCAGCAGACGGCAGCAACTATATCACTTATGGTGACAATGGCTCTTCCAGTTACAATCCTTCCAGTCAATATAATTACAACAATAATGGTTACTCCGGATATAACAGCTATCCTTATGCCAGTCCTTATGCTTATGGGAGCCCGTTTTCTTACGGACTAGGAATGGGGTCTGGCTATTATGGGATGGGATATGGATTGGGGATGGGTTTTGGATATGGAATAGGTATGGCATATAATAATTTCGGATATTATCCAGGATTCATGTCATCCTTTGATTATGGATTCCCTATGTACAATGATTGGTATATTCCATTCGGCTATGGTGGTTATGATGATGTCTATGGGTTACCCTTTTGGGATACCTATGCTATTGGAAAAGGATATTCACAGTTTTACAATGCACCCGGGACAGCCTGGGGGCCGAGGTATTCCCCATCTTCTCCGGCCGGTGTATATGGTAGTACTGGTGGTATGTATACCGGAGGAACTGCCGGACCTGTAAGAACTTTCCCGGTAAATGGTGCGGGTGTAGCACCATCAGGAGCTAATTATACCCCAAGAAGGGTTTTCGGCAATCCAACCGGAAATACCCCTTCAAATAACCCCCAGCCGATGTATACGCCAAGAAGGGTTTTTGGCAATCCAACCGGAAATACCCCTTCCAATAACCCCCAGCCGATGTATACGCCAAGAAGGGTTTTTGGCAATCCAACCGGAAATACCCCTTCCAATAACCCACAGCCGGTATATACGCCAAGAAGATCATTCCGGTCCGCTTCGGGTGAAGTACCTGCTGGCAATAATGTATATCAGCAGCCTTCCTTTGGAGGCAGACGGGTGATGTCAGGCAATAGCAATTTTAATTATCGGGCTCCGGCACCCGTTTACCGGAATGCCCCTGCACCTTCATACCAGCCAGCTCCGGCGAGATCTTTCAGTTCTCCCCATTACAGCAATTCAGGAGGAGGTGGTGGTGGTTTCCGTGCAGTTAGAAGATAATTATATACAGGGAATACACTTTTTAACTTAAAAGGGAGTTTCCCATAAAATAACTTCCCTATCGGCTGAATTATACCGGACCAATTATTTTACTCATGAGTAAAAGAATATTCAGCCTTTTAGCTGTCATATTTATTGCCGCCAACGCCCGGGCACAAACCGAGGCGGACGCTTTGCGTTACAGCGAATCCACCACTGGAGGAACGGCCAGAACCCAGGCCATTGGGGGTGCAGCGGGATCCCTGGGGGGTGATATTACCTCGCTTTCCGTTAATCCAGCCGGGATTGGTTTGTATAAAACCAATGAATTTGTCATTACTCCCGGTCTCCTCAGCGCCAATAACGGATCCACTTACCTGGGCAATACGGCTTCCGTTTCCAAAGACAATGTGTATTTCTCCAATCTGGGTATCGTTTTTGCTTCTGACAGGCATAGGGGCAGCGGATCCAAATGGCAAAACGTGACCGTGGGTCTTTCCATCAACCGTATGGCCAATTACAATTCCCACATATATTACACTGGGACCAATAATCAAACCTCCTATTCGGATAATTACCTTCTTCAGCTACAGGGACAAACCAGCATCACAGGTGCGGAGCAAAATTACCCCTATGGAGCCAGCGAAGCAGTCAATACCGGCCTGATCGGTCCTGTAGTGGATAGTAGTAACCAGCCTACCGGGAATTGGGAAAGCATTGTACCGGTAAGTACAGGGATCAAGCAGGAAAATTCTATCTCCACCAGCGGTGGGCTGAATGAGTTTTCCTTAGGAGTGGCAGGGAATTACGATAATCGCTTTTTCCTTGGTGGCAGCCTGAATGTGCCTTCAATCAAATACCATAGTGTGGAGACCTTTCAGGAAACCAATATCAATAATTCCAGCTCCCCACTTAATTATTACAATGTGACCAACTATTTAAGCACAGATGGAATCGGGATCAATGGAAAGTTGGGGATCATATACAAAATCAATGATGCCTTTCGTTTTGGATTGGCCTTCCATACTCCTTCTATTTATTCCATGAACGATACCTATTCCACTTCCCTGACGACTAATTCAAAGGACCAGGGTACCCTAACCAACAGCACTCAGGATATACAAAATGGATATCCCGGTCAGTATTCCTATGGGCTGACCACTCCCTGGAGGGGAATAGTCAGCGCCACTTATATCTTCGGCACATCTCCGGATGTGAACAAACAACATGGATTCATCACTGCGGATTATGAATATGTGAACTATGCTGACGCTTCTTATCATTTCAGCGGAACAGATGCATCCCTGTCAGATGCCCTGAATGCTTCCATCCGTAACTTGTATAAAGCTGCTTCGGATTTCAGGATAGGCGCCGAAATGAAGTTTGATATATTTTCCATCCGGGCAGGCTTTGCCTATTATTCCAGCCCGTACCGGGATCCGGGCACAGATGGAACCCGCATGTTATATAGCGGGGGAATCGGATACCGGAACAAAGGGATCTATGTAGATGCAACCTACATTTACAGCAATGTCAATAATATCGACCAGCCATATCTGATCCCCCAAAATTCAAGCGGATTGAACTCCCCACCTGCTGCCAGGATTAGTACCACATCCGGGAATATGGTCATGTCCTTTGGCTTCTTGTTCTAAAATGAATATGTATCACCTTATCTTCCTGTGAAACCCCGCACAAGTTGCCAGATATGATCTTCATGCCGGGCATCGACCCATTTGATTTGGTTATCTTTTTTCAGCCAGGTATATTGGCGTCGGGCATACTGCCAGGTATGGATCTTGATAAGTTCAAGGGTTTTAGCCCAGCTAAGGCTCCCTTCCAAAAAGGCAAACATTTCCTGGTATCCGACTGTTTGAAGGGCATGGTGTAACCTGAATGCCAGGAGGTTTTCCACTTCCTGGCGAAGACCAGATTCCGCCATCTGGTCCACCCGCTGGTTAATCCTGCCTTTCAGGAGATCTCCGGGAAGCATAAGTCCAATTTTGAGCAGATCGAATTCCTTGTCGGCCCTCATTGCCTTCCTGTATCGGGTAACTGAAATTCCGGTAGTCTCCACTACTTCCAGGGCCCGCAGCAGGCGGTGAGGATTTCGGATATCTGTATTCCCATAAAAAATGGGATCCAGCCGCTGTACTTCCTGCTGCAACCAGGACAGTCCTTCGGATTGATATTGTTCCCTTAACCGGTTACGGATTGCAACCGGTATTTCAGGCATATCATCCAATCCCTCACAAAACGCCCGGATATAAAGCCCTGTTCCCCCGCATAATAAGGCAACCGGGGATTCCCGGAATATATCCAGGATCGATTTCTGGGCAAAATGGGCAAAAACACCCGCATTCACCTGATCAGAAATCTGATGGGAATTGATAAAATAATGTGGAATTTCTGCCAGAAGTGCGGCAGAAGGCTTAGCTGTACCAATTGTCAGTTCCCGGTAACACTGCCTGGAATCGGCGGAAATCACGCCTGTGCGGAAATATCTGGCTAAATTTGAAGCTACCTCTGTTTTGCCGGATGCCGTAGGTCCGGTGATCACAATGACCTGATTACGCATTATTCAGAGAAACCCTCCTCTCCCGGGGAGGCTGCTTCTTCCCCTGTGGACTCCTCCCCTTCTTCTTCCTCCTTTTCCTCCTCCCCTTCTTCCCCAAATCCTTCCTCATCCAATTTGTCACCTAGCAGATCATATTTTTCTTCAATTTCCACCAGCTTTTCATTGACATTTCCCTTAGTTCCATATTGTGCAGGTGGTAGCCCTTCCCGACGAATACAGACAGGATATTGCAAATGGCTGTTCTCCTCCCTGGACAAGCCGATAAGTTCAACCAGGAAGGTCCAGTTGACGGCATCATCATAGAGATAGACAAACTTTTGATTGGGGATAGTCACTACAGTACCAATCAGGGTATCTGCCATAATCAGCGGGGCTACCATTCTGGGCTGATCATCCATTTCCTGAACAATCTCCCTGCCTCGTTTCCAGTGATCATTGCTTCTGAAAAACCTGGCCTTATGTTTCTGGTCAAATTCAAATGCCACCAGAATGGCCGAATGCAGCTGAAGGAATGTCTGATCCGCCCTGATCTGCACATCCCTGTATACCGAATCATCTTCCTCCCAATAAATCCTGAATCTGAATACCGGCATAATTGATTTTGTAAGTATCTTGATATTTCAAAAATACATTATTTTATGGGAGACAGGTTCATTTCGACACCTTTTTGGATCATAAAAGTATAAGCTTCCTCATAGTTATTGCCAATCACACCGTCGAGAATAGCTTCCCGGATAGCCGTTTTCAAATCCCCCACCAGCCTCCCCGGAGGAATATGGAAAGTTTCCATAATCATTTCCCCGCTTACCGGGGGTTGCCAGTTCCGGATGCGGTCTTTTGCCTCCACTTCTTTCAACCGTTGGCGAACCAGCTCAAAATTCCGAAGATAACGCTTCACCTTTATTTCATTCTTTGAGGTAATATCGGCTTCGCATAAGGTCATCAAGGCCTCTATATCATTACCTGCATCAAAAAGTAATCTTCTCATGGCAGAATCTGTAATATCCTCCTTGGAAAGACTGATAGGCCTAAGGTGCAGTTCAACCAGCTTCCTCACAAAACGCATGGCTTCGTGTTGCGGTAGCTTGAAACGGGAAAAAATCCTGGGCACCATTTTCCCTCCCAGGGCATCATGACCATGAAAAGTCCAACCGTGGCCGGTTTCATATTTTTTTGTGGCCGGCTTACCGATATCATGCAACAGAGCTGCCCACCTCAGCCAAAGATCATCCGTATGCCTGCTGATATTATCCAATACCTGAAGGGTGTGGTAGAAATTATCCTTATGTCCCTTCCCTTCCATCATCTCCACACCAGCCAGATCAGTCAGCTGCGGAAAAATGATCTTCAGTATCTCTGTCTTATAGAGGATATCCAGACCAATGGAAGGGCGGGGGCTGAGCAATATCTTATTGAACTCATCAGATATCCTTTCGGTTGAAATGATCATGATCCTGCTGGCTTCCTGTTGTATTGCCGTTAAGGTTTCCGGGGCTACTTTAAAATCCAGTTGTGAGGAGAACCTGGCAGCGCGCATCATTCTCAGGGGATCATCGCTGAAAGTGATTCCCGGATCTCCTGGTGTCCGGATTAAACGCTTTTCAAGATCATCTAAACCCCGAAAACGATCAATCAGGATCCCCGCATCCGCTTCGTTTAGGCTTACAGCAAGTGAATTGATGGTAAAATCCCGGCGGTCGAGATCTTCTTCCAGGGAAGCCGGTGATACTTCAGGTTTGCGGGAATCAATGCGGTAACTTTCTTTTCTGGCTCCTACAAACTCGATATTAAAAACTGTTTCCTGTTGCCGATAGCCGAGATGAGCGGTGCCAAAATTCCTGAAAACAGTCACTTCGGTTCCCCCGCCCAGCCTCTGGGCTACAGCCTGTGCAAGGGTAATCCCATCCCCTATACAGACAATATCCATGTCTTTAGAGGGCCGTTGAAGTAACCTATCCCGGATAAAGCCTCCAACCAGGTAGCAGGGCATGCCCAGTTCCCTGGCGGCAGCGGATACCACACCGGTCAGTTTCTTTTCCAGGGATGTGAATTCAATGGTCATTTTTTGCAGTCAGGCGCAAAAATAAATGAAAATGGAAAATTTGCCGCAAAAGAATCATTGCCTGAGTATGGTAATTGCTCCATGCGGATCAACTTTCACGATTTTTGAAGGTTTTCCCTCCCGGAGTTCTTCCCTGCGATAATGTACGATATAATCAACCGCATCCTTTATGCGTTGGGGAACTTGAAAAAAATTCAGGGAGGTCGGTTCCCCGGTAAAGTTAGCCGAGGTGGAAACAAGTGGTTTACCAAGACGGGTGATCAGGGAATTGCAGAACGGTTCCTGCACTATACGGATTGCAATGGTGCCGTCAGGACTGATCAGGTTTGATGGCAGATTGCTGGCTCCCGGATAAATCACGGTAACGGGTTCCCTTTCCCTTTTCAGGTATTCAATCACCTGAGCATGCGGAGCAAGGACATATTTTGCAAGATCCTGCATATTGTTTACCAGGATGATAAGGCTTCTGCTGCTATTTCGACATTTTAGTTCAAAAATCCGCTGGACTGCACCAGCATGGGTAGCATCACAACCAATCCCCCAAACCGTATCCGTGGGATAGAGAATAAGTCCGCCTTTTTCAAGCACCTTGAAGCTCTCGGTGATATCTTCTGCAAAGCTATTCATGAAATCTAGTGGGATAAGTTGGCATTATTTATTTCTTTCATTATTTCCGGTTATCGAAAGGTATACTTTCATCAGGTTGGTAACATATGCTTCCTGGGTAAATTTCATTGCCTGCCTTAATCCTTCTTCCTTCATCCGGGACCTGAGTCCTTCATCCGTATTCACCTGCCATATAGCTTCTGCAATATCCTGATCCCGGGAAGGATCCACATAAATTGCTGCTTCTCCGGCCGTTTCCCCGAAGCATGATCCCTGCGAAGTGATCACCGGCAACCGGCTCCATAAAGCTTCCAGAATAGGCAATCCAAACCCTTCAAAATAGGAAGGATATATCAGGCTTTGGCCTCCCTGGTATATAGCCGGGAAATCCCTGTTGGAAAGGCCCTGGTTGTCGCTCAGCCAGATCACCCGGTCCTGCATCCCCTCTGCAGTAAGGTATTGCCGTATCAGGTGTCTATATTTTTCTCCTGTCCCAATGACTACTAATGGCACCGAAAAGCTACTGCCCAGTATTTTAAGGGCCTTGCAAATTCCCAGGAGGTTTTTCCGTTTAATTACACTACCCACATACAACAAATACTGTATCGGAAGCTGATATTTTTCCCGGACAGACCTGATTTCAACCTCGGTACAGGAATAATTGAACTGCGGATGACAGCATTGATAAACCACTTCAATCTTAGTTGGTGATATCCTGTAAAAATCAATGATATCCTGGCGGGTCTGCTGGCTGATGGCTATAACCCGGTCAGCATGCACACATGCATATTTGAATTTTTGCCGGTAAATCATTATATCAGCCTTATTATACTGGTCAGGGAACCGTTCATGGATCAGGTCATGAATAGTGACCACGCTGCAGATCCCCGTTTGGGATAATCCGAATGGTATTTCATGACTAAGTCCATGGTAAAGGTCAATTCCTTCCTTTCTCAAATCCCGGGTTACCCACCTGCTTCTCCAGGCGGAAGGGAACCATTTTCCTATATTTGATTCCGGAGTCACTGCTCGGACATTATTCCAAATTGAAGAGTCGAATCTTTCAGTTATGGAAGGAGTAAATAATAAATATTCATTTTCCGGATAAAAGGCAGCCAGGGAACTAATCAAGTTCCGGCTGTAATGGCCCAGTCCGGTTCCATTAAGAAAAGCCCTCTTGGCATCAAAGCCTATCCTCAGTTTGGTCATAGTGAATGGCAAAAATACCAGCAATCCCTGAAGGCGCCATATACAAATCCTCAATTAGGATTAAGTTTGCGGTAAATCCTGATACATGGACCTGGAAAAGCTGATCATGGAAGCCTGGACAGATCGGAGCTTGCTCATTAAGGAAGAATACCTTAACGGGGTACAACTGCTTATTGAATATCTGGACAAGGGTAAGATCAGGACCGCATCGCCTTCAGTTGCCGGATGGACTGTGAATGAATGGGTAAAAAAGGGAATATTACTGTATTTCAGCATACAACCAATGGAAACCTATAGGCTTCCCCCTTTTGAATTCCACGATAAGATTAAGCTGAAATCGGGGTATGCGGCATTGGGCATACGGGCTGTTCCTCATGCTGTAGCCCGATATGGCGCCTTTATCGGAAAAAATGTAGTACTCATGCCTTCATATGTCAATATCGGAGCTTACGTGGATGAAGGAACCATGGTGGACACCTGGGCAACAGTAGGTTCCTGTGCGCAGATCGGTCGCCATGTTCACCTTAGCGGAGGAGTGGGGATCGGAGGTGTATTGGAACCCCTTCAAGCATCCCCGGTTATTATCGGGGATAACTGCTTCATTGGTTCCAGGTCCATTGTAGTGGAAGGCGTGATAGTGGAAAAGGAAGCTGTTTTAGGGGCTAATGTAGTATTGACACAATCTACCCGAATCATCGATGTGAGCGGAAATGAACCCCGGGAATACCGAGGACGAGTGCCTGAGCGAAGTGTGGTCATACCTGGTACCTATCCAAAAATTTTCCCGGCAGGACAGTACCAGGTCAGCTGTGCCTTAATCATCGGTCAGCGTAAAACTTCCACAAATTTGAAAACCAGCCTGAATGAAGCCCTCAGGGATTTTAATGTGTCTGGATGAGGGAAATTAAAAAATTGACTATTTTTGCCATCCTTCTGAATTGACCTGACCGAAGGATATAATACAGCTATAGATAATTTAAGATTGCCCAGGTGGCGAAATTGGTAGACGCACTGTGTTCAGGTCGCAGCGCCGGTAACGGTGTGCTGGTTCGAATCCAGTCCTGGGCACTTTACTGGAAAGGCGCATTTTTTGTCGCTTTTCCGGTTTTTTATATCGTCCAAATCCTTGTTCATCGTATATATTAGTCGAACGGCTTCGTTTAACCTACGGGTGCTATATTATTCTCCGTCAAAAGTGAGTTTTTCAGGATATATTGAACCAATGATCTGCCGCTTTTGTGCAACAGTTCCTTGCTCGTATAAAGCATCTAACCTGCTTAGATTGCTGATTGCCTGATTTAATAGTCTGTTAATGCTTTTTTCTGATTGGGAAGATCCAGCCAACATTGCTTTCAATACAGTGATTTTATTTTTGCAATCCAGTTTTAACTCGCGGTAATCAACCGGGTCAAATACCTGATCGGCTACCATCTCCCTGGCTTATCTCAGACGGTTATTCAATTCATCTATCTCATTCAAAAGTTGCTTTCTATCGCTTTGCTGGCTTTTCGTTTACTCAGAGTAAGCTTCTTTTAACGAGAGAACATAAATATCGCTCATGCCGGGTTTAGGTCCTTACTTTTTTAAATCACGTATAAAAAGAATATTAATACCTACTGTTTTTAACCTGCGTCCACAAGAAGAAATGCAATAATAATAGTAGTAGTAATTGCTCCGTCCTTTAGAGGCACTTCCGAATAACATTCTACCACAGCTGCGGGCAAATAAGAAAACCTGGCAAGAGCATTTGTTCATCGACTGTTATCTGTGTGGCTGATCTTTCTTTTCTTTTTCTTCCCAGGTGTACATCCAGTACTTCTTAAAAGAACGCTTCTGAAATAATGGTCTCATGCTTGCCTCGTACGGTTGTGTTTTCTTCATCTTTATAAGAGGCAATAGGCACCTTACTGCAGTAAACAGGATTACGAATCACATTCCAGAAATTGCTGCAGCTGCATTTTAATCCCCGGTTATTTACTTCCTTTCTTACTTGATCAGTAGCAAAATGACCATTCGCCAGTTCCTGAAATGCCTACTTTATGGTGGATGCCTCCGAATCATTTTTTGTCCAATATATTTTATACCGGTATCATCTGTCTTATTGATATTTCCAATAGTAGCAGATCCCATATAACGCCCTTCTTTTCTTGTTCTTCTCATTCCATGAATAACATTTAATGCCCGTCTGTCATTTTCCACCTCTGGAGCAGTTAAATAAAAAGGCAGCATCATTATTTTTCAGGGATAGATAAATCCAATGATTGTTCTAAAGCCTACGGCTCTACACCTAATTTTCGAAGCGTGTTTATCATCTGGTAGGCATCTCCGGCATTGCGACTAAACCAATCCCATTTCAGGAATAAAACCAGATTGCATATATTTTTAACATTTGCGTAGTTCTAATGGATAAGATTTCCGTTACTGTAGTTCAAAAGTCTTTGCAAAATGGTCTTCAAATATCATTTTGCCAATAGCAATGTGGTAATGTCGCAATACTTGCGTAACAGTTCTTCCAGACTGCGCTGCGAGTATCCTTTGTCGGATTGTCCATCCGTACTTACGAGGATATATAAAACTGTGATTTTCATTATATTAAATATTGAGTTACGGCAATTTCAATTTACTTACGCAAAAATACAAATAGCGTTATTGCTACGTCCACACGCCGAGATTATCAATAGAATCAAGCAATAGCATTTTTATGTTGTAATGTCTTAGTTGTACAAGCATGTTTCTTTACTTGCTTTTGTTTTTGAGTTTTAAAATACTCGCTAACTTTTTGTTGTTCTTCTTTCGTCAGTGGACCTTTCCCGCCAATAAAGTCAACATCAAGTTCTTTTACTTTACTTTTCATTTTGAAAATATTTGTTGATTAATTTCAATGCTGCATTTGTATTAATAACCATTACCCGTCCGCCAAAGTACACTGCACCTAAAGTATCAATGTAATGTTGAACAAGCTGTGTTTTGGAAATAAACGAAACATTCCCATTGTGTCCACGTTGAAATGAAAGTTTGCAAGCAAACGCAACTAAGTTGCCTGGAACTCCTCCGTAGGTTTTTTTCTTGCCTTTATTGAAAGGCGCACTTTCAACCAAATGCATATAAATATGATCAGACTTTACTACAAGACTAATCAATCCCTGAATAATCAATTGATTATTCACGATAGTCAGTTTATAAACGTCTCTTGCAGGCTCTTTAAATTCAAGTTTCCAATCAAACTGCCAGCCATTTTTCTTTGTTACTGTTTTGAGGTCAGCCCTTGTAATTAAAGTAATATCAGTCGAGAAACTGTCTTTTGAAACTATATTTTCAATGGAGTTTGTCAGCTTGTCAACTTCAAAATCAAGTCATTTTTGTTTGCTACTTTTCACTCCGCTAAGTTACAAAAAAGAGCTATGAATTGGCTATTCATGTGTTAAAATATATAATGTGATGTTACCAATATATCCATGCAGGAGGGGTTTTGTTATCTCAGACTGATCACCGATGCCTATTAAGAATGAAGCATTCTAAATATATTATTTTAGGCCCACTATTGTTTATTTCTTGCATAGCAATTAAAACACCTGAAAATAATCTGTATTCAATAATTGGGAGATGATGTTCTAATTCAAAAACAGATGATTATCCACATCTAACTTTTTAACAAAATCAATATGTGGTTTTTGATTGCAAGGTTAATACATTTTTTGCTTTAAAATATTCCTTGAAAAAATATTTCTTGTTACTGATGCAAACGAACAAAACAATTTAAAAAGTAAAATTTCAAAATTGACAAGGGATAGCATAATTTTAGAAACATTATTGGAAATTAAAACGGAACAGATATATTATCTGTGCAAAGTAAAGACAGACTTTGCCTTCCCGATTACCAACATAGATCCCAAACCGTGAGAGCTATCTACCACAATGCCAAACCAGAAACCTTCATCATGGGTATTCTTTTTTAATTGAAAACAAAAAAATCGAGTACTTTTAAAGTGAGTGTAGTTCTTTGACAATGACTCTGGAAACTGCAACAGACAAATCCGTTTGGGTATTATAATATGCATTGTAATTACTACCCCTTTGGCCTATCTATGGCTGCCATCTCTAAGCAAGCTATGCTCAGGCTGGAGAATAAGTCCAAGTATAACGACATAGAACTGGACATATCCTTCGGCTTGGATGAATACGAGGTAGATTTAACAGATTTAGATGCTCAGATAGGAAGAGGTTGGGAGATAGATCCGGAAGCTGAGAACATGGAACAGTGGTCGGGCTATGTTTCCATTTTTGATACCCCCGCCAATTTTAAGGGCCCACAAGGAAATGGTCCAGATGACGAAGATGACGATAATGCTCCAGGACATGGCTTTTTGGATAATGTGAAATCCGCCTATAAAGTAAGGGATGGTTTTGTTGCTGGAGTGATGTCATCGATTGTAGATGATAATTTGGCAATTAACACTCGCGAAGCAATTGCAAATGTTATTTCAAACCCAACTTCAGGTTGGTTTTTTAAACAAAATAAAGATATGAAATATATTGTAGATTATTTCCCTACCAATGAAGATTTAAAAGCAACCGAATACCTTGATATAACTTAAGCTTGTGCAGCCTTTATTAAACGAGAAATAGAGGATATAAGAAAGAAATGAAAAAGCATGGATATTCTGCGAATAGTAATGACCGGCTCAGGTCATGATACCCAATACCCAAAGCAGAGGTAATGATTTGCTTACAGAAAATGGAAACATTAATTTGCCAAACGGTAAAATGGGGCCTGGGATTATTTTGTATTGTAATACCAACAGAATGTGCGGATGATCTTGACCGTTGAAACCCATA
>DATLTB010000088.1:0-7167 GCA_035533815.1 Chitinophagaceae bacterium
AAGGAGGCATAACCATCCTTGTCGGCATAAAAAAAAGCCTCCTCGTAAACCATCTTCCCTGAATCACTGAGCAGGCTGCTGAAGGGAACCATATCCAGGGGAGGCAGGTTAAACTTATCCGCTATATCCTTGGCCCAGACCGAGTCCTTATCCGAGCTTTCCCTTCCGGCAAAAAGCTTGGCCAGGATGGCATAGATCACTTTTCCCCGGTCATTGCCTTCATGCATGACGCGGAGATAGTTCATATCCACCTGCCGTTCCAGGAACTTCTTGAGCCTGGGATCATGGATGCTGCCGAAAGCATTGGCCACATCCACGGCATCTTCTATATCGGGTGTTTTTTCCAGCCCTGCCATGAAATACTGCATCAGCGTGGTGGCATTACTTTCATCCATGGATTTCAGGAAAGTGTCCAGGGTGTTATAACCTGCAGCCATGGAAATGAATCTCCTGAATTTGTCGAAATAGACTTTCATGAGCAGGCCGTCTCCCTGGGGAGGATGCATTTTTGCCATCATCCTGTTGAAAACGCCTACATAGCTGGAGGTATAGATCTCTTCTTCGCTGTTGATGATCATATAATAAATCTGCTCTGGAGTGAAATTGTCCACGCAGGCAAACCGGACAGGGTCGGGGCTTTCATGCAGGTCATTGATCAGCCGCACATATTTCAGGGAACGTGTTTTTATTTCATTTTCCATCGTTTTCAGGCCGATCACATGGGTATGCGCCAGGGTCCTTCGGTTCATATCCATGACGGTTTTGACGATCAGGGCATAATACGCATCATCATCCGCGCATATCTTTTCCAGCCCTGCAATGGTGAACTTGCCGGAGGCCAGGTAGTCCAGGAATGGCAGCAGCCTGATCGCATCGGGGGACTGCCCGATCTTCACGATCTGCCGGACCAGGGGATCCTGGTTGTGCCGTACGGCATGCCCCACCGGGGTGAAGGAAGTGGCATAGGTATACACCTGCACCGGATAATCCCTGGCGATCCTGGCGATGATCGTATCGGTAAAGGGTTCATTCAGAAAACCGGCATATTTATCCAGTAATTTGCCCAGCACGCTGTCCGGATGTGCAACTGCATATTCCCGGTAAATGATGGACTGTCCCACCCGGTAACCGTAGTTCTGGTTGAACCCTTCCAGGTTGATGCTGGCGATCTGGTAGGGGACATTGGCCACAGCTCCGGCTACGCTGGTGTCCCGCATATCCGCGGCCATCATATCCCGGAAATTTCGGATAAGGAGCGGGGCCTGGGCAGGACTGACCTGTCTGCTGCGGACCTGGATTACAAACTGGCGGAGGGTATTGTTCAGCGCGCTGAGGTAAACCATGGTTTTGCGCGTGCCCAGATCTGCTTGTTCTATGCCGGTTTGAATCCGGTTCACCTCCGTAGTCATCGCATGCAGGGAAGCCCCTGCTTCCGTATTGGACGTATAATAATTGCTGTCCGCAGGATTGGTGATCATGCGGACAGCATCTCCCTGGGACTGGTCAATATTTTCATGAATCCACTGTCTTCCAATGGGAATTTGTAAACCTGTGGTGTCCGCTGCCCTGCTTTTGCCAAAACCTATGAGGATCACAAAAAGCAGGCAAGGGATCCTTTTCATAGGGTAAATCAGTTTGAAACGCCAAATTTACAACCAATTACCGAATCAAGTCTAACCCCTTAAAAATCAAAATCCCCAGGGTTAAACTTTTGTTAACAATTAAATAACGCTATCTTTCTTTTGGTGCGGTACCACAGGAGTAGTTTTACGGGTTAAACAGGGGCCCTATGGATCAGTCAGGAGGGAAAATACTTATTGTGGATGATGAACCGGATATCCTGGAGATCATCAGCTACAACCTGAAAAATGCCGGATATCTGACTTTCCAGGCCAGGGACGGAGTGGAAGCCATCCAGAAAGCCCAGCAGTTCAAGCCTGACCTGGTGGTGCTGGATATCATGATGCCCAATAAAAACGGGCTGGAGACCTGCAATGAGCTGCGCACCCTGCCGGAGTTCAAGGATACCATGATCTTATTTTTAACTGCCCTGGGGGATGAAAAATCAGAAATAGAAGGGCTGAATATCGGTGCAGATGATTATATCGCCAAGCCGATCAAGCCCAGGCTGCTGGTCAGCCGGATCAACGCCCTTTTCCGGAGAACTGCAAAACCGGAAGAAGTGGTCCTTCAGTTTGAAGGGCTAACCATTGACCGGGAAAAATACAGTGTGACCAGCCACGGGAATGAAATATTCCTGGCCAAAAAGGAGTTTGAGCTCCTGCAGTTGCTGGCTTCCAAACCCGGAAGGGTGTTTTTGCGCAATGAGATACTCAACCAGGTCTGGGGCACTGAAGTGATCGTGGGGGACCGCACCATTGATGTGCATGTCCGCAAGATCCGGCAGAAGGTGGGCATGGACCTGATCACCACAGTGAAAGGGGTAGGCTATAAATTCGATATTTGATACCTCACTTCAATCTTCCTTAGTCATTCTTCCTTGTCCTTGTTTGAAATTCAGCCCTGGCAGGTAAGGGGAAATCGGTTAATTTTGAGGCCATTCCTTCCGGGGGGTGCCGTCCATGCTCCAGACCAAAAACCTCACGCCACAGCAGCTTTCCGCTTTTATGGCCCTGGTACTTTCCACCTGCCTGGCTGCTGCCAGCCAGTTCATCAGGGCATCCTGGGTATGGTTCGCGGTGGCTTTCGGTTTTACCTTCTTTCTTTCCTACGGGATTTTCCTTTTTACCCTCCAGCGCTTCATCAACCGCAGGATCATGCTGATCTACAAGTTCATCTTCCAGACCATGGGGACCCGGCAGGAAAAGATCTACAGCAAAGCTGCCCCTCAACGCAGATCCATAGATGAAGTCAGCGAAGACGTGGAACAATGGGCCATCCAGAGCAAGGATGAGATCGACAACCTGCGGCGCAATGAAAAGTTCCGCAAAGAATTCCTGCTTAACCTGGCCCATGAGCTGAAGACCCCCGTATTCTCGATTCAGGGATATGTCCATACCCTGCTGGACGGAGCCATCGGGGACAGTCAGGTGAACCGCCAGTTCCTGAGCAATGCTTCCAAAAACATTGACCGGCTCTGTAACCTGATTGATGACCTGGATGAGATCAGCAAGTTGGAAAGCGGGGAAGTGAAGATCAATAAGGAAATCTTCGTGATCCAGGACCTGGTTAAAGATGTGTTTGACACCCTTTCCCTGAAGGCCAACCGGAAAGAGATCCGGTTTTCGGTCAAAAAAGGCTGTGAATCTCCTTCCATCTATGTCTATGCGGATAAAGAGAAGATCCGCCAGGTCCTGATCAACCTCCTGGATAATTCCATCAAGTACGGCAAGCTTAACGGAAGCACGGTTGCCGGTTTCTATGCCCTGGACGGACAGCGGATCCTGGTGGAGATATCAGATGACGGGCTGGGAATTTCCGAGGAGCATATGCCCCGCATATTCGAGCGGTTTTATCGCACCGACAGGGCCAGGAGCAGGGATGCAGGGGGCACAGGACTGGGTCTGGCCATCGTTAAACATATCATTGAAGCTCATGGCCAGACCATCAATGCCAGGAGCAAACCGGATATCGGATCCACCTTCGTGTTCACGCTGGAAGCCGGAAAGGATTAGTCCTTCGGGTCTTCCAGGGGAATCCTGCCCGGCCATTCAGCCCAAAGGTCCGGGCCCGGGATGGCTTCCGGAGAATGGCTGCGGATGGGGAGCTGGTATAGCCTGATCGATTTGGAAGAAAACGGTTTCTGACCCTCCCCGCTAAGTTCAATCTGCAGGTGGAATTTTTCGGCCAGCTCTCCTTCGAATTCGCGAAGGGTCAGCGTTTCATCGATCGGGTATTCCTGAAGTACATCTCCGGGGAAACCGGCCTCCTGCAGGGTTTGAAAAGCTGCTGCCGGACTGTGCAAAATATAGATGGTGACATCGCAGTGCAGCAGTTTACGGAACTGCAGCCTGATCAGGGACATGGTCATGAGGGGATGAAACCTCAACACTTTCACGGACATAATATTCTGCAGGTAAAGTTCTTATCCTGATTTGATATGTGGTTTACCGGAGGGTAAACTAATTGTTACCAAAACGGAGATTTTTAATCAGAGATTGTTTTACTAAAAGTTAAAAGGGATAAAAGGCTGCTGGTAAATGATCCTTTTTCAATGACCCCTTTACTTTCGGAGTCAGGGAACGGAATGCCAGCTGCCAATCTGTACCAGGGGCAGAATAAATAAGGCCATTGCCTGGTTTGTTCATTTTAACTGAACGGTAAATATGATCAGCAGGGCCATGCCAGGATCCATTTTCAGACAGGAGCGATGCGTCCTGATCATTTTCGATGCCCCCCCCAGATCCGGGAGGTAAAAGGGGATATTCCCAAATACCTACCAACGCCGTTTAGTCGGCCCCCAGGAACAGCTTAAAAGATTGGCCACAGTTTCAAGGAATTAAGCAGGCAGGCCGGCCGTTCCCTGACCGGGCGTCGCTGGTGCGACCCCGGCTCCTGCAGGAAATCCTTCCACGGATTTGCGCTTCCAGGGAAACTGATCAAGTCCAGGGGGCGCGGCCATTTGAATCCAGGTTGACCAGCCCATTCCTCCAGGTCCAGGTATGAAGGATTGAGCTTTCTGACCTGGCAAGTGAGGGGATTCCTGATCAATAACATACCCCGGATCAGCAGCCGGAGTTTTTTACTACAGCGCATGGCTATACCGGGATCAGCCCTGTTTTTGTTTTTGATCCGGATTCATCCAGGTGATCTTCATCCCCGGTATCCTTTAGCGGATGCTGGTAAAGCGACCATTTTCCCGCATCGTATTCCAGGGCGGTCAGGTTTTCCACCCAGTCCCCGGCATTCAGGTATAACACGGATTTGCCTTCAGAATAGATCTCCCGGATACAGGGATGATGGATATGCCCGCAGCAGACTATATCATATCCCTGGTCAGCGGCAATGGATGATACGAGGGATTCAAATCCGGATATAAACATCACCGCCTGCTTCACGCTATTTTTCACCCTTTTGGAAAATGACATTTTTTCCCTGCCCATTTTTTCCAGCAAAACATTCACCAAGCGGTTGATCAGGATAAGCAGATCATACCCCTGGCCTCCCAGCTTCGCCAGCCATTTGGATTTTTTCATGGTGACATCAAACACATCTCCATGGAAAAACCAATGGGTCCGGCCATCGATTTCCAGGACCAGTTTGTTGTCAATATTCAGGTTGGGGAGAGAAAAACCGGCATATTTGCGCAGGGCTTCATCATGATTGCCGGTCAGGTAATAAACGGTCGTTCCTTCTCCGGTCATTTCGAGAATCCTGCGGATCACCCGGGTATGGGAAGCGGGGAAATAGCGTTTCCTGAACTGCCAGATATCTATGATATCCCCGTTCAGGATGAGGATACGTGGCCTGATCTGCGATAAATAGCGGGCCAGTTCACGCGCATGGCAACCCAAGGTCCCCAGATGGACATCAGCAATGACCACTATTTCTACTGCCCTGGCCGGCTGCTCCATAGGATATTGGCGGATAGACTTTTACAAAGGAACGATCCTCCTGTTAATGAGATATTTGCTGGACATTAAGTTATCATCATCATTTGGGGTCATCCGGGAATGTTTTCCCCGGAGGTATTTTTACCCGCTGATCCGGTAAAAAGCCATCAATCCAATTATCCCCCTATTTTTGCAGGAATTCAAGGGTAGCCATGAAAGGAATCATATTGGCCGGCGGATCCGGCACCCGTTTGCATCCCATCACTTTTGCGATCAGCAAGCAGATCATGCCGGTATATGATAAGCCGATGATCTATTATCCCCTGTCCATACTCATGCTGGCTGGTATCCGGGATATCCTGATTATATCCACCCCACAGGACCTGCCGCTATTCACCAGACTTCTGGGAAACGGCCAGCGGTATGGGCTGAACCTGGACTATGCAGAGCAGCCAGCTCCCGGAGGGCTGGCCCAGGCCTTCATCATCGGAGCGGATTTTATCGGCACCGAAAAAGTCGCCCTTGTCCTGGGAGACAATATTTTCTACGGGACCGGGCTCCAGGAGCGGCTGAAACAGAATATCGACCCCCTGGGCGGGATCGTATATGCATACCATGTATCGGATCCGGGTAGGTACGGAGTGGTGGAATTTGACCAGGATATGAAGGCTGTTTCCATTGAGGAGAAGCCCAGTAATCCAAAATCCAACTATGCTGTTCCCGGCCTGTATTTTTATGATAACAGTGTGGTGGACATCACCCGCAGCCTTCGGCCCAGCCCGAGGGGGGAATTAGAGATCACCGATGTTAACCGGGAATACCTGAAAAGGGGCATCCTGAAAGTAGCCATTCTGGACCGGGGAACAGCCTGGCTGGACACCGGGACCTTCGATTCCCTGATGCAAGCTTCCATTTTCGTCCAGGTGATCGAGAAAAGACAGGGGATCAAGATTGCCTGTATCGAGGAGATCGCTTACCGAAAGGGATTTATTTCCCGCGATGACCTGGCCCGGATCGCGCAGCCTTTGCTTAAAAGCGGGTATGGGGAATACCTGATGCAGCTCCTTGAACCCTGATTTAAATCCATTGGTTTACATGCCCAATCACATCCATTCTTACCCCATGAGCAAAGTTTTGGTTACCGGAGGCTGCGGATATATCGGAGCCCATACCATTGTGGACCTGATTGACCACGGATTTGAAGTGATCTCGGTGGACAATAACTCCAAATCCACCCCGATGCTGCTGGCCGGAATCGAACGGATCACCGGGAAAAAAGTCAAGAACTATAAGGTGGATCTATGCATATTTGATGATACCCACGCCGTATTCCAGGAAAACCGGGATATCATGGGGGTCATTCATTTCGCGGCTTATAAGACTGTTCCTGATTCAGTGGAGAAGCCCCTGGTCTATTATGAAAACAACCTCAATTCCCTGATCAATATCCTGAAATGCATACAGGAATTTGAGATGCCCAACCTGGTTTTCTCTTCCTCCTGTTCGGTTTACGGCAACACCAGTGCTTTGCCGGTCATCGAGACCACCCCTTATGGAGAAGCGCAGTCTCCGTATGCCCGGACCAAGCAGATGGGAGAACAGATCATCGGCGATTTTTGCCGGGTCAATGAAGTCCAGTCCATCCTGCTCCGGT
>DATLTB010000089.1:0-49167 GCA_035533815.1 Chitinophagaceae bacterium
CCTATAACCTGCATCTACAAAGCATCTGCAGAGTTATCCACAAAAACGAATGTGAATTGTAAAAGAAAGTAACAAAGAAAATATTAATAATAGTAATAATATATTACCTTTAAAAAAGTCAACGTTATTCAGGCATCCTCATTAACTAAGCATAAAAATGTAAAAATTAATAATTAAACCCTACAAGCCTGACTTCAAATTAGTTTCGGGTTAATCAAAAAGGATAATATGAATACTTTTTTATAAAAAAGCCAATAACTTGTTCAATTATTGGCTTGTGCGGCAGAGGAGATTCGAACTCCCATACCCTTTCGGGCGCTACCACCTCAAAGTAGTGCGTCTACCAGTTTCGCCACCGCCGCAACAATTGGGTGACAAATATAAATATAAACTAATTCACTTTCGCAACATAATCCGGAACGTTGTACCCTTACCAATTTCAGTAGTTTTTACCAAAAGTCTGCCTTTATGATATGACTCAATAATCCTTTTAGAAAGCGATAACCCTAAACCCCATCCTCTTTTTTTAGTTGAAAAGCCTGGTTTGAACACTTTATTAATATTTGAAACAGGAATCCCTTTACCAGTATCCATAATATCTATCCAAATGGTTGCCGGTAAGTTTTTTATCTCAATAGTGATATTTCCTGAACCCTCTACAGCATCCAAGGCATTTTTCAGCAGATTTTCGATTACCCAATCGAAAAGTGGCGGGGAAATCATAGCTGATATATCATTATCTCCATGGGTCAGAATGGAAAATTGCACCTTCTGTGGGGCCATTTTGCGTATATAGTTCACAATGCCGGAAATTTGTGAAACTAGTTCCCGTTCTTCCAGGGAAGGGATACTGCCGATTTTTGAAAAACGGTCAGTTATGAGATTCAAACGACCGAGGTCTTTATGAAGTTCTGAGACAATTGCCTCATTTTCCTTTCTTTCCTTAAGCATTTCGAACCAGGCTTCCATGGAAGAAAGAGGTGTTCCCAACTGGTGGGCAGTTTCCTTGGCCAGACCAACCCATAATTGGTTCTGAGTTGATTTATTAGTAGAACTCAGGGCTATCAGCGTTACTATAATGAAAAGGGAGACAATGAATAACTGCACAAAGGGATAATACCTGATCTCTTTTAAAAGTGTGGAATCTCCATAATAGAAAAGATGTCTAGCACTGTTTATTTTGGGATTGTATTGTTCCAGGATTGGAGCATGTTCTGATCTGAACAGGTTAAGCTCCTGTCTAAGATAAGTCGGATCATTAAGCGCTCGGACGGAATCCAGATTGCTATATCCAATAATACTATCCTTTTCATTGACCCCTATCACCGGTATGGAATTATTATTGGTAATGATTTGTGTGATTAGGGTCAGGTTGGCGTCTGGCGGTGCCTGCTGGAGTTCTTTATATGCTTCGACCCATTCCTGTACCTTTTTCTTTGCCTCAGTTTCCATATTCCTGGCAAGTGTATTTACATAAAAAATAGTCGCAGCAATAATTAAAATCGCTGCGAATGCCAGGAAAGTCCTCCATGTAAAACGATACTTGAACATGCCTGCTATTTAGATTAAAAATAGGCGATTACCATGACTTTCGAATATATCTGCACTTATGTGGTTTATCTGTATTTAATTCACTCAACTCCCTTATTTTTGGATCAAATCTATACTTTTGTCCAGTATCCAGACTAGTCAACTTCCTTCAGTGGCTATTGTAATCCTAAGCTGGAACGGGAAAGACTACCTGGCCAAATTCCTTCCTTCGGTTTGCAAATCCACATATTTAAACCTCTCAATTTATGTGGCTGATAACGCATCCACGGATGATACCGTTTTATTCCTGAAAACTAATTTTCCTCAGGTAGGTATCATTTCCAATCAGGTAAATGTAGGATTTGCCGGTGGGTACAACCAGGCCTTCAAACAAATAAAAGCTGATTTTTATGTGCTTTTAAATCAGGATGTGGAAGTCGAATCCGGTTGGATAGAACCTATCGTAACACTCATGTTTAAACAACCCGATATTGCGGTATGTCAGCCGAAAATTAAAGCATTTTACCGGAGATCCTGTTTTGAATATGCTGGTGCAGCTGGTGGGTATATGGATAAATACGGGTATCCCTTTTGCAGGGGAAGGATTTTTGATACGATTGAAGAAGATAGGGGCCAGTATGATCAGGTCAATGAAATTTTCTGGGCATCTGGAGCGGCGATGTTTGTCAGATCATCCGTTTATCATTCTTTAGGGGGTATGGATGACAATTTTTTTGCGCATATGGAGGAGATTGATTTATGCTGGAGAATACACTTGGCAGGATATAGAATTTGCTATTGTCCTGAATCGGTAGTTTATCATATTGGAGGCGGAAGCTTATCCAGGAGTGATCCCAGGAAAACATTCCTTAATTATCGGAATAATTTGATCATGTTAACTAAGAACCTTCCATTAAAAGGTAAAAGTTCAGTACTATTTTTCAGAAAATATTTGGACAGGATGGCGGCTGTAAAAAGCCTTATGCAAGGTAATTATTCGACTTTCAGGGCAATAATCATGGCTCACCGGGAATACCGGAAATGGCTAAGGAAATTTAATGCAAAGTCATCAGGACATTCTATCCAAGCAAAAAGGAGCCTTACTGAACTTCCGGGGATATACCCAAATAGTATTATATGGAAATATTATGTTATGCAAAAAAAACGATTCAGTGACCTTGGTTTTTTTTGACAAAAAGTATGTGCTTATTCTTTTAATATGTAATTTTGAGCGATAAAAGGAAAATTTCATGGAACAGACAAATATAACAAGGTCTCCCAAAGATATCAGCACAAATTGGGTTTCTACTTCCCGGTTTATGTTTTATGTTTCTATTGGTATCACTTTAGCATTATTTCTTGGAATGACCCTTGGGCTTTATGCACATCGGTATAAGGGGAAACCCGATGTTCCCGTTCCTTCCAATACCCTGTATAACCCTGTTTACAAATAATCGTCAGGGTCACTCACTACAAAGAATTTACCGCTTGAACCTGATTGGTTTTCAGAAGTGTACTCCAGAAAATATGCTTTTATTTTACCCTGAGTAATTTTCCTACTGATATTCTAACTTTACTGATTATAATCCGGGAATTATTCCGGGTTGATTTCCATTCCTTCGTATTTTATGATTCCAAGCTTTCCATTCCCTATTTTATGAAAAAATGGGCTTGACATTCCTTAGTGATTGGTGCAGGAAAAAACGCTATCCTTAGGTTAGTGTTCTAAAATTATTTTTATTTTAAACTTAAGGAAGGACATCACTCAGTTTAATGGCTGTAATAAATTAAGCAATAAGAGGTAATCATGGAAGTTAGGTTGAAACATTACAATTGCGTTAAGTTGAAGGTTAATGCTAAAAAGGAAACTACCATTGCTTCTGGGGAACGAAACGGTTCCTATTCAAAAAAATAGAAAATCATTTTCCTATCCCTATATAAATTTGGAAAATAAAGCCCATTAATAAATGATGCTGGCAGCAGGAAATTGGATTATCCTTAGCCCCAGGAATCCCTGAAAGTTGCTTTCTATCTGTATCAGACTGATCTCGCAGGAATTAAGGGTAAACTGCCATGGAAGTAACTTGGCTATCCAATGAATTTTGACCGGTATCTCAAATGGAAAAGCAACAGGTGATGCTAAATATTTGGGTAATCTGCATAAAGCCGATATAAAAATAAATATATTCTCTCCTCATGGCTTCTTATAAGACTTGATAATATCCAAAATTAAATCTTGATTTCGGACTCCTTTAAATGATTAGGCTGTAAAATATAAATACCGACTGGTCTTTTGCGGAATCAGAACCACAGATCGGAATATTATTTTATAGTTATGTTTCTATGAATAAAATGTGAATTCTTACTGGAGGCTTAAATAAGAATTTCCATTGACAATACCTTCATGGAAATTTTAATCAAATGAATAGAAATTTATCCAGGCAGATTTTATTTCTCCCGTTACTAGGCTGTATTTTTACTTTCTCTCAAGCAGGTATCATCAGGGGAAAAGTTATGGATTCCCGATCCGGGGATCCGCTGATAGGGGCAAGTGTCATTATAAAAAACACAAAATATTCCGCAATTGTCAATCTTGACGGTAGTTTCATCATCAGGAATGTACCCACGGGAAATTATGAGATTTTTGCGAAGGATTTAGGCTATTTACAATCTGATCTTATTAAGGTGAAAGTTAGCGGGGTTGGAAAAGAAAGTAAAATCATTATCAGATTGATGCCTGCAATTAACCTCCTTCAGCAGGTTCAAATTACCAGGCATTTTAATCCTACGACCGATGAAGGGGTGGTAAGTTTGGAAAAGAATGGTATCGGGATACAAAATATTCTTTCTCAAAATACCATCAGGTTGCTTCCTGATGTTACGGTTGCCAATGTATTGCAGCGGATAAGTGGTATCACCGTCCAACGAAACAAAGCTGGTGAAGGTCGTTATGCAATCATCCGGGGTATGGCTCAGCGGTATAATAATACCCTGGTAAATGGGGTTGAGATTCCCAGTCCGGATGACAAATACCGGTTTATACCTATGGATATATTTCCGTCGGGGATGCTGGAAAGATTGGTGGTAACCAAGTCACTGACTCCCAATATGGAAGGGGATGCCATAGGGGGTACCATGAATTTGATCATGAAAAGTGCGCCGGATCAGTTCTTATTTAAAGTCAATGTGTCAGGTGGTTATTCCACTTTATTCTCAAACAGGTCTTTCAGTGCATTCAATCATTCTGTAATTAATAAAAAATCACCTGCGGAAATTAATGGGAATAATTACGCAGCGACGGCTAAGGATTTCCCTTTAGGGAATCTTCATTATTCAAATCTTTCAATTCCGGTAAATAGTATGATCGGGTTTACTATAGGTAGCCGTACCCGAAATAAAAGGCTTGGAGCCATTTTAGCTGTCAATTATCAGAATTTTTATAGGGGCTCAAACTCTGAATACCTGGTCCCAAGTGCACAACCCGGAGATGTCCCTGTGGCAAATACTCCCGTTTTCACTGATGCCTACGACAGGCAATATTCCGTTCAAACCAACCGGTTAGGTATTCAGAATAAAATCGATTACATCATCAATGACCATAATGAGATATCATTGTTCAATCTTTATGTACATGAAAATGAATTTCAAACCCGCTATACAATCGATACCATAGTAGGGACCAATTCCTCGGCCACCAGTAAAGATGTGGATGTGGAGCATAGAAGCAGGTGGCAGATCCAAGATATTTATAATGCCACCCTACATGGGGTTCATCAATTGGGAAACAGATTTAAGCTGGATTGGGACGCCGTGTACTCTATTGCCAGGAATCAAGTGCCTGATATGGCCTGGTATGATTTCAATGCCAATGTCTTACTCAATCCCAACGGAATGATTCAGCAGGTAGATTCCACGACATATGGAACAAGTATGAGCAGGGTATGGCAGCATAATACCGATCAGGATTGGGATGGCTATCTGAACCTGACCTATGATGCAAATATAATTAATCGGAATGTGGAATTTGAAGGAGGGGGGCTGATCCGGTTTAAAACGAGAAAAAATTATTATAACAGCTATAATTTGACCCCAACCTATACTACGGCACAGCCATATACGGCAATTGATTCGATTCCCTTTGCTTTCAGCCCGGCAACGAACGGCACGGGAAACATTACTGCCCTAAATGCCAATTTTTATACTGCCCATGAGAAGATCACTTCTGGATATATTCAAGCTAAGTTCCTACTGGTCAGATCTTTACAAGTACTTGGAGGAGTAAGGATTGAAAACACGCAACAGGAATATAATACCGTAATGCCAGTTTCATTTAACGGCCGCAGTGGTACCATCCATTATACTGATGTACTGCCCAGCATTCATTTCAAATATTTAATCAATGACATTCAGGACCTGCGTCTTTCTTATTTTAAATCAATCAGCCGTCCTGGTTTCGGAGAGATTGACCCCTATATCGTTCCGGGAGAGGTATTTACTGAAATTGGGAACCCTTACCTGAAGCATGTCCGGGCAGATAACCTGGATCTTCGGTATGGCTTGTTTCCAGGGGCTGCAGATGAACTATTACTTGGCGTGTTTTATAAGTTGCTGAGAAACCCGATTGAATATTTTGTAACTACAAACGGTGGACCCACCGCTGAGTTCATTCAGCCTGAAAATGTGAATAAGGCCACCAATTATGGTTTTGAAGCAGTATTTACCAGGTATTTCGGGATGTTCGGTTTTTCCATAAATTATACTTATACCCACTCGCAGGTTACCACAAAAAAATTGCTGTATTATTATGCCCCGGGAATCGGATCTCAAACAGACAGTACTTCAGAAACCAGGCCTTTGCAAGGGCAGGCAGATAACGTAGGGAATATATCTCTGCTTTATAAAAACCCTAAAATAGGGTTGGACATGCAGCTTGCATTTGCCTATACCGGTGACCGGATAGCCCAAGTCTCTCAGTATTATAACCTGGATATCTGGCAAAAGCCTTACAGCCAGCTTGATTTCTCACTCGAAAAAAGGTTAACCAGACATTTTTACTTTTCCCTTAAAATCAATAATCTCAACAATGCGCCGAATGAACTATATATGAAAACAGCGCCCAGTGTGGTCAATAAGCAGTTTTCAGGCAATTATAAGCTTCCTTTTCAGGGTAATGATATTAATTCCACCATTGTACAGAAGGATATTTATAAGTTGAGCTTTCTCGGTGGGATCAGATATAAATTTTAATCGACGGAATTTTAAATTAAACAAATAATAAAAATATAATATGAAAAAAAACCTGGTATATCCGATGCTGTTCTTCTGTGTTTTAATAGCCTGCAGCTGTAACAAATGGGCTAATGATCAGGCAAATATATATAAGTACATCCTTCCTTCAGGTAAAACAGTGAGCCCTTCCACCCCTTTGGGTGGCCCAATAAAAGGAGTCATGCTAACCGGTAACACCTATACTATTGATTCAACTGTGTATATCAATAAAGGGGATACCCTGATGATCCAGCCAGGAGTCACCCTTAACTTTTTGAATAGTGCAGGCCTTGTGGTTAGAGGAGTACTGGCAAGTATAGGAACTAAAGCACAGCCAATTTTTATGACTGTTCCGGGTGTTGAAAAAAACACAACTCCGGGTATACCCCTTGATGAGGATTCTGCACATATTGGCTTATGGAGAGGTATAATCTGTGATACTTCCTGCACTATGTGTGTGCTTAAATGGACCCATATTGATTTTGCAGGTGCGTCTTATGGCAATGTCGTGGGCCCATCTGTTAACCAGAGCGCCGGCACTTCTTTTAATATTTTATTTCAAAACCCCAATGGCGATTTCATTATGGAAGACTCCTGGTTATGGGGAGGGACAGATGATGGATTACGGATATCAAGTGGTAAAATATTTATATTCAGGAATACCTTTGAAAAAAACGGGGGAACGGGGGGGGATATCGTGAATGTGAAAGGTGGGACAGTTGGCACGATGGCGTATAATTTTTTCATTGGCACTGCATATAATGGACAAAAGGCATCGAACAAGGGGCAGAAGATCGGATCTCCGGAAACGGATATTGTGATGTATAACAGTACATTTGTCAATTGCGGTATACAGGTTATTCCGGGTCAGAGGGGGTCAACCATTGATTTTGAAGAAGGCGCTGAAGGGGCTTTTTACAATAATGTTTCAATCAATTGCCGGGTAGGCTACCGAGTGGTCAACAGTCCTGCTGCAGATACGGCTAACCTCACTTACGGGAATAACTATCAATGGGCTGATTCTGTGGATATTGCCAATCAGTTTTTCACTTTCGGACCGGTTTGTACCAAACCACAGTCCACGGATTTACCTGATCCCACCACATATCTGCCTGCAGATTACAGCTATGGGGAATTATATGATGGTAGCAATGCCGTACAAAAGCTAAACCCTTTGTTCATCAATTACCCGCTTCCTGTAACCAATGGATATCAGCCATGGGATATTTCCAGTATCGGAAATTATAATTTCCACCTGCAACCGAATTCACCACTCATCGGTAAGGGAGATATCAACATTCATCCCCTGGTTGTTGTTCCAATTGATCCGGTTTATGGAGCAACAGAAGTAACTCCCCCTGGATCTGACCTGGGATGTTACCAGATTAATGGACAGGGTAACCAGCATTAGGAAGAATTTTACTAAATCAAGCCTGTAGAGTGATAACTGGCAAGAGCCTACCTGAAGGGGGAGCCCTTTCCTGGGACTGATTTAAAGTAACTGGTCCAGAAAAGCTTTGAACCTGGAGCCCAGTTTGTCCAATATGGGTCCGGTGGCCCATCCTTCGGCCTGCATATCTGGATTGGACTTACCTGCTTAATTTATGGAAATACACACAGGCTTAACTTCAATCGCTTGTATATTTTGGATTTACTTCAATCACCGGTATTCATGTCATGGCTGCTTTGTTTAGGCTAAAACTTGCAACTATTGAAGTGCTTACTCCTTAAGGTGAGAATTTCAGAATAATTGCGGGAAGAGAAATGGTGCCTGGGTTCAGGGTATGCTTTTGGATGAATCTTTCGGGGAAAGGGTTCCTTAATATAATTAAGTAAAATACGGGAAATGATCTGAACAGTTATGGTAACTCCATGATTGGATTTTGTACAGTCCCTGCATTTTAACCCATAAATATATTTTCCGTTATTAGTTCAAAGAAAGTACATTTGAATTATACCGGATATATCTATCCAAATATGCGGTTCTCCCTATTAGTCTCTTTTTTATTACTTATTCTGGCCTGCCGGAATGATTTTGGTCAATCATCTGTGATCAATAAGCAGCCGGTCTTCATTTCTAAAAAGCCAACCAGGGTACGTCATGGAGTAAATTATTATTACCATGTTAAAGCAATGGATTCTGCAGGATATCCCCTGAAAATTATAGCTGAAGAACTCCCTGACTGGCTTCATTGGGAAGCATCCGGGGGATTAATTTCAGGCAGGACAAATATACTGGGTCAGTATCCGGTGCATTTATTGGCAATATGCGGGAAGGATACGACCCGGCAATATTATATGCTGACCGTATTCAATAGAAAAACTACTCGAATTCTATGCCTGGGGAATTCCATAACCAATGGGGTTGGAAAGTATAACAGTTACCGAAGAGATCTATGGAAGATATTGAATGGGGGGAATTATAATTTTGATTTTATCGGATCCTGGGATAAGAATACCTGGGGAACAGATGTTCCGGATCCTGATTTTGATATGGATCACGAAGGCCATTCAGGTTGGACCACCGCGGATATTCTTCATGCACCGGTCTGGGATAGTGCCCGGGGCAATATTTATATTTGGTTGAAATCCTATACTCCGGATATTGTTTTAGTTGAATTAGGGACTAATGATGTTTTTCATTGCCGGAAACTTCCCCGGATATTCTCAGATCTAGACACCATAGTGAAAGTTCTTCGGAACAAAAACCCCCGGGTCGTCGTTTTAATTGCCCAGATCCCACCCTTAGGTAAGCGTTGGGCCTCTAAAAAATTATGTGGTAATGACATGACCTATTCCCAGTTATTATTGGCATACAACAGCGCGATCCCTGAATTTACGCATAGAGTCAATTTAAAGGAATCGCCGGTTATAGCAGTTGATCAGTATTCAGGGATTAATCCGGAAGTGGATATGTTTGATGATATTCATCCCAATAGGAAGGGAGAAATGATCATGGGAGAAAGATGGTTTAAAGCAATTCGAAAGTATTTGAACAGACGCTGATTTATTGCCAAAGGGACCAGAATGTTAGAATAGGGTATGAATTAAACGGCTAAGCGACCAATCATCTTCTTTTGTAAAATAATCTGCTTAAACGGACTCACCAATTAGTATGCTATCAGGAGGAAATTCAATGTAATTTCAGTTACATTAAATTTATACTCCATGATCAAATAAATAATTTTAGCATACGTCAATTCCTTGAACCTGTTTTCTGTTTTTGCCATCCTCGGGTATAGAAGTTCAATACTTCAGCAATGGATTAGGTTAAATTGGTTAGGTCACCACGTGTTCAGTAAGATCCGATAATATGGTCATTGTCCTCATCGGAAAATATGGGGTTTTCCTCAATGATTTTAGACCTATACTTTATCTATTGAGGAATCGGCATCAACGCTCAGGATTTATCTCATGATAGATATTGATCATTTTTTTAAATGGCCGGAATCGACCAATTTTAACGAATTCCTTTAAGCCTTTCCAGCACATAGTACACAGCGGGGCAAATGACTGCATTCAGGCACGTGGTGGCCGGTCGTTTGATCAGGACTTCATTGTCAGTATACGGATATTGCCGGCAATCTCCCGGTCTGGCTTCATAAATCTGACAAAGATTATCCGCTCCTAGAAAGGGACACGGAGTGGATTTGACCACAAAATCTCCTTCTTCATCCAGATCCAGGTAGGTGTCGATCAGTACGGATTCTTTCAGATGCAGGAATTTCGCAATCCTGCGGATATCCGGAGTTTTGAACCGCGGGCTGATCGTTTTGCAGCAATGCGCACATTGCTGGCAGCTTATGCGGGAAAAAGCCTCCTCATGAAGGGCAGGCAGTTGCTTCAATACCCTGCGGGCTTTTTTACCCTTGAACCGGTCAAGCATAAGGCGGTAATCCTTCTTCCTTTCTTCTGCCTGCTGCTGCCAGTTATCTGGTATATCCTCCATGCGCCAAAGATATATCAATAGGCAAACAGAAACCGGGTAACCGGGTATCTTTTGCCGTGGTTTTGGCAAACTGCCCTAAATTTGCCCATTCAATTTTTATCCTCCCAACATGAACCTTTTTGAACAGCAGGATCAGGAATTCACCGGCAGGCATATTGGCCCTGGGGCAGCAGATACGAAAGTGATGCTGCAGGTAATCGGGGCCGAAAGCCTGGAAGGGCTGGTGGACAAGACCATTCCTCCGGATATCCGGATGTCCGGTAAGCTGGAAACCCCGTCTCCGGTCAGCGAGTACCAGTACCTGGAAGGGCTCCGCAAGCTGGCTGCTAAGAATAAGATATGTAAAAACTATATCGGGATGGGGTATCATCCAGCTATTTTGCCTCCAGTAATCCGGCGTAATGTTTTTGAAAACCCCGGCTGGTACACTCCATATACTCCCTACCAGGCGGAGATCGCGCAGGGAAGGCTGGAATGCCTGCTCACCTTTCAGACCCTGGTCAGTGACCTGACCGGCCTGCCCCTGGCGAACGCCAGTTTGCTGGATGAAGGTACAGCTGCTGCGGAAGCCATGCATATGTGCCTGGGATCCGTAGATAAGGAAAAATCACAGCCCACCCGGAAATTTTTCGTGGATGAGCAGATCTTCCCCCAGACCCGGGATATCCTTATCGGCCGCGCCGGTCCCTCCGGCATTGAGTTAGTTTTCGGAGATTTCAGGAATTTCCAGCCGGATGAAGGATATTTCGGGATCCTCCTCCAATATCCGGATGATCACGGGGAAGTCAGGGATTATCGCGTTCTCACCGGCCTGGCCCACCATAAGCATATTCCCGTCGTGATGGCCACTGACCTGCTAGCCCTTACCTTGCTCACACCTCCAGGGGAGCTGGGAGCTGATCTGGCGGTAGGATCTGCCCAGCGTTTCGGGATACCCCTTGGATACGGAGGCCCTCATGCCGCCTTCCTGGCTGCCTCAGAACAGTTCAAACGGTTTATTCCGGGAAGGATTATTGGGGTATCCGAAGATGCCGGGGGCAGACGGGCCCTCCGTATGGCCCTGCAGACCCGGGAACAGCATATCCGTAGGGAAAAAGCCACCTCCAATATTTGTACCGCCCAGGCCCTGCTGGCTAATATGTCTGCCTTGTATGCAGTTTACCATGGGCCTGATGGGTTAAAAAATATTGCCTTAAGGATTTCCCTGCTGGCCCGGGGCCTGGCAAAGGCCCTGGAATCCAGGGGATTCAGGCAACTCAATAATGGATATTTTGACACCCTGAGGGTGGAAGTGTCCAGTCCGGACCATTTCAGAAGCCTGGCAGAAAGAGAACGCCTGAATTTCCGGTATTTTCCGGATGGTACAGTAGGGGTATCAGTCAATGAGACCACCACCCGGGCAGATATTGATCAGATCATGTCTGTGTTCCTAAACTCGCAGGAAGAAAAGGCTGCGGATAAATTCTTCCTGGATAGCTCCTTGGATAACATCCCTGCTTCCCTGACCAGGAAAAGTCCTTACCTGTTGCATCCGGTGTTTAACAGCCATCATTCGGAAACCCGCATGATGCGGTATATCCGGCATCTGGAATCCCGGGATCTGGCCCTCAATACCTCTATGATCCCGTTGGGATCCTGTACCATGAAGCTGAACAGCACCACGGAATTAATCCCGTTGGGCTGGCCTGAGTGGGCGGATATTCACCCTTTTGTTCCGCCGCAACAGGCGGAAGGCTACCAACAGATGCTTCAGGAACTGGACCAGATGCTGCAGGCTATAACCGGCTTTGCGGCATGCTCCCTGCAGCCTAATTCAGGAGCCCAGGGTGAATATACAGGGCTGATGGTGATCAAAGCCTATCTCCGGGATATTGGAGAGGTACAGCGAAATATAGTACTGATTCCAGTGTCCGCCCATGGTACTAATCCTGCCAGCGCGGTGATGGCCGGAATGCAGGTGATCACGGTGAACTGCGATGATGCCGGAAACATTGACCTGAATGACCTGGAATCCAAGGCCAGGGCAAATGCCCCCTCCCTGGCTGCCCTAATGGTCACCTATCCTTCTACCCATGGCGTCTTTGAAGTCCGGATCAAGGAAATCTGCCAGATCATCCATGCAAACGGCGGACAGGTATATATGGATGGGGCCAATTTGAATGCCCAGGTTGGGCTGACCAGCCCCGCATTAACCGGTGCCGATGTCTGCCACCTGAACCTGCATAAAACCTTTGCCATTCCTCATGGTGGAGGCGGACCGGGCATGGGACCGATTGGAGTGGCGGCCCACCTGGCAGCCTACCTGCCCGGACATCCCCAGGAGAAACCTGCAAGGGAAAAAGCCATTCATGCAGTGGCTGCTGCCCCTTTCAGCAGTGCCAGTATCCTGCTCATTTCCTACGGTTATATCCGTTTACTGGGACCGGAAGGATTACGACTGGCAACTGCTTATGCCATCCTAAATGCCAATTATATGAAAGCCCTTCTGGCTCCGCATTTCCAGATTCTATTTGCTGGGGCACACGGATTTTGCGCCCACGAGTTCATCCTGGATCTGAGACCATTCCGGTCATGCGGGGTAGAGGCTGAGGATGTGGCCAAAAGGCTGATGGATTACAGCTTTCATGCCCCCACACTCTCTTTCCCGGTGCCGGGTACCCTGATGATTGAACCCACCGAGAGTGAGGACAAGGCTGAACTGGACCGGTTCTGCCAGGCCCTAATTGCCATCCGGGCCGAGATTGCAGATATTGAATCGGGAAAATCGGACCGAAAGGATAACCCACTCCATAATGCCCCACATACCCAGGCGGACCTGATGGCCAATGACTGGAGTCATCCATACAGCCGGCAGCAGGCTGCTTTTCCACTGGATTTTCTCTGGGAGCACAAATTCTGGCCGGCCGTGGGCAGGCTGAACAATACATTGGGAGATCGTAACCTGGTATGTACCTGTGAACCCACTTCGTCCTATGCAGACTGAGGCCGGCTTCTTAAATAAGCATTTTTTCCACCGCCCTCCAGCTATCAGCCCGTTCATATTGGGACTCAGAAAAATTATGATTCTGGGTGAACAGGATGGGTCTGCCACGGAAATTGGCAAAATTACGGCTGCGGTCATCGATCATGATATCAGTCTGAATGAATTTCTTGCTTCCGCATAGGCAGATCTGGGACCAGGTGATAAAGGGAAAATATTGTTGCACCCATTCCACTTTATCCTTCAGGGAATTCGGAAATTCCACGGCGGAAGAACAGATAAACACTTCATATTTTGCATGAAGCTTTTCCAAGACTTCCGGCGCATCCGCAATGACGGGAATATCCCTGCAGAAACCGGGGGTGTTGAGGTACTCCCGGAAAATGCCCCGCTTGTCAGGAGGCACCAGACTGCTGATCTCCCGGCCCTCAAGCTGCTGCCGGGTAATCCAAATCCCGGTATCCCGGTGGTACCATTGCACGAATTTCTCAACGGTATCGGCAATGGTTTCATCCATGTCAATGGCAATACTTTGCATATCCTTTATTTAGATTTTCGAAACGGGACTAGGGCAGCTCCCATGCCTAATAGGGCCATTCCCATACCGGCAGCACAAACGCCTGCCCATCCAAAACTATCCCAGGCCATGCTGCCCAGGGTCGAACCCAGGGTTCCTCCGATGAAAAAAGAAGTCATATACAGGGTATTCAGCCGGGTCCTTGCGGATGGGATTAGGGCATAATTCCGGGCCATATTCGGGATATGGGCGCTCTGCATACCCAGATCCAGGAGGATGACCCCCCCGATGACGAAAAACACACTAAACCTGCCCAGCCATAGATCAACAAATCCTACCATGATCATGATTGTGCCGCTCCGGATGGCTACCATGGGGTTCCCCCGGTCGATGAACCGGCCGATCAAGGGGGAAGCCAGTGCGCCTCCAGCCCCAATCAGTCCGAAAAGCCCGATGACTGAAAGCGAGTAATGATAGGGAACTGCCCCGAGGAAAAATGCCATGGTCGCCCAGAATGCTGAAATGGCCCCAAAGAGGGCTGCTCCGATGATTGCGCTTTGCTGCACCACCGGCTGCTGCTTCAGGAGCACCCAGAGCGAACCCATGAGTTGCCGGTAGGTTCCGGTAAAAGCCGGAGTTTCCGCTGGCAGCATCCGGAACATCAGCCATGCCATGATTAACATCATTGCTGTCGCTGTAATATAGACCATGCGCCAGCCGAGATATTGGGCGACCAGCCCGCTAAGTGTCCGGGAAACCAGGATGCCGGCCAGGAGGCCTCCCATCATGGCACCAATCACCTTGCCTCGCTCTTCATCGCGGGCCAGGTGGGCCGCAAGCGGAATGAACACTTGACAGGCCGTGGTGGCTATCCCGATAATCAGGCTGGCAGCTGCCAGGGAGCCAATATTGCGGGAAAGGGCTGCGGCCGCCAATGCCATGGCAGCCAGCAAATGCATGGCCACAATCATCCTTCGCCGCTGCAGCTTATCCCCCAACGGGACAATGAAAAATAACCCCAGCCCATAACCCGCCTGGGTCAGGATATTGATCAGGGAAGCCTTGGATTCGCTGACCCGGAAATCCCGGGCGAAAGCCCCCAGCAGGGGCTGGCAATAATAGATATTAGCTACAACCACCCCGCAACCCGCGGCCATCAGGTATTTCAGGGAAGGCCGGAGCCCCGGGGAAGGCAAGGAATCCGGGTTAATGGTATCTGGTAATGGCATGGCTCCGGATCAATATCCCAAAGTGAACGGCTATTTGTCGATGCTGATCAGGTGGACATCAAAGATCAGGACCGAATTTGGAGGGATCTGGCCAGCCTGCCGGTTACCATATCCCAGCCCGGGTGGGATGAACAAACGCCATGTAGAGCCCACCGGCATCAGCTGCAGGGCTTCTGACCAGCCCTTGATCACCTTATTGACCCCGAGGGTAAGGGGTTTACCACGCTGGATGGAACTGTCAAATACCTTCCCATCGGTCAACTTACCTTCATAGTCCACCGTGACCCGGTCTGTCCCCACAGGCCTGGGGCCATTGCCTGCTATCAGGACCTGGTACTGCAGCCCGCTCGGAAGGCTAATTACCCCGGAATGATGCTGATTAGCTGCCAGGAACTGTTGTCCTTCCTTTTGTGCTTCGGCTGCATTGTTTTGCATAATAGTCTGTAGTTGTGTGGTTATCGTTTTCTTTACCAGCTGATCATTCATAACAGGTGTATTTCCCTCCAGGACCGTATTGATGGCCGCATCAAACTTATCCACCCGGAGCTTTTCCAGTCCCTGGGACCTGAGCCACTGGGCATAATTGATTCCCAGGGCATAACTCAGGCTATCCTCCCCACTGATCAGTTTAACGGGATGACCGGGCTTGCTGAGGGAATGTTTTTCCAGGGTCTGGCCAATGGCGGTTCTGCCAAATAACCCCGGGGGAATAAAAATCAGTAAAATGCAAATGTATTTCATGGCCCTTCGGATAAAAGTGCTGCAAAAGTATCCAATTTCTCCATACCTGTAACCAGGTTATCCCCCTTAAACCGGCAATGCCAAATAAAAAAAAGTCCCGTCTGAATGAACAGGCGGGACTGTAGAGGATATTTTTCCTTTATATCGAAGGAGGGATCAATAATCCATTCCCATTCCACCACCACCCGGAGGCATGGCCGGGGCAGCAGATTTGGGTTCGGGTTTGTCAGCCACAACGCATTCTGTAGTCAGCAACATTCCGGCAATGGAAGCTGCATTTTCCAGGGCGATACGGGTGACCTTGGTGGGGTCAATGACTCCAGCGGCGAACAACTTTTCATATTGTTCCGTCCGGGCATTGAATCCGAAATCTCCCTTGCCCTCTTTCACTTTTTGTACGACAATACTGCCTTCGATACCGCTGTTGACCACGATCTGGCGAAGCGGTTCTTCAATGGCCCTTTTGACAATGGCGATGCCGGTATTTTCGTCTTCATTGATCCCCTTGAGTTTTTCCAGGGATTCAATGGCACGGATATAGGCTACTCCTCCACCGGTTACAATGCCTTCCTCGACAGCGGCACGGGTGGAATGGAGGGCATCATCAACCCTGTCTTTTTTCTCCTTCATCTCCATTTCAGTGGCGGCACCTACATAGAGTACAGCGACTCCGCCGCTCAGTTTGGCCAGCCTTTCCTGAAGTTTTTCCTTATCATAGTCTGAAGTGGTGACTTCGATCTGGGCCTTGATCTGGTTGATCCGGGAAGTGATATCGGCTTTTTTGCCTTTACCGCCTACAATGGTGGTGTTATCCTTGTCGATGGTAACGGATTCAGCCCTGCCCAGGTAAGTCAGGTCTGCATTTTCCAACTTATATCCCAATTCTTCAGAAATCACCAGGCCTGCGGTCAGTACAGCCAGGTCCTGAAGCATATCTTTGCGGCGGTCTCCGAAACCGGGTGCCTTTACGGCAGCCACTTTCAATGTGCCGCGTAGCTTGTTGACCACCAGGGTGGCCAGGGCTTCCCCTTCCAGGTCCTCGGCTATGATCAGGAGCGGGGCACTCTGCTGGGCTACTTTTTCAAGGATGTGGAGGATATCCTTCATGGTACTGATCTTTTTGTCATAGATCAGGATATACGGATTTTCAAGATCCGCCTCCATCTTTTCACTGTTGGTCACAAAATAAGGGGACAGATATCCGCGGTCAAACTGCATACCTTCCACTACTTCAACCGTGGTGTCGGTGCTCTTGGCTTCTTCTACGGTGATCACTCCGTCCTTAGTTACTTTCTGCATGGCTTCTGCGATCAGTTTTCCGATCTCGGAATCATTATTGGCAGAAAGGGCAGCTATCTGTTCAATCTTCTTGGTGTCATTGCCTACTTTCTCAGACTGTTTACGCAGATGGTCGACAACAGCTTTAACAGCTTTATCGATTCCCCGTTTCAGGTCCATTGGGTTGGCGCCGGCAGCTACATTTTTCAGCCCTTCACTGATGATGGACTGAGCCAGTACCGTAGCCGTTGTAGTACCATCCCCAGCGATATCGGCAGTCTTGGAAGCGACTTCCTTAACCATCTGGGCTCCCATATTTTCAATGGGATCTTCAAGTTCGATTTCCTTGGCCACAGTCACACCGTCTTTCGTGATGGTGGGGGCGCCGTATTTTTTTTCAAGGACCACATTGCGGCCTTTGGGGCCAAGGGTCACTTTAACGGCATTGGCCAGGGTATCTACGCCCTTTTTCATTTTATTGCGGGCCTCGACTTCAAAAAATAATTGTTTAGCCATAATTAATTTAAGTTTTAAATGTGGAATAATTGCAGGTTACTGGTATTCAGGAAAATTACATTACAGCCAGGATATCGGATTCCCGCATAATCAGGTAATCTTCCCCTTCGTAGGAAATCTCAGTGCCTGAGTATTTGCCGTAAAGAACACTGTCTCCAACCTTCACCGTGACAGGTTCATCCTTTTTACCTGGGCCAGCCGCAACGACTGTACCTCTTTGTGGTTTCTCCTTGGCGGTATCCGGAATGATAATGCCTCCCTTGGTTTTTTCTTCTCCTTGTGCGGGTTTAACAATGACCCGGTCAGCTAAAGGTTTAATGCTTAATTTTTTACTCATAGTTATAGAATTTAGATTAGATAAGATGAAGATATCTGTTTAAGAGGTACTGCCATAATTATGCCATTACCTGGTTAAAGACATTTTTGCAGTTTAAATTTGGAGTAGGACAAAAGTGCCGTTTACCCCGACAAATTGTACAGAAAAAATGGCAGTTTGTCTAAATGCCAAGGACCTTACAGCAGATTTACGGCTAGTGCCCAATATATTATTTTAAGGCATTATATCATTTTTCATTCCAGGATGGGGAATGTCCTGTAATCTGGATTTTATCCGGTCAATGGTGGATAAACCTTATTTTGCCCTGAATTTGACAAAAGCAGTTCTTTGAGCAGATGATCAGCCGAAAACATATCAGGGCAAAAGTGATGCAAACACTGTATATCCAGAACAGTCTGGGTGATGAAGCCCCGTCTGTGTCCGTCGCCGAGAAAAACCTGCTGGAGAACCTGGACCAGGCAGAGACCATTTTTACCTACTTGCTATATGTCAGCCTGCAGGTTGCCCAGTTTGCACGGACCGATGCCAGTTCCCGGGCTTCCCGTCGCATCCTCGAGGAAGGCGACCTGCACGTCAACACCAAAATTGCAGGTAACCTGTTGCTCAGCCGGTTGGAAAAAGATCCAGGCTTTAGCAGTCAGGTGGACCAGCATCACCTCGCTGCTATGACCGACCGGAACCTGGTTAAAAAATTATACCGGGAACTTTCCTCTGCAGTTCCCTATAAGGATTATACAAACCAATCGGCAAGGACACCGAAAGAGGATCATCAGATCCTGGTTTATCTTTTCACGGAAATCCTGGTAAAAAGTGAGGCCCTGGACCAGCATCTGGAAGAGCATTTTATTCACTGGCCGGATAATCGGGAAATGATGTGGCAGTTCATAAATAATTTTCTGGATAGACCAGGTGCTTTCCATTTTGGGGAACTCATCAGCCGGGAGAAGATCCGTTATGCCCGGGAACTACTGGCCGCTGTGTTAGTTAAGCAAAACTATTGTCTGGAGTTGATCCGCCCGAAGCTGCAAAACTGGGATGCAGACCGGATTGCAGTCATAGACATGATTATCATGCAGATGGGTATTTGTGAATTCCTGTATTTCCCGACCATACCTGCCAAAGTCACCATTAATGTATATATTGATCTGGCCAAGATATACAGTACCCCCCAGAGCGGGCAGTTCGTCAATGGCATATTGGATAGTATATTTAAGGAACTGGAAACTGGGGGAGGGATCAACAAAACGTCAACCCCATAATTAATACCCTAAAAACATTACTTTTGTGGTTGCGGTTACCCCTGCCAGCAAGGGTAAAATGCTGAATCCGGTCAAATCGCGGCTAACCGGGGCAATCCAGGGGATGATCAATAATAAAAAACCGGAATGTAAATGGGCCTGTTTTGATTGTGGGGAATATCAGGGCAGGATTGGGTCGCCTGACCATCACTTTTCATGTAATTAAACCTGAATTAATAGTATATGCTGTATTCTACCTATTCTAATCTGCTGATGACCCCCGCCGGGGGATCGGGCAATCCTACGGGCACGATCATATTCATGGCCCTTTTCGTATTTATCCTGTATTTTTTCATGTTGCGCCCCCAATCCAAGAAGGCTAAACTGCAGAAGCAATTCAATGAAGGCATCCAGAAAGGGGACAAGATTGTGACGATTGCCGGGATACACGGAAGGATTACCAAAGTGAATGAAGACGGCACCATCCAGATAGAGGTGGGTCCCGGTACTTTCATGACTATTGAGAAATCTGCCATTTCCATGGAATACACCCAAACCATGACCAAACGTTCAGAGGATAAAACAAAATCCTGACGATTACCTACCCAACCTGAATAATCCAGGGGCCAGTGGTGCATGTAGCAGGGCCTCTTTACTGAAAACTGACTATGCTGAAAGTCGGTATTACAGGTGGCATTGGCTCTGGTAAATCCACCGTCTGCCATATTTTTACCCTGCTCGGCATTCCTGTTTACCAGGCTGACCTGGCTGCCCGGGAGTTAATGGAATCGGATCCCGGATTAATGGCCTCTTTACGCAGTTCATTCGGAGAGCAGGTATACCGGACCGGAAAAATTGACCGGCAATTCCTGGGCAGAATAGTTTTTACCCACCCGGAGTCATTGCAGTTGCTCAATGGCCTGGTACACCCCGTTGTGCTACGCCATGCCCAAGACTGGATTAACCAGCAACAGGGTCCCTACGTGATCCGGGAAGCTGCCCTGATGGTCGAAAGCGGCGCTTTCAGACAGGTCGATCTCCTGGTGGGTATTTCGGCGCCCCAGCCATTGCGGATCAGGCGGGCCATGAAAAGGGATGGTCTGACCAGGGAGGAAGTCCTGCAGCGGATCAGGCAGCAAATGCCTGAAGACCAGAAAATGGCGCGTTGTGAATACCTTCTTTACAACGACGAAAAACAACTGCTTATCCCCCAGGTGCTTGATCTGCATAACCAACTGCTGGAAAAAACAAAACAGCTTCTTTAACTGCAAATTTTAACATGCCCCTACCCGGTTCCTGAATCCCAAAACGCAATCCCTGGACCCCTTCAATCTAAAATTTTATATACCACCAATTGAGCAGGTTTTCCCCCTGCCGCTCTTTCCGCGAGCAGGAGCAGCCGCAGGGCTGGGACCAATAAGGCGGTACGCGCCCCTTTCCGGGTGGGGATTGCCCCAACCTGTTTCATTGTGCCAGCAGTCTGTAACCGGTATATATCCAGGAAACCCGCTCCGCAACTGGCGAAAATGCTGCCGGACAGATAGTCGAAATACAGATCATCTGCATCCGGAGCCAGGGCATTTTCTGCGAGGATCTTTCCCGTCCTGTCATCTAAGGTGATCAGCCGGGAAGGGAACCGGTAGCCGATGTAAAGTTGGTGATGCGCAGTATCCATAGCCATGGGGAAATTACCCGCTGGCAAGGCCCTTCGCCAAGTTCCGACCACCTTCAAGTGTTGTTTATCCAATACAGCGGTCATTCCTGCATCCGGCAAATTGACAAAAATCCGGTTTCCCCCTTCATCCAGCTGAAAAGATTCCGGATGGGCTGGTAACTGCACCAGGGCATTGACCAGGTGAGTATGGGCATCGATCACTGCGATCCCCCCATGGCCATACCCGACATACACTTTAATGCCCCCGGGGCCCAGCCGGACATTATCGGCATCACCGGATAACTGCACCATCCCCAGTTTCTGCCCTGTGCGGGCATTAAAAAAATCACATTTTCCGTTGCCTCCGTTGGCTACCATGACTTCATCAAACCGGGGGATATACACCACACCCTGCGGCCCATCCAACCCCCCGATACTGCGGATCAGCTTCCCTGTCCGCAAATCCACTTCCTCCAGGGAATTATTACCCAATGCGGAGATATACACGACCCGGGTGGCCAGGTTAATATCCAAATGATCAATCCGACCCTTAATTCCAGTAAGGGGGATCATCCGGACTACCCGCAGCAGGTTGGTGCCAAAAGTTTGTTGTCCGGAACAACTGGACAGGCAGTTCAGCCCTGCCCATAATAAGGCAATGGCTTTTATGGGGAATGTGCTCATTTCTTAAGCGTTATTTCATGCTGCAGGCCCATCATCGCCCCGGCATCCTGATCAGGAAAATATCATTGGTTGATCATCAACGTTTTCCGCAATAACCCGTATTCCTACCCGTGGATTGAAATTGGCTTAAAGGACCACTTCAATTCTTCCTTCCAGATACAGGGTGCATTTCCCCGAAATCAATACCCGTTCACCGGAAAGGCGGCAAGTCAGGTATCCACCCCTGGCCGAGATCTGCCGGGCTTTTAAATTGGTCCTGCCCAGCACATCTGCCCAGTAAGGAGTAAGGGTAGTATGGGCAGAGCCGGTAACCGGATCTTCGTTTATCCCGCTCCTTGGGGCAAAAAAACGGGAAATAAAATCGACTTCATCTCCCGGTGCAGAGACGATAATACCCCGGGTGTTCACTTCTGCCAGTACCCGGAAATCCGCTGTAATCTGCCTGACTTCGCTTTCATTTTCCAGGATAACCAGAAAATCGGATATTCCCCGGTAAACTGCCTTTGGGGTGACGGCTAATCCTTCGGACAGCGCTGCTGGCCAATTTTCCTGTTTTTCCGGCCGATCAGCAGGGAAATCCAGGGTAAGCTGACTGCCTTCCCGGCTTACTGACAATAAACCGCTTCGGGAATTAAACCGGATGATATGCCCAGGATGAGCAAGCTTCTCAAAGATAATAAAGGCACTGGCCAGGGTGGCATGTCCGCATAGATCCACTTCCCGCAACGGGGTAAACCACCTCAGATCAAAATCAAGTCCGTGAGAAACAAAAAATGCCGTCTCCGACAGGTTATTTTCTGCTGCAATGGCCTGCAGTAATGAGTCCGGAAGCCAGCTGTCCAGGGGACAGACTGCAGCCGGGTTACCCGAGAACAACCGGTCGGTAAAAGCATCTGCCTGATAAATAGGAATGGTCATTTTGACCGTTTTATCGGAGCCCCGGGACTTAGTGCAGTTCCCCCAATGCCTGTGACATCCGGCTCATGGCTTCCTGGAGCTTCTCAATGGAAGCCGCATAGGAAAATCGGATGCAGCTGGGCTCCCCGAACGCGCTTCCGGATACCGTGGAAATCCTGCCTTTGTGCAGCAGGTACATACATAAGTCTTCCGCATCCCCAATCAGGGTCTGGCCATCGGTTTTCCCAAAATAAGCGCTGATTTGGGGAAATACATAAAATGCTCCCTGTGGTTCAATGATTTGTATACCGGGGATGGCCTTTAATGCAGAGACCATAAAATCCCTTCTTCTGCGAAATTCAGTGGTCATGGCTTCCGTAGGCCCCAGTTCTCCCCTTAATGCCGTGATACCGGCCCGCTGGGTAATCGAACAGGTTCCCGAAGTGAACTGGCTCTGGATCTTGTCGCAGGCCCTGGCCACAGAAAGTGGAGCGGCAATATACCCTAATCTCCATCCGGTCATGGCAAACCCCTTGCTCAGGCCATTGACAATGATGAGCCGGTCTTTGAGAAAATCGAACTGTCCGATACTTTCGTGGCGTCCGGTATAGTTGATATATTCATAGATCTCATCAGAGATAATGAATACCCGGGGATGTTTTTCAAAAACAGCCGCAAGGCCTTGGAGTTCTTTTCCGGAATATACCGCACCAGTAGGATTACAGGGTGATGAAAATATGAACAGCCTTGATTTTTCTGTTAATGCCCCTTCCAACTGGGCGGGACTGATTTTGTACCCATTTTCCGCTGCGCCCCGAACAAACTTTACGGTGCCCCTGGCCAGCCGGGCAATATCTGCATAACTTACCCAGTAAGGAGTAGGTATGATAACCTCATCTCCTTCATCAATGATGCTCAGCATGGTATTGGCAATGCTTTGCTTAGCCCCTGTGGACACCACCACCTGATCCATGGTGAAGGATAGTCCATTATCTCTTTTCAGCTTATAGATAATCGCTTCCCTCAGTTCGGTGTAACCGGACACGGGGGTATAGTGGGTATATCCTTCATCTATGGCTTTTTTGGCTGCTTCCCTGATATGGGAAGGGGTATCAAAATCAGGTTCTCCGATACTCAGGTCGATGACATCGATTCCTTTAGCCCTGAGTTCCCGGCTGAGCTTGGACATTTTAATGGTCTGTGGTTCTGAGACCCGGGTCAGGCGCTCGGCTAATTCCATAAAAGATCAGGATTTTTGGCCGGGCAAAGGTAAGAAAAAAAACATGTGCTAAATATGGTTTATGATAATATGTGGCCGGAACTCCTAGGACTCTGCAAAGTCGGATCCAAGGGATTACCCGGATGGCCCCTAATCGTAAATTACAAGAGATTTTCCTGTCAGCATCAGCTCAGAAATTTTCCACCATCCCGATCCGAAGGGCAGTGGAATCATGGGCGCCAGCGAAACCGGATGCAAAGAAGGTATAGATGTTACCGGCATTCAGGCTAATTTTTTTCAGGATTGAATCCGATTGCTGAGCTGATCTAAATTTAACGTCCAGCACATAGCTTCCTGCCCCAACCTGCATAAAAGTGTCCAGCGCAGGGTCTTCCAGGTTATCCTGGAATTTCCGGCCTGAAAACCATTGGGTATTTCCCAGATAAACATCCATTTCACCACCCAGGTCTGGACAAAGATCCAGGAACCGGACATTGGCGCTTACCCGGGAGGTATTTTGGGGATTATCCCGGATGAACATCAGCAAACTTCTTGAAACCGTGGAATCATACAAAACCAGGGTGTACACTTCATCCGCGGTAATCATGGCTGACTGGGAGACAATGGAGGATTGGGAGCCTGCTGCATTCATGGCAAAGGTATACTTACCGGATGGATAGGTAATATAACCTGACGAACCGGAACCATAGGGATAAGGTCCCTGCTCAGCCAGCATGCCATTGGCGAAAACATCCAGTTCTGGTACATAGCAGTCTGCATTGATAAAACATACTCCCGAGCTGGAAGATGAACCAGAGGTTCCTGGAGGCAAAACCGTTTTCATGCAGGAAACCCATAAGGTGGCCATTACAGCGATCCATATTACCGGGACGGGTATCCCCAGTCTGCCGCCGGGGTCAGTAGTTCTGAGCGACATTGATCTTTAAGGAAAGGGAATCCAGTCCTCCTGCAAAACCCGAGGCATAGATCGTATAGATTTTACCCTGGTACAGGGGTACGGTAGACTGAAAGGTGGCTGTGCTGCCATGATAGGGAAAACGAAGTGTCAGGACATGACTCTGGGCGGATTCCTGGATAAAAGTATCCAGGGCTTGATTTTGCAGGTTGTCCGCAAATGTCCTTCCGGTATATATGGGAATGGTATCCAGGTAAACATCCATGGAGGGCAGATTAGGGCAAAGATCGAAGAACCTGATATTGGCAGCAACGGGTACCGTGCTGGCAAAATCATCTAGGATGTACATCAGTTTCAGGTCAGCAAGGCTGTCATAGAGGATCAAAGAATAATCTTTATAATCCCCCAGGCTGTCCGTCTGTGATACCAGGTTGGTGGTAGACCCGTAACGCGTGAAGTTGAACAGATAAATGTTGGAGTTCATGGCCAGGTATCCCTGGGAATTATTGGTATACCCGAATGGTTGGGTGTTGATCTGACCGTTATTGGCATAGATGTCCATCGTGGGCGCATCTGCAGAAGCGTGGATGATAAATAATCCCGATTGTGGGGTTGTATTGTTATTGGATCCGTTATTGTTCCCTGGCTTAAGGCAGGAAGCCAGGGAAAAGATGCTGGCTACGGTAATTAATAGGGTAAGTAAATTTCTCCGGTGCATGCAAGGACTGATTTAGTGCAAAATTATGTTTATCCAAGATATATCCGTATAACTAAACGTTTGTCGGCAGGAATATATTTTACGCAGCTTTATCTGAATATGCTGACGCTCCTTTTGGACTTTGTTCCCTCATCTGGAAGAACGTGTAATTGACTTGCTTTGAAACTCAATTAGCAAATTGAGGAAGCTTTTCAGGGCCCGCAAATGGCTTAACTTTTTATCAATTATACGCTATCTTTGCCATTCTTTTCCAAGTATTAAACTAAACTGAAATACGTATGCAGTTCAAGGGGCTGATCAAGTTTTTCACCGTGGTGCTGATCCTTATTTCCCTGTATCAGCTGTCTTTCACTTTCGTCGTTCACCACCATGAAAACCAGGTGGCCAAACAGGCAACTGCATTTATTGATCAACGTTTTCAGACTCCGCAACAAAAATATCCGGGTAACCCTGAAATGCAGGCTTTCTACCAGGATTCGCTGAGTGCCCTGATTAAAGACAAGGAAAAATCCATTGAGGATAGCACAGCGAATAATATCATTTACAACACCCTGATCAAACAATACACTTATGGGCAGGCCAAGGGACAGGAGCTTCGGCTAGGACTCGATTTGCAGGGCGGTATGAATGTAGTCCTGCAGATTTCCCTCGAGGACCTGATCCGGTCCATGGCCAGCCATTCCAGGGATCCTGCTTTTAACAGGGCACTTCAACTGGCCACGCAGCGCAAGACCACCAGTTCGGTGGATTACATTACCCTTTTCGGACAGGCTTATCAGGAGATCGCCCCTCAGGGAAGACTGGCCCCTATTTTTTCCAATGCCTTCCAGAGCAAGATCAATTATAATTCTACCAATGCAGAAGTACTAAATGTCATCCGGGCTGCTTCCACCGATGCGATTAAAAACACCTATACGGTGCTTCAGCAGCGCATCGACAAATTCGGGGTATCTCAGCCGGTGATCAATCTGGACCTGAATAAGGATATTATTTCCGTAGAGCTGGCCGGAGTGACCAATGAGCAGCGGGTCAGGCAATACCTGCAGGCTACTGCCAAGCTCGAATTCTGGGAAACCTACCAGCCGGATCAGGATTTTGCCTTGAATGTGCTTCAGCCCATGAATGAGGCTGCAGCCAGGTACCTGGCTGGCGCTCCGGACACTTCCGGGCAACAGGATACCTCAAAGGCGAAACCATCTTCCACCATAGCCAAAACCAAGGCGGTCCATACCAAAAAAGATACCTCGAAACTGGGAACCCTGGGACAATATTTAACGCAAACCCCAGGACAAACACCCGGCAGGCCTGCTACCGGTATATCCGGGGCCCAATTCCAGGCTTCGAAACAAAATCCATTGAGCATTTTAAAAAGTCCGATGATTGGAGGGGCTATCGGATCCATCCTGGCTTCTGATACCGCCAAATTCAATTATTACCTATCCCTTCCCACCGTAAGGAATGTCATGCCAAAGACGCTAAAATTCCTTTATGGTACTGCACCCACTGGAACCAATTCCAACCCACAACTGGATGTTTATGCAATCAAAACCATCGCAGGGAGCACTGAAGCTCCGTTGGGAGGGGAACATGTGGTGGATGCGGGAGAAGACGTGAGCCAGGACGGAAGGCCTGAGATCACGATGACCATGGACAATGAAGGAGCCCGGATCTGGGCCAAGCTGACTGCAGCCAATGTGGGTAAGCCCATTGCCATTGTCCTGGATAATACGGTATACTCAGCTCCCGCTCCCAAGGAGGAAATTACCGGGGGCCGCTCTTCGATCACTGGAAACTTTACTATCCAACAGGCCCAGGACCTGGCCAATATCCTGAAAACGGGGAAATTACCTGCACCAGCCCGAATTGTACAGGAACAGGTGATCGGCCCTACCCTGGGCAAGGAATCCATTGCTGCCGGAGCAAAATCGTTTATCATCGCCTTCATCGTCATATTCCTGCTGATGCTGGCCTATTACAGCAATAGTGGCTGGGTGGCAAATATCGCCTTGATTTTCAACCTGCTTTTTACCGTTGGGGTCCTGGCTGCCCTGGGGGCCACCCTGACAATGCCTGGTATTGCGGGACTGGTCCTGACTATCGGCATGGCGGTAGATACCAATGTGATCATTTTTGAAAGGATCAAGGAGGAGATCGTTAAAGGTAAGGGATATATGCAATCCATAGCAGACGGCTACCGGCATTCCTACTCCCCAGTCCTCGATGCCCACGTGACCACTTTATTGACGGCCATCATCCTGTTCTATTTCGGCCTGGGGCCCGTAAGGGGGTTCGCCACCACCCAGATCCTGGGTATCCTGCTTTCCTTGTTCTGCGGTATCCTGATATCCAGGCTGGTGGAAGATTATTTTACCGACAAGAAAAAGCACCTGCATTACTTCACCAAGATTTCCCGCCGGATATTCCAGCATGCAAATTTCAAATTCATTGAAGCCCGCAAATATACCTATGTGATTTCCGGCATCGTCATGGCCCTGGGTATTTCATCCTTTTTCCATGGATTCAACTATGGGGTGGAATTCCGCGGGGGCAGGAGTTATACCATCCGATTCAACCATCCGGTGAAAGTAGAGGATATCCGCCAGACGCTTCATCCCCTGTTAAAGGAATATCCTGTAGTCAAAACAATCGGTAATTTCAATCAGGTGAACATCACCACTTCATACCTGATCACCAAATCAGGGAAAAATACAGACTCCCTGGTGGAAGCTGCCCTGTTCCGGGGGTTGCATAAATTTTTACCAGCCGGCACCAATTACCACACTTTTGATACGCACTATAAGCTTCAGTCCCAGACTGTGCTGCCTACGATATCGGATGCCCTGAAGAAAGGGGCGGTAAAAGCGACCATATTTGCCATGATCGCTATTTTCCTGTATATTCTGTTCCGGTTCCGCAAATGGCAGTATTCATTGGGTACCATACTTTCCCTGATTCATGATGTCCTGGTTACCCTGGCTGTATTTTCCTATTTGAAAGATTTGGGATTTGACCTGGAAATAAATCAGAATTTCATAGCGGCGATACTGACGGTCATCGGGTATTCGATGAATGACACCATCATTGTATTCGACAGGATCCGGGAGTATTTCCGGGAAATGAAGGGTGCATCTAAAATCACCGTGATCAACAAGGCAATCAATGATACGCTGAGCCGGACGATCATGACTTCCCTGACGGTTTTTTTAACCCTGCTGATCCTTTTCGTTTTCGGAGGGGAAACTACCAGGGGTTTTGCCTTTGCGATGCTGATCGGGGTGATTACCGGAACCTATTCTTCTATTTTCATTGCATCTCCAGTCCTTATAGACCTGGACAGGAGCAATGATCTGGGGCCATCGGATAGACGCACGGGACTGGTAACCGCTCCGGTAAAGTCAGGAACTTCCCTTGGGCCAAAAAAATAATCAAGATTGACTTATTAGGTCACGCCAGGCTTTATACGGAAAACGAACTTCCGCAGCCGCAGGTGCCGCTGGCATTTGGATTTCCAAAAGTAAATCCCCTGGCATTCAATCCGAGCTGAAAATCGATGGTCGTTCCAACCAGGTAAATGCTTTGTGCCCGGTTGATGATGATGGGAAATCCGTGGACAAGGTATAATTCATCCTCCTGGTTTTGGACATCAAAATCCAGGATATAGGAGAATCCGGCGCATCCTCCTCCCTTAACCCCCAATCTAAGGCATTTGCCAGAATCCGCAGGCAACCGGTCCATCAGTTTCCTGATCTCCTCAACCGCTCCAGGGGTAAAATTTACCGGTATGGCAGTTAACGTATCCATGACTGCAAATTTACGGATAATCCCTTTAATGAACCGGTACCCGGAAATCCGGTTTCCCTTTCCCCATCCAATTGGCTATTTTTACATAAATCATTCAAATTAACATGATCTGGTTTATTTTCAGGATTATTCTCCGCGCAGCCTTATTGATCCTTATCCTGATTGCGGCGATTGCCCTGATCCAGATAATACTATACCTGAAAAGGGAGAACAAGATCCTGATCAACAGGGAGGGGCCATCCCTGGGCAACCTGGACACCCGAAGAGACATGATGTCCCTTCGCTTGCAAGCCTATGAACGCCTTGTCCTGCTCGCCGAAAGGATCTCCCCCCGGCACCTGGTCCCCAGGCTGCATATGTCGCAGTCCACCGCCAGGGACCTGCAGTTTGCCCTGGTCCAGGCGATCCGGGCTGAATTTGATCATAATGTCTCCCAGCAGATTTATGTCTCCACCGCTTCCTGGGAGGGGATCTGTAATGCCAAGGAACAACTGATCAGCCTGATCAATGAACTGGCGGATCAATTTCCTGAAGGGTCCGGAGGAGATGAGCTGGCTAAAATGATCCTGGAGCTGGAGATGGAAAATTCTGGAAATTTTCCGGTGCAAATCGCTTTGACTGTACTTAATGCGGAAGTCCGGAAACTGATGGAACAGGGCCGGCGCTGACCTGACCATGCAGACTTGCTTTTCAAATATATGCGTGATCATAAAATAATAACAGAGAGTGGCACGGAGATCAAGCCACTTTACACTGCACCGGTCCAAATGGATGAACTTCCCGGGGAATTTCCCTTCACCCGGGGGATCCATCCGGGCATGTACAGGGACAAGCTTTGGACCATGCGGCAGTATGCCGGATTCAGCACTGCCGAAATTTCCAACGGTCGCTACCTTTACCTCCTCGGCCAGGGAGTGAACGGGTTGAGTGTAGCATTTGACCTGCCCACCCAGATCGGATATGATTCTGATCACCCGTTGGCAGAAGGGGAGGTGGGAAAAGTTGGAGTGGCCATCGATAGTCTGGAGGACATGGAGATGTTGTTTCGGGATATTAACCCGGAAAAGATATCGGTTTCCATGACCATCAATGCCACCGCTTTCATCCTGCTGGCCCTCTATATCGCCCTGGCCAGGAAAAAAGGAGCTGACCTGCTTAAGATCAGCGGAACAGTGCAAAATGATATCCTGAAAGAATATGCCGCCCGAGGAACTTTCATATATCCTCCCCGCCCTTCCATGAGACTGATCACGGATGTCATGGATTATTGCAGCCGGGAAGTGCCAAAGTGGAATACAATTTCCATATCCGGCTATCATATCCGGGAGGCTGGTTCCACCGCCGTGCAGGAACTGGCTTTCACACTGGCTAATGGCAAGGCTTATCTGGAAGCGGCCAGGGACAGGGGGCTCGACCTTAACCTGATCGGACAACGGGTATCCTTTTTTTTTAATTCCCATAACCAGATCTTTGAAGAGATCGCCAAATTCCGGGCAGCCCGTAGGATCTGGGCAACGGTTACCCAAGGAATGGGGGCAACGGATCCAAGGGCACAGATGCTGCGCTTCCATACCCAGACCGGCGGTAGTACCCTGACATCCGCCCAACCCCTGAATAATATTGTCCGGGTGACCCTGCAGTCCCTCTCAGCCGTGCTCGGAGGGACCCAGTCCCTGCATGCCAATGGATTTGATGAGGCCTTGTCTCTGCCATCCGAAGAGGCAGCTACAATTGCCCTGCGTACACAGCAGATCATTGCCTTCGAAAGCGGGGCAGCAGATACCGCGGACCCTTTAGCTGGTTCATTTTTCGTTGAACATCTTACTGATGAAACTGAACAACAGGTTCTCGCCCTGATGGAACGTATTGAAAAGATGGGAGGCGCCGTAAATGCCATTGAACAGCAGTTTTACCAGCAGGAAATTGCCAGCAGTGCATACCGATACCAGCAAAAGATCGAGAAGAAGGAAAAAATCATTGTTGGGGTAAACAGGTTTGCAGGCGGGGAAAAGAGCCCTTTACCACGGATGCAGATCAATGAAAGTGTCCGTCTCGATCAGACTGAAAAACTGGCCTTGCTCAGAAATACCCGGGATAGTCAAAAATCTGCTTCCTGCTTAGCCGAACTAACCCGGCTGGCCGGCACCCCGGAGAACCTGATGCCGGCAGTCATTGCCGCAGTGGAGAGCCATTGCACTTTAGGTGAAATTGCGGATACCCTGCGTAATATCTGGGGAGAATACCGATAAAAATCTTCCCGGGATCCGGAGAAAATTCACCCGGGCCTGTTAGTGAGTGAGGCAATTAGATCCGGTAAACCGGATAATGACTGGTATTCTGATTTGGACGCGAAATGATACAGAAAGGGGAATCGCCCGTTCCTTCAGTTGGCAGGTAAGCGCCTGTAATATTGAATCAGCAGGCTGATCACTTCATTATAACTCTCTATTCCCAGTTTTTCATGATTAGCCCTAAGGTATTTGTCATACATCCGGGAAATCAGGGGATCTATTGGGTTGGAGAAATTATGGTAAAATGCCAATACAGTCCGGTAATCCTTTTTGACCCCCGTATCAAGGGAGGTCCATATCTCTTTTTCCGCATTTGAATCTCTGAACCTTAATTCGCCCAGTGCATAGAGCATCAGGTCAAAATTAGCAGAGTAACGATATGCTGGATCATGGCTGTGCATAGCAGCGACATAACCGACAAAATTGGCTGCTTCCTCGGGAGCAAACCCGATCTGATGGGCTATTTCATGACAACATACAAAGGGCTGCAAAATTTCAGGAATTGTGGTATTCACCTGTGCTTCACCGGTAAATGGATTATAATAACCGCTCACCCCCAGATAATTCATCAGGTAGCCAAACATAGTGGGTTTGATGGAAGCAAATTGATACGTCAATCCTGGATAGTCTGCAGTTGTCAACTGGTAGCATTGTCTGCTTTCTTTGAAAACCTGATCGGGGCCCAGTTGGAGGACCGTGCTGTCCATAGGACTTCCGGTCACCAGGCGGTGATACTGGTTAACATTCGTCCTAAGCCATTGGCTGAGTTGCACCAAATCTGTAGTGGAATACTTGGCGGGTGAAATTGAGAATTCCCGTTCCACCCGGTGATTCCGGTAATTCAATGCCCAGAAGATCAGGAAAATAAGGTAAATGCCAATCAATATGTTGATGCCCTGGAGAAGCAGGGACGCTATCTTCCATTTATCCTTCCTGAACGCCCCAATCGCTTTGAGCAGCCGAATACAATAGAATAAAATTAAAACTCCTGCAATAAGATATAACACGTCTCCTAAACTGAATGGACACCAACCGGTCACCATCCGCTGCACGGAAGAAAATGCCGGATACCAAACCCTGGCATACGATTGCCTCAATCCCTTAAATTGAGCATACATCACATTGACCAGTAAGCTGACCAGAATCAGTAACAGGGTAGCCAGTAATTTTTTTTTAACTTTATTTTTACTTTGGTATATCATATTTCTGACATGATTTCAATAGGTCTGGTCCGCGCTTTCGAATCTGGACTTTCGGGGCTTTCGGGCATGAAAATAACCATAAAACAGGTGCTGCCCGTCAGTGGCGGCGACATAAATTCCTGCTTCAGGCTGGATGCGGGAAGCGCTCAGTTCTTCCTCAAACTGAACCAGGCAGGCCAGTACCCGGATATGTTTGAAAAGGAATTCAGGGGATTGGAGATGCTGAAAAAGCAGAAAGTGGCAGCAGTTCCGGAACCTTTGATCACCGGAATTCTGGATAATAAAGCATGGCTGATCACTGAATGGGTGGAAAAAGGAAAGCCGGTTTCCGGTTTCTGGGATGATTTTGCAATTGCTATAGCCAGTCTGCACTATTGCAGTCAGGAAAATTTCGGACTAAAGGAAGATAATTATATCGGAACCATCCCTCAGTCGAACCAGTATCATGCAAAATGGGCAGGTTTTTTTGGAGAAAAACGGATTCACCCATTAATCAAGATGGCTGTTGACCGGAATCTGATGGAGAAAAACGATAAAGTTCAGGCAGAAAACCTCTGTAACCGGCTGGAAGAAGTTTTCCCTGAGGAAAAGCCCGCGCTCCTGCATGGGGATCTTTGGTCCGGTAATTTTATAGTGGCGAAAAATGGAAGTCCCTGCATTTTTGATCCTGCGGTTTATTACGGTCACCGCGAAATGGACCTGGCAATGACCAGATTGTTCGGTGGATTTGACACTAGGTTTTATTCCAGCTATGACCGATATTATCCCCTGATGACTGGATGGAAGAAAAGAGTGGGGATATGCCAGCTATACCCATTAATGGTTCACCTTATCCTTTTCGGAAGATCTTACTTGTCGGCTATAAAGGAAACGCTCAAACCATTCTGAGGATTTTTACCCTGCCTTTTGATGAACTCCTGCATTTGCTCAAGTTCATTGCGCACTACCGGAAGGTAAATGGACAATTCCTGACTGGTTTCTTCCAATAAGGAAGGTATCAGCGAGAAGTCTGTGTTATCTTTTATACCTCGTTCTATTTTTTCCATTTTTTTGCTGATCCAGGTAAGCCCCACCATGGAAAAATTAGGTTTTATTTTATGTACCAATTGTCTGACCAGTTCTATGTTTCCATCATCAGTGGCTTTACCGATTTCCTTCCATTCCTGATCAATATTATCAATGAAAATGGTAAAAAGGCCAATAGCATAATCGACATTCTGTTCATAAAGCTCATTCAGATAGCTGTCATCCAGTCTATGGTTAAATTCATAATTGCGGCTAATGATAGAAAGCCCAGTTGAATCCTTGTCTGGTTCATCCTCTGTCAGGTATTTCCTCAGCAGGGTAAGTAACTGGTCTGGGGTATAAGGCTTGGTCAGCAGTTCATTAATTCCGTTCTCCCGAGCAAACTGTACCGTGCTTTGCAACGCTGCAGCAGTGATAATAATGATCGGTGTGGCGTTATTCTGATTCCCTTCCCCCCGGATGATTCTAGCCAGTTCCATCCCCTCAATACCAGGGATTTTCATATCCATCAGGATCAGGTGGAATATCTGCTGCCGGGTAAGTTCCAGGGCATCCACCCCATTGGTGGCCACATCAAACTGTATCTTCATCCGTTCCAGCAGGCTAGTCAGGTATTTCAGGTTCATCAGGTTATCTTCTACAATCAGTAGCCTGGAACCTTCGAATAATTCAGTAGGCGAAGTGGAAGTAAGGGTGGAAAGGTGCTTATTCTCCTTATTTTCCACGGGCCTTCCGGTATCCTGAAAAGGCAAAGTGAACGTAAAACAGGTACCCTGTCCCAGTGTACTTTCCACATAAATAGTCCCTCCTTGCAGTTCGATCAGTTTCTTGGAAATGGATAGACCCAATCCCGTACCCCCATACTGGCCCCTTATCGCCTTATTGGCCTGCCTGAAATCCTGGAAAACCACCATTAACTTATCCTCTTCGATCCCAATTCCTGTATCTCCTACCTTAAATTCCACCCAGATCTTATCACCGGCTTCCTTGGTACGTTGCATTTTAACAAAAATCTCCCCTCTTCTGGTGAATTTCTCGGCATTTCCCAGGAGGTTAAGCAATACCTGGTTAAGCAGTATATCATCTCCCATGAGATAATTACTGATCCGTTTGTCAATGGTAAAATGGATATCCACCGGTTTCCTTTTCAGTTTATACCGGAATGTTTCAATCAGGGTATTGACCAGATCAACCAGGTCAAATTCCCGGTGATGGATTTCCATATTGCCAGACTCAATCTTGGAAAAATCCAGGATGTCTGAAATCAGCCCATGCAGGATATTGCTGGAATTACGCAGGATCTGCACATATTCCTTCTGGGCACTATTCAGCTTAGTATCTCCAAGCAGATGGGTCATCCCGATTATGGCATTGAGGGGGGTCCTGATTTCATGGCTCATGCTCGCCAGGAACTGTTCCAGCGCTATCTGGGATTGTTCAGCCTTCTGAATGGATTTTTCCAGATTGCTCTGAAGGGTTTTCTGTCCTGTGATATCCATATGCACCCCAACAACACCAACCAGGGTTCCATCCATATCATACAGGTTGCTGGAACTTGTCAGCACCCACTTATGCATGCCATTCTTCATGATGACTTCTCGTTCATCCAAAAAGGGTACCTGCCCTGTCCCGGTTTGTGGTTCATTTACCCCAATTTCGGATTCCTGATGGGTGGCAGGCAGAAAAGTGTCTATTATATTCTTACCAATTAATTCCTCACTGGTATACCCGGACATCCGGCAAAGACCATCTGAAATCTTGGTGATCCGGCCTTCGAGATCTACCTCACTATATCCCACCTGCAGATTATCCAGCATTCCCCTGAATTTCTCTTCATTCCGCTTGATTTCTTCATGAACCGCTCTCTGTCTGGTGATATCTATAAATTGCCAAATTGATCCCCTGAATTTACCCCTGGAAAACACCGGGATAAAATTGACTGAAAGAATTCGACCGTTGCGCAATGCCAGTTCCTGACCCAGATATTCCCGGTGATGGATAATCAGGTCTTCCTGTTTTTGCAGTAACTTTTCTGCATTCAGGATATATGGGCGGATGAAATGAAATGCTTCATACCAATGGCGTCCAATAATTTTTACGCCAGGCCAAATCCCATTGAACCCGTCGTAAAGGACCTTATTGGCACATATGAATTGATGGTTGGAATTGCTGATCAGTATACCTGAAACGGAACTTAGGAATACACTGGAAATGGGCATTTTTAGGATATCATCCACATCCGGAATACTCTGGGTATCTTCTGAGTCTCCAGTATAAAAAGGCGATTGGAAGGGAAGGAATTTCTTCAGGTATTTGTCTTCAAGTCGATTGGATCGGCCGGGGTTCATTCGGTTTTGGGTTTAAAAATAGGATAAGGTCTAAATTTATGGTATAAAATGTCGTTTGAATACATCTTATGCCAAAAGGGGGTAAAAATACGTATTAATACCTATCTGCGAGGCGCATATTTACCCTTCATAACTTATGCTAATATACGAAAAATATTTATATAACATTTTTTAATTATTCAACAAACTGTGAATTTTCACAATCAAGGATTAATTGCTTATTTTTGCATCCTTTATTTTCAGTGCAGGTTGAGCTATGAAGATACACCGGTCATTCGAAATCGCATTCGTGGGCCTGAAAAATGGTGTACACGAGTTTCAATATAGTATTGAAGATAGGTTCTTTTCAGGTTTTGCCCAACCTGATTTTACCGAAACGAGACTGAATATAAAATTAATATTTGATAAGAAACCTAGTTTCTTCCTGCTAAAATTTGAGATAACAGGGTATGTTACAGTTAGTTGCGATAGATGTGGTAAGGCTTTCCCATTGGCGATCTGGGATGAATTTGACCAGGTCATCAAGTTGGTGGAAAAACCAGAAGAATTCAAAGAAGATGAATCTCCGGATGTATGCTATATTTCCCGGACAGAATCTCGCTTGAATGTGGCAGGCTGGATTTATGAATTTATCCTGCTCAGTGTTCCGATGCAAAGGATTCATCCTGAGAAAACTGAAGAAGGAAGCGGGTGTGATCCGGTGGTACTGAAGATGCTGGATAAAATGCAGGGAAATGAAAACCGATCAGATAAAACAATCTGGAAAGATCTGGATAAATTCAGATAATTCTTAAATCATCCATAAAATGCCCAATCCAAAAAGAAGACATTCCCAGCAAAGATCAGCAAAACGAAGAACGCATTATAAGGCCGTAGCCGGCACGATCTCCACAGATACCCAGACTGGTGATGCCCATTTACGGCATCGGGCTCACTGGTCTGAGAAAAAATTATATTATAAAGGGAAGGTCGTTTTGGAGAAACCCCCTAAATCCAAATAAGGCTTGCTACTCCTGGTATCCAATATCCAGATTACCTGGAAATTTTGCTATTTTTAAGGGCAATAAACCAAAGTAATCTCCATGGAAATCGGTCTGGATATGATGGGTGGTGACTATGCTCCTGTAGAAGCCGTCCGAGGAGTTAAATTGTTTCTGGATTCCCAGACTTCCGGCGTCCGGCTCACCCTGATCGGGGATCTGAAGCAACTTTCTTCCCTACTACAAGGATCGGGCATTGACTCTTCTAGATATACAGTAATACCCTCTACAGAAGTTATTGAAATGCAGGAACATCCTACCCGGGCCATGAAGGAAAAACCCGGTTCTTCCATTTCAATTGGTTTTCAGTTGCTTCAGCAAAACAAAATCGAAGCCTTTATCAGTGCCGGAAATACGGGAGCAATGATGGTGGGATCCCTGTTCACTATTAAATCCATTCCCGGAATCCACCGTCCTACAATTTCCACACTGATTCCAAAGGAACAGGGTCGCAGGGGATTATTACTGGATGTGGGAATCAATGCCGACTGTAAACCGGAAAATCTGTTGCAGTTTGCCATCCTGGGAAGTCTTTATGCAAAACATATCTTAAAAGTAGACAAACCCCGGGTGGCCCTGTTGAATATCGGAGAAGAGGAAGGGAAAGGTAACCTGCTTACTCAGGCCGCTTACCCATTATTGAAAAATTGTCCCCAGATTCATTTTACAGGGAATATTGAAGGACGGGACATTTTCATTGATAAGGCTGATGTCATGGTTTGTGAGGGCTTCACCGGCAATATAGTCCTTAAAATGGCAGAATCTTTTTATGAAATCACCCAAAAAAGACAGATCAAAGACGAGTATTTAGCTGAATTCAACTTTGAACAATATGGCGGGACTCCGGTTTTGGGAGTGGAAAAACCGGTAATCATCGGTCATGGCATTTCAAAGGGGTTAGCCTTTTGCAGGATGATCGAACTAGCCTGCCGCATCATCGATAACCGGTTACTGGATCGAATCAGAGAAAGCTTTCTGGAGCAAACCCGCTGATCAACCTGATCTTTCCCAGTTCAGGTTTCCGCCAAAGGGAGTTTAACATAAAAAACAGTTCCTTTTCCTACCTTGGTTTCAAATCGGATTTCACCTTTGGCATGTTCAATAATATTTTTGCACATAGCCAGTCCAAGTCCGGTCCCTGAATTTTTAGTGGTGAAATTTGGCATGAAAATACGGGAGCATATTTCATCAGGAATACCACATCCGTTATCGCTTACCATGACAATAACCTGGCTTCCGTCCCGGATGGTTTCAATTTCAATAAAACCTCTCCGGTCTTCGGGTATAGACTGCACAGCATTCTGCAACAGATTGGTAAACAAGCGGTTCATTTCGGTTTTATCAGCAACAACATAATATTGCTGATCCGGTGGATCATAGAGAATAATATGTCGTTGATCGCCCTGATATAAAGTAATGACCGAACCCAGCACATCATTCAAAAGGATTTTTTCATTACTGGAAGGCGAAATATTGGCAAAAGCTGCAAAATCCTCTGCAATATGAGAAAGATGCTCGATTTGCTCAATCAGGGTCTTGGCGACATTTTCGCTCAGGGACTGGAGTCGGGGAGAATCATCCAGGTATGCACGTTGTAGGTATTGAAGGCTTAATTTCATGGAAGTCAGGGGGTTTTTAATTTCATGAGCAACCTGTTTGGCCATTTCCCTCCATGCCCCTTCCCGTTCCGTCTTTGCCATGCTCGCAGCACTGGCTTCCAACTTTTGAACCATGTTATTATATTCCCTGACCAGCAAACCAATTTCATCATTTCTCTTCCATTCAATCGGATTGTTTCCCTTCAGGAGGGTAACCTCCTTTAACTTTTCGCCGATCAGTGAAAATGACCTGGTGATTGAATTGGTAATAATAAGGGCCAGCATACCGGATAACAAAAAAATAAACGCATTCAGATTAATAAGGGTAATTAAAAAATTGGAGATTTCCAGGTTAAGATTGGTCTGAGAAGCAAAATAAGGTACATTAAGGTAGGCAATGGTAGTCCCATTCTCACTTCTGACAGGCAAATAAGCGGAAAGAAAATTCAATTTGCCAATGGTCTCATTCTGAATGAACTGCACCCTGTCCCTGAAGCGCAGTTGGTAATAGGCTTCGGGGTTTATTTTTGAGGAGAGTAGTTTTTCTTCGTATATCAGGGGCTGGGTGGTGATTTGCAGATTTCCTTCCAGATCATACATATTAATATCCACTTCATGTGAATCCGCAATTCTATTGATTGACCCGGATAAACGGTCATGGAATGCAGGATCAAATAAATATTCACCTTTTCCAGTCAAATGAATATTCTTCAGGGCATCCCCGGTAACTTCCGCAGCAATTACATTCACATTTCTGCTCAGCTGATCCCGGTGGTTTTTGTTATATAGACCAATAAAAAATGGGATTGCAGTAACTGCCAGGATTAGGAAGGCAAATACCACAATAAAAATAATTGTGCCATGTATTTGTTTGCGGATATTGATTTCCAGCAAATGCCGGAAGACACTCCATTTCATTCGCGCACGGATCACCAGATCCAGCATTCTGTATATTCCTGCAATCAGCAGGAATATACAGAACATATATGCAAAAAGCGTGATGGCCTCAAAAAAATTTGGACTTCGCTTCACCATAATAATTGTCTTTTGTGGCGTAGCTATGTACCAGAGTTGGGAATACCCATTCTCCTCCCTAAAAGTGAATTTCTGTTTGGGTATCTCCCTCTTCAGAAGCCGGATCCTGAAAGGATAATCATTATAATTAGTTACTAATTGGTCATGATTATAAATGGCGTAGGAATATTCATCTGAATATTTCAGGGGTATCCGGTTATTCTCCACCAGGAGTGCAGGATAAAGTGTTTCCCGCTTCAGAACTTTTGGGGTCAGAATAAAAAACATGTACCCAATTACCCGGTCTCCGGTGCTATTGAGGATTTCCTTCTTATCTATATAACTGAAATTGTTGAAACTTGATTCGTAATAATACAGATCGGGCACATTGGTCGGTCTGGATTTCATGTCGATAATGTTATTGAGATAAAAAATATCAGAAGTATCTCTGTTGAATACTGGCCTGCCGTCATCATCAAATGTAAATATCCGGATATCGAACTTGCTCAAATACCCGCTGAAATAATCCGTTTGAAGGTGTTCAATAAGGGTATTTTTAACCCTTGGATCCATTTTCTGGAAAAACTCGGTAACCAGGGAATCATGCTGGATCTGTCTCAGTTTGTCTCCTAATATGGACGGAGTCAGCCGGTCATTCTGGTGAGCCAGATTACGAACAAGAGTCTCCCGGTTAACCTCTTCCTGCCGGTTATTGTAGTAAACCAGTATCCCGGTGGTCGTCAAGGTCAGCATGAGCAGGAAAAAGATAAACGGAATGGTATCAAATGCATCATTGGCCTGGAGCCCAATGATATCCATAAGGATTAAATATATAATCAACCAAACCATCAATACCAGGGAATAGCCCAGGTGAGGGTTGTGTATCCGGAAAAGTAACCATACTATACCTGATATTGCTAGAATGGCATATTTAATATTATTCTGGTTTCCGGTAAGTTGATACAGGAAACGATTGATGATTCTGGAGAAAAAGAAAAAGGTGAAAACAATAATACCTAGTGTGAGGAATCCAACAAAACTATACCAGGTAAGGTTACGGAAATTCGTTACATCAAATGAAATTTTGGAATCTACTACAAGACTTCTGACCACATCCGATAAAAATTGGGCAGACATAAATAGGAGCAGGCAGAAAAGGAAGGTAAAAAAATAATTAAACTTCCTGGACAGGGGAGGCATTCGGATGTCCTCAAAATGCTCCCGGAAAAAAAGAATGATCCAAAACAAAAGCGTACCGTTGATGAAAAGATCACCCAAGGACCGGAGCACTGCATTAGACGCGTATACTTTTGGATCGAAAAGGCCATATTCCCTGAAATTGAACGGAATAGGATAATAATAACTAATCAACCGAAGCAGTACAATGGTAACCACAAGGAAAAGTAAGCCATACCACTTGTTCGTTTTCTGGGCTATAAATACAGCCATCAGGTTAAGAAAGATCAAAGCACATATGGCTGCCAGGGTCTTCAGAATGGTACTGATCCAACTGTGATAAACTGGTGCTCCATTAGAATTATAATAAAGGGAAAAAAGTATTTTACCTGTGCTGCTTCTGACCGGCAATCCAAGGTTCTGCGTGTTGATCTTGTATCTTCCGCTTATTCCTGGTTTTCCATAAAATTCATCAGGCAAATATTCATTAGTGGTGAAATAGGTTATTCGGATGGGAATTAGAGCAATAGCAACCTGATCCCCAGGATATATCCCGCCAATCTTTTTTTTAATCATTTCAAAGTAGCCAATCTTAAGCCTGATCAGGCTTGATCCATCCGGTAAATTATAAGTACCGGGCCCCGGTTCTGCAAGATTAGTATTCCAAAAAGTCTCAAATCCGTTGTTAAATACAAAAAAATAGAAATCTAATTTTTTATCCAAGAGCGAACTGAGCAAGTTTGGGGAGTAATTGCGTCGAAGCAACTGTTCCATTACTGGCCAGTCAGTCGTTAGGCTGTCAAAGGCCTTTTCCCGCTGCTGGATACTTTTTTCAATGGTGGACTGTACTCCCCGGGGGGACGAATAATACACCCAATAATTATTGGCAAGAAATGCAAAAGTGATAAGCCATGCAGCTGTGATCAGCAGGTAGCCATGCTGTAGGAAAAACAATCGGATCTCTTTCCTGTCCATAGTAAAAAAGAAAACGAAAAACCTTCAATCCGGTTTTTCCAGGTATTGAAGGTTTGGCCAAAAAATACAACGGATTCCTCAATTAAGGAAATAATAATCCTCCATATTGACTTACATCCACATAATTAAGATGGGACCTAAACTCAGCATTGATCACGCTAATGAACTGATTGGTGATCAGGGCATATCCTCTGTCTGTCGGATGAATTCCGTCTAGTGAAAAGGCTCCACCGGTAATGTAAGATGCACTAAGGGTTTGTCCGTCATAAATGACCCCCGCCTGCAACTCTTTTAGGTAATTATTCATATCCACCAGTCCCAGGCCATACTGTTGGGCTACCTGCGCAATAATCTGATTATACCATGTGGTATAATTAAATATGTTATTGATTTCTGTGGCATCCAGATACATGCTGTCTGTGAGTGGGTAGATGGATCCATAACCATCCAACTCAATCTGAGGTAGATAAGGAAGTAATACCAATTCGCCAGACTTTATTTGCCTGTACCCGCCAGGAGCTGTTGGATCTTTCACTACAAAAGCATTCGCACCTTCCTGGAAATGAATTGTAGGAAGGGAAGAATAGGCTAGGTTCAGTTGGGCAGCTTGGGCAGCGGTAAGAAAAAGTCCATTATAAGGAATTGTGCTGAAATATGGGATGCTCACCACATCCGGAATATTGGCTATAACCCCTTTAGCCCCGCCGGATGTAAGCTGACTGATAGCTAAATTCAAGGCGCCCCGGAATTGGCTGGTGTCTGTAATATCCCCAGGTGAAGGAATGGGCGGTGCAACCTGGCCCACACCCCCGCTGGTGGCATACCCAAGTACATCATTGCTACCTATCCATGCAGTGAAAAAAGTCGGGTTGTTCCGCATAGCCTCACTGATCATGGTGCTAACTCCTGGTTGAAGGCTGAATCTTTCCAAAAAAGGGTTTAACAAACTATATTCTGGTTGTACCATATCCACCGAACGTGCACCGGGAGCAGCTACATCATTATAAGGACCTGCCGCTGATACATTATCTAGGGGAGTGGCAGGCTCATCACGCACTGGTGCGAGGCTTCCATTAACCAGGGACAATACCAGCATCGGATTACCTGCTCCGTCATTTCCATTACCCTCCTGCATCAGAGGCATCTTGAAATTACCCCCACCGGCAGCTTTCATCTGCCCGGCCAACATTACGGGATAGGAATTCAGCTGACCGTTCCTGGATAATGCACCGCTGCTGTAACCGGAAGTCAGAGAATTGCCTACGGCCACATAAATGGAGAAATTGGCGCTGCCATGGGTAACTGCGGGAATGGTGATATGGGGCTTGCATGATAAAATGAAAATGGCAAGCCCTGCGATGACCGCTGGTATTTTAATAAACTGCTTTTTCATAGGCTGATTTTTCCTGGAATCTTAGCTAAGATTAAAAGGAATAACTTATTCCTGCACCTGGGGCAAAGATCAAAGATTTATAAGTTCCGGAGAAATTATCCGCATTATCAGAATCCTTCCTATTCAGCACGTCGAGAAATAAGAAGCTGATATCAATATCCAGTTTACGGGTAGCGTGGATACCAATACCAGCTGTTAGGCCAAACCGATTATTATCTGGGAAATCCGGTGCCAAATACCCTTTCTGAACTGGAGTGTTTTCAAAAAAAGCGCCCGCTCTGATATCAATAATACTGTCCGGCGAAAATTGTAAACCAGCCCGGAAACCGGGGCTATTCATATAATTCTTGGGAGTACGGGTATTCTGAAGAAGAGTAGTTTGGTTTTTATATTCAAAAGCAAGCGTATCGTATACTTGCCAAAATACTTCATCCGCATCTATAGTAACCAGCCACCGGGGGTTTATCTTAAATCCGACCCCCAGGCTGAGATCGCCAGGCAATGGGATACTGGTGTTAAATGTGGTGTTCTGTATTTCAGTCTGAAGGCTTAATGGGACTCCGGTAAAATTGGCATTTCCGTTATTTACCTGCAGTTTAATACTGGAATGATAGGCCAATCCGAAGGAAAAACTTCGGTTAGGTTTAACAAATAAACCTGCACTGTAACCAAAGCCAATTCCGGAACCCGTGAGAGTTCCCCGTGGGTAATTGCTTTGTTGGTTCCTTACTGGAATATCTTTACTCAGCTGCACATTGCCCAATGCATAAATAGCCCCAATTCCAATACCAATATGATCAGTGATTTTATAACTGATGGTAGGCTGGATATAAAACGTCTGCAACTGGATTTTATGCAGGATGAACCTTCCGCTCCAGTTATCCGGCCAGGTAAGTCCGCTTCCATAAGGGGTATAAGTTCCGATACCTGCAGCAAATCTGCTATTAATCCTGAAGTTTGCATATACACTGAAAGGGGTGAATATCTGGGGCTGCGTATAATAGGCAGTATTGGTCCCATTTTCCACAAATTCCGTACTGGGGATCAGTACAGATGCTCCTGCAGTAACATTCGAAGATTTCAAGAAGGATAATCCGCCGGGATTGAAATAAATTGTGGAGGCATCGAATACATATCCACTTCCTGTATGACCCATGGCAGCCTGTTTCTCCCCCATCAGGTCAATTTTAAACCCCTGTGCTGATGTATGAAAATAAAGAAATACTAAAATGCAGAAAAGTATGGTGAACTTTTTCATAGGTAGAGGATTATCAGGAAAATATTTAACAAATATATATAATTTTAATTTACATAGAGTAACAAATCAATATTTTTAATCCCCTGTTAAGATAATTTCTTAGTGTCGGATCAAAACTCCTTAATGCAACTTGATAATTCCTGGATAATCCCGGTAGCCATTATTTTATACTGCCTTTTATTAAAAGAGGCATTAAATCAGGCAAATATGGAAAGAAGAGCTATAAATAAAAACCAGCATCTTTAACCTCTGATAGGTTCAATCATTCGAATTTTTTTCTGTGATTTAATGTAGAATTGACCACTGTGGTTTCTTCACTCCGACGCCTTTATTTCGTTCCATAACGTATCCAATTGATTAAGATTCAATTCTTGAAGTTGTTTGCCTGAACTTTTCGCTCTTTTTTCCACTTCATTGAATCGACGAATAAATTTCAGATTGGTTTTCTCGAGGGAATTTTCAGCATCTATCCCAATAAACCTTGAAAAATTGACCAACGAAAACAGCAGATCTCCGAATTCCTCCTGCATTTTTTCTTCTTCCCCAGCTTTCATGGCCACGCCAAATTCACGTAATTCTTCCTTCACCTTTGCCCATACTTCCTGGTTATTATTCCAATCAAATCCTACCTGACTGGTTTTTTCCTGAATCCGCATAGCTTTAACCAGGGCTGGTAATGATCGGGGAATGCCGGCCAAAACGGAATCCTTTCCCTCCTTCAGTTTTAATTTTTCCCAATTCTTCTTTACTTCATGCTCATCCTTCACCTTGACATCACCATAAATATGTGGATGTCTGGCAATCAACTTTTCACAAATGCCTCTGATTACTTCTTCTATCGAAAATTTACTTTGCTCCTGGGCAATTTTGGCATAAAACACAATGTGAAGTAAAAGATCTCCCAGCTCTTCACGGATAGCCACCCAGTCTTGGTTTGTAATTGCATCAGTCAGTTCGTAAAGTTCTTCAATAGTTTGCTGTCGGAGAGTTTGTGTAGTCTGCTTTCTGTCCCATGGGCAATTTATTCTTAATTCATCCATGATTTCAATTAGACGATAAAAGCTATTATTATCTGTCATGTTGGTGAATTGTCAAGTAGACGGGCTGCCTAATAAATTATACCCCATTTTTCTAAATCAATCTTTAACTGTCCAGCAGATTGAAAATGTATACCAGATATGCCACAATATTTTGCTCCATTAAGATTCCTCAAACTATCATCAATTAAGAGTGCAGTCTCGGGAGAGATATGGTATCTTTTAAGTATAATCTGGAATATTTCAGGGAACGGCTTACGGGTCATTTCCGTTCCGGAAACTACTATCCCTTCAAACCAGCTTAAAAAATTATATCGTTCAAGTGCCACAGGAAAAGTTTCTGCAGACCAGTTCGTTAAGGCATACAAATGATATTTTCCTGATTTTTTGAGCCCTTCCAAAATAGTGACTGTATCCTCAAAGTGATTGCCCAGCATTTCCTGCCATCTCCCGTAATATGCCCGGATTTCCGGTTCATTACTGGGGTGCAACTGGATCATCAGTTCTGTTGCTACAGCCAATGGCCGCCCTGCATCTTGTTCCTCGTTCCACTGCGGGGTACAAACCTCTGCCAGGAATTCAGCGATCTCCTCATCTTTAGTAAAAATTTTCCTGTATAGGTAATATGGGTTCCAATCAATCAGTACACCGCCAAGATCGAAAATGATGTTATTAATAGTTAAATTGGATGAGGACATCGGAAAAATTATTAAAATTAGCTACAAACAAGCAGTTTTCATTTTAGGTTAAACTCAATCTGATCCTTTCATTTCCCTCGATATTGTGGTTTCCTCTTTTCCAGGAAAGCATGCATGCCTTCTTTCTGGTCTTCGGTATCAAACAACAAGCAAAAATTCTTCCGTTCAAATTCAAGACCTTCGCTTAACCCTGATTCAAATGATTTTAGAACTGCCTTCTTGGCCAGTCTGACTGCCACAGGTGGCATGCTTGCAATATGTACCGCAAGTTTTATCGCTTCCGGGAGACAAAGTTCCGTCGGTACCACCCGGTTAACCATTCCTGCCCGGTAAGCCTGATCAGCAGTGATCATCATTCCACCCAGCACCATTTCCATTGCCAAAGCCTTTCCTACTGCCCTGGTAAGCCTTTGAGTGCCTCCAGCTCCGGGCATCACTCCGATATTAATCTCCGGTTGGCCAAATCTGGCCGATTCACTGGCAATGATCAGATCGCAGAGCATGGCCAGTTCACATCCCCCTCCCAAAGCAAATCCGGAAACTGCAGCAATAAGAGGTTTTTGCACATTTCTGATAACCTCCCAACTCTTAGCTGAATTCGATTTTGCCATTTCCGCAGCTGATCTTTCTGCCATTTCCCGGATATCGGCACCAGCAGCAAATGCCCGGTCATCTCCTGAAATAATAATCACTCGTACTCCCATGTCCTGATCCATCTGCTGCAATTCACTGGTGAGTTCTTCCATTAGCCCAGAATTCAGTGCATTCAGTTCCCTGGGCCTGTTCAACTGTATGTGGGCAACATATTCTTCTATCCTGCGATTAACAATGATCATTGCAGCCATAAAAAATTTTTAAACAGAAATAAATGTAAGGATAGCAGTACCAATAAGACAAATAGTCAAGCCAATACTGTAGAAAAATACAATTGCAAATGATTTCAGAAATGATTTAAGGTATGACTGATGATAGGTGTTCTTCTGTGCAATCACCAGGTAAAGGAAAATCAATATCCATTGTATGCCACTAAAAAAAGAGGTACGAAAAATACCATCGAATATCATTCCAATTAGCAGGAGCAAAAATATAAAGGAATGAAAATGAATGGTGAAAATTGCATGATCAACATAATTATACTTCTTCCGGCTATAAAACCATTTAAGCAACAGGGCAAAAATGGGTAATAATAGGAACATCATTTTCGGAATATTATGTCGAAAATCTTCTGCCAATACATTTATGCGCTGATTACCGTATTCCTGCTCCATACCCACCCACTTTCTGGCAATAAACCGAGGTACCCACCCCATCCTTTTTCCAACTGGAAGTGCATGCTGTGCGGAATCAAATTCAGCTACTGTCCTGAAATCCGAGGAAAATGAAAGCAGATTAATATTCGGTTGATGAAGGTTCTTTCTATATTGTTGTATACCATGGATTGATTTCCCAAAATCCTTTGTGTCAGCATTGAGTACTGAATCCCTGAAATGATTAATCAGGCTATCAGTTTTAGCTAGCTGGGTATGCGTCATAAATTTATCATCTCGTATAATAACCCTACTACTGAAAAAAGTGAAATAAAGAAGGAAAAAAAGAAAGCTGATGAAAACATATAACCTTACAGGATTGAGATAACGCATTCTCCTTCCGGCAAGGTATTCTAAAGTCAGGAATCCAGGCCGGAAAAGCAGATCTTTAATTGTTTTAAAAAATTTTGAATCATAATGTGTGATATCACTGAAAAAATGATGTAAAAGTTCCCCAATGGATTCTTTTGGATCCCTGTTCTCCTGCCCACAGTGAGGACAATATTTATCGGAAACTTCAGTCCCACAATTTAAACAGGTTTTTTCATCCCGGGTTTTGCTTTTCATTAATTTCATTTAAGAACCTAAAATTAGCAAAAAATGGAGGCCATGCAAGATCAAAGGTTTGAAAACCCTATTACAAACAGATATCAAGACACAGATTATAAGTCAAACATATTAACTTTGGATCTATTAATCCTGGACTCAAATTCAAAGTAAAGATTTCACTTTTTGAAATATGCGGATTATATTTTATATTTTGATTTGTTTGATTCAGTCGAATGTCCTATTTGGTCAGTTTTATTACCATGATATTCTCAGTACACAGGAAACCAACAGGGATCATCGCCTTTTTATGATCAACAAGGTAAAGAAAATGATAATCCATAGTCTTAATCCCGACCAAACTGTTAACCACAATTTTCTATGTGAAGAGTCGTTCCATGAGGATTACCACAAAATGACCGTGATAACAAAATCTAATCAAACCGGCCAATCGCAGTTAACATCCTATTATAATGGTAACGGACAGGTGGTAAGGTCAGTTGATAGTTCCATTTCCAGCATAGATATCTCATCATATTTCTATGACAGCACAGGCAAAATAAAGGAGATTAAATTTAAATCCTCTTCTGGTAATCGTTCCGATCAGTCGAATTTTTCGGAAGATCATATATATACTTATGACACCGGTGGCAAGTTGCTGATGATGTACAGGATTGAAAATAATTCCCCTTTTTCCAAAGTTAAATTCATCTGCGATTCTGCTGGGCAGGTCATAGAAGAAAAGGAAATCATCTCAGGTAAGGCAAGACCCAGTATTTTTTACAA
>DATLTB010000090.1:0-4187 GCA_035533815.1 Chitinophagaceae bacterium
TGCATAAATATTACATAAAGCTAAAAATTTTTACCAAGTGTTATAATCGCCAATCAATCTCCTATGAACAGATGGATATTTCACCACTGCAAAATCGCGTTCAAATTAAATAAAAGGCAGCAATTGTAATCTACCTAAAACAGATTCTTATTTGTTTAGAACTGCATTGTCTCACCTACATTTTTGCTGCCGGATAAAACATTGAGCTGATTATTTTTCCTGGTGTGAATGAATATTTTTTTGATCTTATGAAAACCCTATTAAACACTATTGTACTACGCTTGAGACATACGGTGTCTGATGCATCATCACGAACCTTATCCTGGACAAGAGCTTCTTGGCAATCTTGATGATAGCCTGATTCTTTTTCATTTTTTTGCAATAATGGGAAAATGCCACAGTCATGGCCGGATCCAGGCTGATTGCTTTCCAGCTGGCCTCTATGAGGATCTCCCTGAGCTTGGGATGGCCCCGGTAGCTTAGATCCGAAGCCCTGTCATACTCACCACTGGACTGGGTGTTTGGGATGAGCCCGATATAGCAGCAAAGCTGATCGATGCCCCTAAAGCGGTTAAAATCCCCGATTTCAGTCAAAAACAGCAAAGCACTGATCTGGCCTATACCCGGAACACTGCGGATCAGGGCCACCTGGTCTTTATATCGATCTTCCAGAGCCAGAGTGCGTAACTCCCTGGTGGTCTGAAGCACTTGTTCCCTGGTATATTCAAAGCTCCGTATCAGTAGATCCAGAGATTTACGGGCCTGGGGCGTGGCCATAGGCAGCTCTTTAAGCCACCGGGTATAGTTTTTGGACCAATAGGTTATCCTTCCGGTGTCATCCTCCATCCGGGGAGTAATGCCTTGGAAGTACAGGGCACTCGTGATCCGGTTTTTGCAGCAGGTTTGGTCTTTGACAAATTGTAGGTAATTACGGACTATACAGCGGTCGTCCTGCTGCTGGACCGAAGGGATATGGATAGGAGTGAGCATCCCTGTGCTCAGACACCGAGCCAGCTTGCCGCAGTCAACCGGATCGGATTTCTGTTGCTTTTCCTTGTCCATGGTGGGCACATCAGAAGGGTTTACTATGATACAATCTATTCCCCGCTCAGCCATCTGGCGCTGCGGGCTGAAGCCGCAGAAGCCGGCCTCATAGACCGCTTGGAATCTGGCTCCCGGGAATTGGGATTTCAAGGTTCTTTCCAGAGCTTCCACTTTCGCGGGCTGGGAATACCGCTTCAGAATCCTGCCTTCCATCATCAGGCAGATACTCCAGGAGTTCTTATGGACATCGGCGCCGCAAAAAATGGTTTTGCCCGTAAAATCCAATTGCTTAACTTGTTTCATGAGTTCCTGTTTAAAAGTGATTAAAAATTATTTGCACTTTTAATCTAAGCTTTTTACAGGAACTCTTTTTTTATTAGCTAAATCAGGGGACTAAATTCATACATACGATCTACCTCCTTTTTTGAAGGAACGGGGAGCCATTCAGGAAGGATGTTCGTACACAAAGGGTTGACAGTCAATTAAAAATTTGAAATATTATAAAATTTAGTCAATATATTGACAATATTTTACTTAAATTTGTCAACATAATGACCATATTTTTATGATAATTGTAAAAAGGGTTATAGAAGCACAAATTGAAAGCGCCATCGGCAAAAACAAAGTGCTATTGATAATGGGTACCAGGCGGGTTGGAAAAACCTTCCTTTTAAAAGCCATCCAGGCCAACCTGGAACAGCCAGCTGTCATTTTAAACGGCGAAGATTTTGAAATCCAGGAATTGTTAAAAAATATTTCCGCAGCAAACTACAAACTTATTGTTGGTTCAGCAAAGCTGATCATAATAGATGAAGCTCACGCCATACCTAATATTGGAAAGATCCTGAAATTCATGGTGGATACCATCCCCACTCTAACCGTTCTGGCAACCGGATCTTCTTCCTTCGACTTATTAAATAAGGCCGGGGAGCCATTAACCGGAAGGAAAATACAATTCGATTTATATCCACTTTCACAACTGGAATTGAACGGCATTGAAACATACCCTGATGCAGTTCAGCACCTGGAAGAAAGGTTGGTGTTGGGCAGCTATCCGGAATTACTACAATTAAACTCCTACATCGATAAATCGGAATATCTCCTGGAACTTATCCGGTCTTATTTACTTAAGGATATTCTTGCTTTTGAAGGAATAAGGCAATCCGATAAAATTATCCGGCTCTTGCGGTTAATCGCGTATCAGGTGGGTTCTGAAGTCTCCTATAATGAATTGGCATCTCAATTAGGGATGAGTAAAAATACGGTTGAAATTTATTTAGACCTTCTCAACAAGGTTTTCATCATTTATCGACTTCCGGCATTTAGTACCAACCATAGAAAGGAAATATCCAAGGGTTCAAAATGGTATTTTTATGACAATGGAATCCGCAATGCTGTTATCAACGATTTTAAGCAGTTATCACTCCGAAATGATTTGGGAGCATTATGGGAAAATTACCTGATTTCAGAGAGAATAAAGAGAAATAACCACTTGAGAGAAAATGTAGCATATTATTTTTGGAGGACCTATAGCCAGCAGGAAGTTGATTTAATTGAATTAAGAAACGGGAATATCCACGGCTTTGAATTCAAGTATTCTCCTGGTAAAAAGGTAAAAATTCCAGCAGCGTTTTCAACCTCCTATCCCGAAGCCTCCTTTGAACAAATTGCTAAAGACAATTATTTTGGCTGGATAACGCATTAAAAATTAACTCCGTATTTACGATCCCGATCATCCCGGAATCTGGATGAGCTCATGAAGCAATCCACCCCTCACTGTATTATCCAACAATCAAAATAATGAATAAGGTTGCTGGAGGAATATATCCTCCCAGGGATTCCGGTTCAATACCTGAAATAGGGTGATTTTATCTCAATAAAGCGGAGGTAAGGCAGAAAAACAGGGAATCCGCTTCCAGTGACCAGGAACATGAAAAAAAGACAGTTGATTTTTTTACATTTAATTCTCCTAAATCCAGGTTATGCGAAAAATCCTTTTCCTCCCGGTCCTGCTGTCATTGACCCTGGGAGCTTGCTCCCGTTCCGGCCGGAACCACGGCGGTCCCATGGGATCCGCCCAGGTTTACCCGATCCGGCAGGGCTTCGTGGATGCCCACGGGGTCCTGATTTATTTTGAGGAATTCGGAAAGGGATCGCCTTTGGTGATCCTGCATGGGGGTCCCGGGGCCTCCCATGATTATTTCCTGCCCTGGCTGCTTCCCCTGGCACGGAATAACCGGCTGATCTTTATTGATGAGCGGGGATCAGGCCAGTCTGAAAAGCTGGATGACCCTTCCGGCTATACGGTGGATAACATGGTCCAGGATGTGGAAGATGTCCGCCAGGAACTTCATTTGGGGAAGATCAGCCTGCTGGGACACTCCTGCGGAGGAGTCCTGGCGGAGGCATATGCGCTTAAATACCAGGATCATCTTTCCCACCTGATCCTTTGCAGCACCTTCCCCAGTACCTCCCAGATGAACGAAGTGTTTCGAAGGATGAAACAGAACATGGATCCCCGACTCCGGACCCGGATTGATTCCATGGAAAAGGAAGGTCTTTATGGTCATGGGCTGCCTTATGAGCACAACCGGTACACCAACGCTTATATGATTGCAGCCTGGGGGGAAGGTTACTTTCCTTACCTGTACCAACGCCGGCCGGATCCCAATTACGACCCGGTCGCCTCCGGGCAGATGTCCTGGGACCTTTACCGGGAAATGTGGGGATCAGACGGGGAATTTGTCATCTCCGGCAATCTCAAATCCGTGGAATATGTGGACCGGCTCCCATCGATCAGGGTCCCCACCCTGATTACCTGCGGAGACCACGACGAATGTGATCCTTCCCTTTCCCGGGAAATGCATGAAAAGATCAGCGGCTCCAAACTGGTTATTTTTCCCCAGAGCGGGCATATGAATTTCGTGGACCAGCCTGCCCTCTTCAACAAGACCATCGGCGATTTTTTGCGCTGAGGCGCCGGGTTTCCCAATCACTCCACCGCCGGTTTTCCAGGGTCCCCGCAAAGGAATTTACGCAAAGGGGCGTTGCGCAGGCCGAGGCCTACCCACATCAAAATCCCGAAAACGAAGGGAAAGATGTACGGGTGACCGGGTAAATCAGCCCGGAACATGATCGCCACT
>DATLTB010000091.1:0-9344 GCA_035533815.1 Chitinophagaceae bacterium
ATTTTTCCAGGTGTACTTTGGTCATTCCCAGATAATGGTTCTGTAGTTCATGTACCTTAAGTCCGTGTTTGATCAGGCGGGGTTCCTCACTCTGATATTCAAGCGTGATGAGTTGATCATTACCATGTTCCGGATAGGTCAATGTAAATGGTCCGCGAATATATACCCGTCCTTTTTCCGCAATTCCAAGGTCCTTACTTCTGACAAATCCGAAAGCTAACAGTTGATCCTCGGTCAGTGGGATTGGATCAACCTCGGCGGGATCATACCAATTGATGTGGTCATTGGCGGCTATCCGGACGCATGCCTTTTCAAAACTGGTTTCCTCAACCACTCCTTCAAATTGTTTCCCATCATAATCAGCGAATACCCGGTCACCGGGCTTCAGTTCATGTAAATGAATCATATATCCTGTTATCTAGCCAAATTACGGAAAATATTCCTGTAATTCCAACTATTGGCGACATTAATTCATTGTAGATGACTGACAAGGTATGGACGAATGTCAGCTTGTATATAGAGTACAATAGGTCGGTATAAAATTTAAATGAATACAATGGACAGTGTTTTTTATCTTTGGGGCCGAAATTAAATGTCTAAAGAGAATATTCATGCCTGAAAAGAAACTCATGGACCTGTTGGGCAGCCGCGGGGATTATTTGCTTAATCATGTATGCCATTCGGTGGACAAATCGACGATCACACTTCCTGGACCCAAACAGGTGGAAGATGTCTGGACTTATTCCAACCGAAGCAACCAGGTGTTGAAAAGCCTGCAAATGATGCTTGATCACGGTCGCCTGGGTGGCACTGGATATATTTCGATTTTCCCTGTAGATCAAGGTATAGAACACAGTGCCGGATCCGCTTTTGCCCCAAATCCGATTTATTTCGATCCTGAGAATATTATCCGGTTGGCCATTGAAGGGGGGTGTAATGCAGTGGCATCTACTTTTGGCGTACTGGGCCTTTTTTCCCGCAAATATGCACATAGGATTCCCTTTGTAGTGAAAATCAACCATAACGAATTTTTAAGCTTGCCTAACCGATATGATCAGACCATGTTCGGAACGGTGAAAAGTGCCTGGAACATGGGTGCAGTGGCCGTAGGGGCAACGGTATATTGGGGCTCGCCGGAAAGCAGCAGGCAATTGAAAGAAGTGGCGGAATCCTTTGAATTGGCCCATGAACTGGGTATGGCGACTATACTGTGGTGCTATACCCGCAATAATGGGTTTAAAGTCAATGGTGTGGATTATCATACTTCTGCAGACCTGACCGGTCAGGCCAACCACCTGGGAGTCACATTGCAAGCAGATATCATCAAGCAAAAATTGCCGACCAACAATGGAGGATACCTGGCTACAGGACATGGCAAGACCAGCCCGCTGGTTTATGAAAAACTGACAACAGATCATCCAATCGACCTTTGCCGGTACCAGGTATTAAACTGCTACAGCGGACGTGTAGGGCTTATCAATTCAGGTGGGGAATCAAAGGGAGGATCCGACCTGGCAGATTCTGTATATACTGCTGTTATTAACAAGCGTGCCGGAGGAATGGGTCTGATCCTGGGACGCAAGGCTTTTCAAAGGCCTTTTAATGAAGGAGTGCACCTGCTCAATACCATTCAGGATGTTTATCTGGATAAAGATATTACAATAGCATAATTTGCATAATTTAGCTCGGGGTACACTGGCCAGATAGCCGTGTATCCCGCATTTTTTCTTTGCCGGACTTCGGTTTCGTGAATCAATACCTTGTGATATGTCCAAGTGGTTTCAACGGATCAAAAAAGGCATACTGACTTCCACAAGTGAAAAAAAAGAAGCCCCGGATGGCTTATGGTTCAGATGTCCGAATTGTAAAAAAACCATACCTACCAAGGAACTTCGGGAAAATCTGTGGGTTTGCGAAAAATGTAACTACCATAACCGAATCAGTTCATCCGAATATTTTGAAATTCTATTTGATGACAATTCATCGGAGGAACTTTTCGGACATATTCTACCGGTGGATTTGCTTGGGTTTAAAGACCTTAAACCCTATGACGTCAGGCTGAAAGAAGCCCAGCAGAAAACCCAGCTGGATGATGCTATGCGGGTGGGTGTGGGAAAGGTGAATGACCATGACCTCGTAGTTGCCTGCATGGATTTTGATTTCATCGGTGGTTCGATGGGGTCCGTGGTAGGAGAAAAAATATCCCGTTCAGTGGATTACTGTATAAACCGGCATATCCCCTTGCTCATCATTTCCAAATCCGGAGGGGCAAGAATGATGGAAAGCGCATTTTCCTTAATGCAGATGGCAAAGACTGCCGCCAAACTCACCCAGCTCGCAGATGATGCTGTGCCTTATATTTCCCTGATGACAGATCCAACAACAGGGGGGGTAACTGCTTCTTTTGCCATGCTTGGAGATATTAATACCGCCGAGCCAGGTGCACTGATCGGTTTTGCTGGTCCACGGGTCATAAAGGAAACAATCAAAAAGGATCTTCCGGAAGGTTTCCAAAGCTCAGAATCCCTTCTTGAACATGGTTTTCTGGATTTCATCATTCAGAGGAAGGAATTAAAACAGAAACTGACCACTTTATTGAGGATGTTCAACAGCTAAGAAATAATTTGCAATCCAGCCGGAGGTCTGCAGGTCATTTAATCCCAAGTCATGGAAATCCTAAACCGCTCGGCTTCATATGAATATTCCCTGTCGGACAGATTGACTGCCGGGATTGCCCTGACCGGTACTGAGATCAAATCCCTAAGAGATGGCAAAGCAAGCTTTACCGATGCATTCTGTTATTTTTCCAAGGGGGAGCTATTCATCAAAAACCTGCATATTGCCGAATATTCTCACGGCAATATATTCAACCATGATCCGGTCAGGGAGCGTAAGCTGTTGCTCCATAAAAGGGAGCTCCGGAAGCTGGAAACCCGGATTAAGGAACGGGGATTTACCCTGATTCCTTTAAAGTTGTTTATAAATGAGCAGGGACTTGCAAAAATGGAAATAGCTCTTGCTAAAGGGAAGAAAGTGTATGACAAGCGTCAATCCATTAAAAAAAGGGAAACGGAAAGAGAGATTCGCCGGCACCTGGAATAGAAACTTTTGGGCACTGATCGTAAAATTCCTGGAAATGAACTTTGGAATTCAGCTACTTATTTCATAACCTGCATCAACGGCCAGATCATTATGATCTGCGGCTTCAGTGGCGAGTTCATCACAACGGTTATTGAATGGATTGTTTGCATGGCCCCTGACCCAGGTAAAGGTGATTTGGTGCTTTAATAATAAAGGGTAAAGTCTGGTCCAAAGGTCCTTGTTTTTTTTCCCGCCGGCAAAATCCTTTCTGATCCAGGAAAGGAGCCATTTTTCCTGAATGGCTTTTACCACATATTCACTATCCGAGTAAATTATAATCTGCAGTCCATCCTTTTTAAGGGCTTCCAACCCTGCAATTACTGCCATCAATTCCATTCGGTTATTGGTTGTCAGTCGGTAACCTCCGGAAATCTCCTTACGCATGTTACCCCAGAAAAGGATTGTTCCAAATCCGCCGGGACCAGGATTGCCCCGGGATGCTCCGTCAGTGTACATAATGAGCTTTCCTGAATGAGTGCCGGGGGCAATATGCCGGCCTGGTTTATTCTGGTGAACAGCCATTAGTTTTGGGAATTATTGCAATTGAAATTTAGGTCTGGATCAGCCCAATCCGGAAATCAGCGGGTGCCGGAGCTTGATTTGCCGCTTTAAGGTTTTCGGAGATGATGGCCCTGGTTTCCAGGGGGTCTATGATATCATCAACCCATAACCTGGCTGCTGCATAATAAGGGGTGGTCTGTTCATCATATCGTTGGGTGATCTCTTTAAGCATCTTTTCCTGCTCCGCCGGAGTAATTGATTTTTCTTTCGACTTCATTGTTTTCATTTGAATTTGAAGCAAGGTTTTAGCAGCTTGTTCGCCACCCATGACGGCAATGCGTGCACCAGGCCAGGCGTAAATGAACCGGGGAGCATAAGCTTTTCCGCACATGGCATAGTTACCCGCACCAAAGGAGTTACCCATTATTATAGTGATTTTTGGAACCACAGAATTGGCTACTGCATTGACCAGTTTTGCGCCATCTTTAATGATTCCTGACTGTTCGGAACGGGTCCCAACCATGAAACCAGTGACATCCTGCAAAAATACCAGTGGTATTTTTTTCTGATTGCAGTTCATGACAAACCTGGCTGCTTTGTCTGCACTATCATTATAAATGACTCCACCCATCTGCATCTCACCCCTCCCCGATTTAACCATCAGACGCTGATTGGCAACTATGCCCACGGCCCATCCATCAATCCTGGCATAACCACACAGGATCGTTTTCCCGTAATCAGCTTTGTACGGATCAAACTCGGAATGGTCAGTAATACATTTGATGATTTCAGTAGTATCATAGGGTTTGTTCCGTTCCGCAGGAAATATTTGGTATATCTCATGTGGGTCCTTTAACGGAAGCCGGGGCTCGATTCTGCTGAAGCCTGCTTGAAGTGGTTCTCCCAATCTGGACATGATCCTGCGGATTTGTTCCAAGCATTCCTGGTCAGTACGGAACCGATAGTCTGCAGTCCCTGAAATACTGGTATGAACCAGTGCGCCGCCCAGAGTCTCAGCATCAGCTTCCTCTCCAATTGCAGCTTTAACCAAAAAAGGGCCCGCCAGGAAAACCGATCCACTCCCTTCCACCATAAGTAGTTCATCGCTCATCACGGGAAGGTATGCGCCGCCAGCCACACAGCTTCCCATCACTGCGGCAATCTGGGTCAGTCCCATTGCACTCATTCTGGCGTTGTTGTAAAATATTCTCCCAAAATGTTCTCTGTCTGCGAAGATATCTTCCTGGAGTGGCAGGTAAATACCCGCACTGTCCACCAGATAGATTACAGGAAGATGATTTTCCATGGCTATTTCCTGAATCCGCAAATTTTTCTTCCCTGTAATTGGAAACCAGGCTCCAGCTTTCACCGTCATATCATTAGCCAAGATTAGGCACTGCCTGCCGCTCACATAACCCAGTCCTGCAATTGTTCCTCCTGCCGGACAACCCCCATGTTCCGGATACATTTCATATCCGGCAAAAGCTCCGAGTTCAAGAAAATGGGTGTCTTTATCCAGAAGAAATAAAATCCGTTCGCGGGCATTAAGTTTTCCCTTTGACCGGACCTTTTCCAGCTGCTTTTTACCCCCGCCGAGATAAATTTCAGCCAGTTTTTTTTTCAGACTGCTTACAGCCTGACCCATAGCATCTGCATTGCGGTTGCTGTCCAGCATTTTTGCATCCATATAAAATAGCTTCCGGTGCACAAATTAAGGGAAATCGGGGATTTGGGATGATCACTTTAGGCTAAATAAGCCCTAACTGGTAGCATTGGCTTTTTCAGCTCCCTTAGTTTACTTAAAATGCCTGTTTGCCCAAATCTTTATAATAGGTTAACCACAGATGAAAGGTCATTACTAGGGCTTAAAATGGAATTAGAATTTGGATTTAGGTATCCGGACAAATGCCTTTCTTAGGTCCCAAATAAGTCTGTACAGACAGGATTTCAGGTCTTCTATTGCATTCTTAACAACGCTAAAGGTCCAAATTCTGATCCTGATTTAGATAAATTCATGGAAATAATGCTATTTCCCGTATAAATTGTTGTAATTTCAAGCCGGTTTAGCTGCCTGTTAGGATATTAAAGACCGCTGGTGGCAGGGCATCGGAACAGCTAAAACATTTAACATAGCTTTGTTCAATGTGTTTTGCCAGTATGTATTAGGATTCAATTCTCCGGTTGTATTTACTTTTACATTAACTTTTAACCTATTCTAGGGGAATTTGGGATTGAAAATTTCTCTATCCCTTTAAAGTATAAAATGGATAAGGAGAAATAGCTAGCATACTAATTTATTGAAAACATAAAATATTTAATTCCGATAAAATCTGTTTTTATAGGAAGTTCACTTTTAATTAACAATGATTTTCGGATAATTTAAACCTACACATTAATTACTGCCAATGGCAAAATTAAAAATCGGAGTTATAGACCTAGTTAGTAAAGGACCTACAAATACATTATGGGCAAGGATCATGTATCCAAATCTGGCGAGCATTATGCCGCAGGTAGTAGCTACCTGGTGCGAGCAGGAGGGACATGATGTAAGCATGGTATGTTATATCGGGGGTCAGGAGGATCCTGTAAAGGAGTTACCGGAAGATGTCGATTTGGTGTTTATTACTGCCTTTACTCAAGCAGCATTTCTAGCTTACTCCCTGAGTAATTATTTTAGGAGCCAAGGGGTTGTTACTGTACTTGGAGGACCCCATGCCCGTTGTTATCCGGATGATTCGGTTAAATATTTCGATTATGTACTCGGATTCACGGATAAAATGACAATTTGCAGAATCCTTGATGAATGTACAACGAACCGACCGATAGGGAAACAGCTTTCGGCCATGCGCCAACCGGTTAACTTCCCAGGTGTAGAGGAGCGATGGAAATTCATTGAACCGACCCTGAAAAAGGCGCCTTTTCTCAAAATTGTACCTATGCTTGCCAGCCTGGGCTGTCCTTATACATGCTCTTTCTGCATAGATTCTACTGTGCCATACCAACCTCTGGATTTTGATATTATGAAACGCGACCTGCGTTTTCTGCTTACTAAATTCCGGAAGCCGCTAGTGGTCTGGCATGACCCAAATTTCGGAGTGAGGTTTGAAGATAACATGAAAGCGATATCCATGGCGGCTCCTCCGAAAAGTTTCAGGTTCATTGCTGAAAGCAGTCTGTCCATCTTGTCTGAAGAACATCTGAAGGAAATGAAAGCTAATGGCTTTAATGCCCTGCTTCCTGGTATAGAATCCTGGTTTGAACTTGGCAATAAATCAAGGACATCTCATATTGCCGGTGAAGAAAAGCTTAAAAAGATATCGGAACATGTTAATATGATGTTCAACTATGTTCCTTATATTCAGACCAATTTTGTTTTAGGTTTGGACAGTGATGAAGGAGATTTGCCTTTCGAGCTCACCAAGCGCTTCGTTGACTTGTCCCCCGGCAGTTTTCCAGGTTATTCATTATTGACATCATTTGGCGAAGCTGCCCCTCATAACCTGGAATACCAAAGGGAAAATCGGGTCCGTGGTTTCCCATTTCATTTTTTGAATAACCACCTTGCCATGAATATCAAACCTAAAAATTATGAATGGATAGATTTTTATGATAAAGTGATTTCATTGACGGAATATACTTTCTCGCCCAAAGCCATTTACCGGAGATTTATGGCCACCCGGAACTTTACTCCTAAATGGATGAATTTTATGCGTGCCATTTCCTCAGAAGGTTTTGGCCGGATTAATTTTTATAAAACTATCCGGAAAAAACTCACAGAGGATAGCCAGTTCAGGGATTATTTTGAAGGAGAAACAGAACAGCTTCCTGTTTTCTATAAGAATATTATTCGCCGGGATTTAGGTAAATGGTGGGAATGGTTACCGGAAGAAGCTTTGGTTCATGACCCCAATGCTTACCTTCATAAAACAGCGAAAAAAGTCCTTGCTTGAACCTGAAGTATTGGCCGAACTGGCATTTCAGTATATTTTGGACAACATACTTTCTTAAAATGAATAAATTCGCTATTCAGGAAGTAGAAGATACCCCGACATTCAATTATTCCACTAAATCTTACCTTTTCCAATTTTGGGTTTTGATTCCTTGAGAAGCTAGGTGAGTTCCCAGATTCCCATCTGGAGAATTGGGATAATAGGAAACATAAAAGGCGGAGATTTCAAGTATTTCTCCCATTGTATTTCCATTCATCCATATGATTGAGCTAAAATATGGGGTCAGCTTGTATTTACCAGTTAAATCCTGATCATAACTTGAAAAATATTTTTTTCCGATACAAGTAATAGCAGAGCATCCATTCCAGTCCAAATACAAAGAGGCTGCTGATAACGCGGTTGGCATTGCCAGGAACAGACATGAAATTCATCAGGCTGTGTGCTATGATGGTAATGTATCCGGTGAACCATCGGTCTCCCACAATCTCAAAGAAAAGATAAAGGAATATAGAATTCATGCCGACTATTGTAAAGAACTTCAGGTATTTACGGTGATTACGGACATCAATCCACCAATAGAAGATGGCCAGGCCAAGCAGGCACCAACCTCCGGAAGCAAATACGAATGAGCTAGTGGCAATTCGTTTGATAATGGGGGTTATCCCAGTCCAATCAAGTCCATAACCCAGTATGAAGCAGCCCAGTGCTGCCAGACATAAAATGGCTGCCTTATGTTTTTTATTCCGGTTTAACAAAAGCTTTCCGGCAATAGTGCCCCAGATGGTATGTGCAGCGGTGGGGATACAGTTAATGGCTACCCATCCATCCTTATTAATTTTGTGCATCAGGATCTGATCCATATAGTTCCCGAAATTATGCTGGTCGGTAAAAGGTTGGCTGAAACCGGGCACATGCACACATCGATATAAGATTTCTGTGAGCAGCAGCAAACCAAGACTGAATAGGACTTGATAAAAAACAGGCCACCTGAAAATAAGAAATGCGACAAGCAGCGTAAAGGATAATTGTGTCAAAACATCCCAAAGTTCAAAGGAAAGATGATTTCCCCTTACCGCATAATCCAGCACACCCCAGAAGAACAACCAGCCACTCCTTCTTAAAGTCTTGAATAAAGACTGCTTCCAGCTGATTTGTTTAGCCCCTTGTTTATGCAGCGAGAAGGCCAATGCGGTACCAGCTATGAACATAAATCCTGGTTGTATTAAGTCCCAGAAATGCAGTCCATGCCATGGGTAATGGGTAAATTCTGTCCAAAAATCATACATGGCACCACCTTTTGAATTTTCCAGAAGAGCGCTATATAATCCGGCACTTTCCAGCGCCAGAAGCACCATAATGAATCCTCGCATCACATCCAGAGAAAGCAATCGCTGGTTGTTCGGAGAGGCATCAATTATGTGTGGATTATCCGACAATGGTTGTCTGTTGTTAAAGCCTGGAAAGTTTTATATTCTGATTCCAAAGTAACAAAAAAAATTATCATGCACTGATCAAACAGCATAATAGTGTGAATGAGGGTCTGATGGAAATAGTCGGTTATGAATCTGGATGATACCAACTCGATTCTTATCCCTTCCCTTATACAATTTTACTGAAGTTTCGGAGTTAAAAATAAGCCATTTGTAGCGCTGGTCGCATTTTATCTGAGGAAAAAATGGAGCAGCACCTTTCCATTAAATTTCTAATCTCGGGATTTGTAATTAATACTTGGATAAATGTATCCCACTGAAC
>DATLTB010000092.1:0-32204 GCA_035533815.1 Chitinophagaceae bacterium
GATTGGAAACGTTTGCCAACAGCAAACCAGGCGTACTTTCTGGTGGACAACGACAAAGAGCAGCCTTGATCCGGTCTTTAGTGAGAAAACCTAGAATATTATTGCTTGATGAACCTTTTTCAGCATTAGATCATGAAATGAGCTGCCGGCTTAGGGAAGAAATATTTAATATCCACCGACAATTCAACTTGACTACCCTACTGGTTTCTCACGATAAAGAAGATATTTACTCCCTTTCAAATGTAATTATGCAGATAACCAATGGCAAAATTATCAAGAGCATCCAAACAAATAATATATCCACACAAAATGGCAATAGAGGTATAAATAAAATCCAGGGTAAGGTTCTACAAATTAGGAAAAACGGGGTAGTCTACATTTTAGAAATACAGGTAGGAAACAATGTGGTAAAAATAATTGTCAACGAGGAAGAGAGCAGGGAATTAAAACCTGGAAAAATGGTCATGCTTTATCCTAAACCGTTCCAACAAATCATCAAAGGATGATAGTTATCCTTTTATCCTCCTTTGTACTCACACTTTTTTTTATCGTAGGGTTATAATTTCTTATATCCTTCGGTTTGGATCTAATTCAATTTGAATAACCGGAAATTGGCTGTGGAATAAACAGGTTCCGTGTGATTCCACCCATTTGCGTATAACCAGGGATATCTGATATCCACCACATCATATGCTCCGCCAGGTTTATTTGGATTGGATATCAGGATATATTTTGCATAGGATTGCGGGTTTTCCAGAGCACTTCCAAACAAGCTTTCATCCGGTAACAAAAATTTCCTTGTCTGCCCATACATAGCTACAATCTGGAAAGACACAGCATCGTCTGTCAGTACAAGGTCTTTTTTTGCTGTTTCATCCCTCAAATAATTCACCATATTCTGATCCTGCAAAAAATCACTTTCCTTTTTATCATTAATGGCCAAAGTAAAGGCATTTGTGAAATCTGCTTCCTGCCTGAGTGGTCCGTTTAAAAAATAAAGAATTCCTGTAATTAGGCTGAATAGTGCACAGCATCCCAATAATATTTGCCATTTCTTAATTTGATTCGTGCTGACTTGTATATTGCACCAGGCTACAAGTGAAGCAAGAATAATTAGGGAATATTGAGGAAACCCAATGGAAATTGGGCTATACTTAACTGCCATAAATTCTACAAGAGCCATAACCGAAAAAAGGGTAAGTACCAAATTTGTTCTTCCCCCATTCTGCATCAAAACAATTCCGAAAAGAGGAGAAAGTATAAACATGCTGATCAGGATAATGAAATAACCGTTCTGAAAAATATCCATCCATTGACCTCCGTGGAAAAACTGCCCCCCTAAAATACCACTGTTATAAGAACTATAAGGGCTCTGAACAAAAAACCAAACCTGTCCTATATGCAACCTGTTCAAAAGTAAAAAAAATAGAAACCCAGTGACCGGAAGTAAAAAAATAATGATGAAAATAGCGTAAGTCCTGCGAAGAATTTTCCTGCGAAGGGATACATTATTGAAAACCAGTTGTATTTGCTGGGTAGTATGCTCTCTTTTAAGATTAAGGCTTTTCAGTGCAATAAAAAGGAGTAATGGCATGAGAAACAGGCAAAACCATAGATAGTGGTAATTGGTGAATACAAGAAAGACAAAGAAAATACCTACCATGCTCAGATAATATGTGGTATTATACCTGAAATAGAGAAATAAATGTTTGATCATCAAATAAAAGAATAAAAGGACATATGCACCAGTTGATCCAGATACAGCCATGTAAATAAATCCCGGGTTCAGAAGGAATAGCAGGCAGCAGCACATCAGGGGCACCTTACCTGCTCCGGATTTAAATAGAATCTTTAGCAAATCCGCAATCCATAGACCCATAACCAGGCTAGTCCCGAATATGGGTGCCCAAAGGGGATTAAACAATCGGAAAAAAAGCGTAAAATAAAAAGGTACTGCAGGATAAGTCAGTCCTAGTACATTCAATAGATTACCCTGATGGCCATATACGAGGGAAGCTTTCTCTGAAAAGAATAATGCCTGTGGGTGATAATAACCCGAATGCTGCAGAAAAATTCCAATCAATGCAAAATATACACTGAAAAACAAAACCTGGAATGGATAATATGTAAATGGTTTGGTTATCACTCTCCCGAATGTATGTTCATCATTTTGCTCAGGCCGTGATTGGTCTTTTCCCAATAAAACGGGCGAGTAACCAGCTGCCAAAGGCCTTTATAGGCAGCAATGGAATGCATGATCCAGTAAATGGGGTTCAACACTGCAAATATGATCAGGTCATAAAGCCGGCGTTTAAATACCGCCAGCATATTCACGTAAATCATCAGGACATTTCCTGCAATAAAGTTTCCAATCGCCAGGTAATTCACCCAATCGGGGAAAAAGGAACGAAGGGCCTGCATATCAAAGACCAAATAAATGAGAAAAATAATAAGCAGTATAGGGTAAATCAGAAATGTTAACGAAGGAGCCCCTATAAAGAACTGAAAACCAAGGAATCCTCTGAAGCCAATACGTCTTAGTAGTTTTAAGGGATGTCTCATATGAACCAGATAAGTCTGCATGTAGCCCTTAATCCAGCGTGACCGCTGACGGATCCAATTGAAAAAAGCATTGTTTGCTTCCTCATAAGTAGTGGAGTTGGCCACAGTAACTTTGAAGCCTCTGGCATAAGCACGCAATCCCAGGTCCGCGTCTTCAGTGACATTAAAAGGATCCCACGCACCCAGCTCTCTTAAATTAAATGTCCGAAAATGATTGCTGGTTCCACCGAGGGGAATAGGAATATCCAGGGTATCCAGCCCTGGCAACATATAATCGAACCAATAGGAATATTCCAGAGTAAACATCCTCGTTAAAAAATTTTCACCTCTGTTGAAATAATTCAGGGCGCATTGCACACAGATATATTTATCCGGCAACTTCCTAAATAAGGTAACTACTTTTTTAAGCTGATCACTATCAGGAAGATCTTCTGCATCATAAATAGTTAGAAATTCTCCCCTGGAAAAATGCAGGCCATAATTGCAGGCTTTGGGCTTGGTCTTAGGTAAATGATATGGCACAATAATCACTTCGAATACAGCTGGAAAATCCAGGTCCTGTACAGCCTGAAGGGTCATGCTGTCATCCTCTTCAATCAGAAGTTTCACATCCAACTTCTCCATGGGGTAGTCCAGGCTTTGAAGATTCCATATCAATTTTTTGATCAGATCAGATTCCTTGTATACTGGCAATAGTATTGTATATACCGGTAGGTCATCATTCTTCAGTGACGCCATTTCCTTCCTTTCTACAGGCTGATGCAGTTCAAACTGCGAACCCTTTAAAGACAGGTACAACTTGAAGATAATGGCTACAAGAAAAAAAGTACTGATCAATATATTCATTAAAATGGCCGTATCCCTGAAACGGAGTACCATTCCGCTTACCAAAATGGCTAGCAGCAGGCAGATGATCACCAGTTGTGAAGTGGTAAATGTAATGATTGCAGATGCTTCGGGGTCCTTTCTCAGCAAGGAAAAAACAGCATCCTTTACCTGTTTTTCTCCAAGGTGCACATGTGCAAGCCATACAATATCCAGATCATTGGCAGTTAATATTTCTACTGGTTTTTGATAAAGGGTCGTGATATATCTAATACTTTCCTGATCCGTTGGGTCAGCCATAGCCAGGAGAATCCGGTCTCCGGCGATTCTCAGGGGCAGTACAAGGTGACGGTCTGCAAATTCCAGATTGAATTTCCGCAGGATATCTTTGTCAATTGGTTCCTCTCGGATCCTGGACATGGAATATCCTCTCTTTTCCATGGCAATTCCATAATCCTTCCGGGTCAGAAATCCATAATTCAGAATCAACTTTATCAGGGGAAGGCCGGTTGCTACTGCGAGTCTGGTGATCTTTTCGGCCTGGTCATCCCTGATAGCATGCTGTTCCAGCAAAATGTCCAGGACTGTCATCATTTTAAGTATTCACATCCGGTAAATCAACATCAGGGAAAATCCCTTTCCTATTCCTGTATTCCTGTCATAAAAATCATGGAAGACCTCCCCATAGGCCCATACATGTTTGGTTATCCTGTGCCCATAATCAAAGCTTCCTTTCAGGAAATAAAAATTAGTGTTGCCATTGAGGTTTATGGGATTAAACGCCTCGTTATTCCCATTGGATCGCATTCCGCTAATATCGACACTGATCACATTGGAATTATTCAGATATAATCCTGCAGTTGCCAGCAAAGAAATCTGAGAAATGCCCCCATGTAAATCAAAATATTCCCGGAAAGCCAGTTCTGTGTTAAAATACCAGTTTTTCTTTCCATCCTTAAGACTACCTGAATACATGAGCCTGGCTTCGGCCCCGGCATCCCCGAATCCGATAAAAGGTAACTCCGTAGTATCGTTATGGTAAAGGGGAACTATCCCGGATACCTGAATACTTAGATAACGCTGATCATGTTTATTTAGCAGGTTATATCGCAATCCCAGTTCCAGGTCTCCGAGACCTTTGTTGGACCGGCTCTCCACCATATCCCTGTATTGGATCAGGTAATAGGGAATGGATCCCACAAAGTCAAGTCGTTTACTCAGACCATATTCTCCGTATAGTTGAAATAATGAAGACCTATATAAACCATTGTCAGGATAAGGGTAATCATGAGAAAATAAATCCCGGTATCCGGAGGCATAATATTGATACCAGGTGGGTATCAATATAAATTTATTTTTACCGGTTGGCCATCCGGAGGCGGCCACCCGGAAAATGGGAAATATTCCCATCAGTAAACAACCGGTTATTTTAAGTGCCTTATTCATCAGCAGGTTTGGCCTCAAACAGGGAACGGGATTGTTTTACTTTGGATTTTACATAAATGAAGAGCAACAGGATCAGCAACAGCAGAAATGCCAGTACAAATAAATAATAACTGCTCCAGAACTGTTGAAACCGGGTTGTTTCGCCGAGGTAGGCAACCAGATTACTTCCGGGGATGATATTGAAAAAATAATGCTGTCCGTTTCCAGTCTCAATGACGTTGCTATTCAAAAACGGGGTATTTGATCCAATGATAGCAGTGATACCCGATAAAGTTTTTACAGAAGAGGAGCTTGCTGCCGTCAATAGCATCACGGGCAATGCATGATCCTGGTAGAAAATCTGAGCTATTGCAGCGCTAACAGAATCACTGACCTGATAAAGAGGCTGATTATTCAGGCCATTATATAAACGGAAATTTCGGTTTATTTTTACCGGAATACCTGAAAAGTAGCCAACCATCGGGTCAGTTGGATCCAACAAAGCGATCACTGCATGAGAATGCATCCTGGCAATCGGATATTTGGCTGCGGAAAAAATTTCCGGAAAACGCATTGGTTGAACACTCGATCCATTCAGCTCATAAATCAGTTCACCAAGTACAGTCGCTGTGTTTTGCGAGGCACCTAATCCAATTACCGCATCCAGGGGATGGTTATAAAATACCTGGGGAAACTGGCTAAAGTTAAGTTGCTCTAGTTTTGATGCTGTATTGGCAGGGTGTAGAAAAGAATGGTCGATATCAATCTGTTCATAAAAAGTGGAAATCCCTGAAACACAAGCTTCCTGGGCTGGATAGTAAATAAATTGAATGTTGAGCACGTTGTATTTACGGAGGTAGAATCCGGACATCCTGACCTGATTCTGAATTAACCCAGATCCATCCAAGGCTTTGGTTTGCAAAAGCTTGCCATTGAGCAAAATATTGCAATACCCTCTCTCAGTGGAATTTGGCATTAAACCACTGTAACGGGCTTCCACTTTCAGATCAATATCTCCCGGGTCCGTATTGAAATCACTCATTTGGAAATTATATAAATTATTCAGACTTCCAATACCCCTGATTATCTCAGTATTAGCACCCAGGCTGCGTAAACTTATATAAGGTGCATTTGCAAAAGCACTAAAGCGGGGCGGGGGTACAGCCCGGGAAATAGTAAGGTATGATCCAAAAGATGAGCGGACAACTGCTTCATCAAGCAAAACATTTACCGCTTTGCTGAGGCTGGTATCATCTGCTCCAGTTGCAACAAGAACATTTGAGACTTTCCCATCTGCAGAATCTTTCACCGTTCCGGGTTCCTGGACCAGGCTTAGCAGACCTACTCCTGCAACAGGCTGAACTGGTAAAGCATGATCAAGGGCAGTTGGTAATTGCGAGATAGTGCCAACCCAAATATAATCATGAATGGAATCTGGTTTTGACGATTGGGTGTAAATTATTGCCCCTGGCTGCCTTCGCTGCAACATTGCAGCATAAATAAAGGAAGCATCCCCTGTTTCACTCAAAGTAGCTTTATCAGGAATCACAATAGTATTCATCTTTTCATACTCCTGTGCCAGAGACCTGGTTTGTGACGGAACATTGGGGGGCAGTTGAAAAGTTGATTCAGCGGATACTTTTAACCAGAGTGACCCAGCAAAGAGGTCCTTGCAAATATTCCCGGTAATAGAGAGATCTGTATGAACTCCGAGTTTGAGAAAAGTAGATGCATTTTGCTTCTTCACTGGAAAATGCATTTTCAGTACCAAGGTATCTCCGGTTAAAGGGACGCTTTCCACCGGTTCGTCATTGAAAAGAATAGTTACAAAGGAGTTTTTTAAATTGAGTGCCTGGGAAGGAATAAGCCGGAGTGTCATATTGCCTTCTCCCCCAGAACTTTGAGGAGGTATCCGGAAATAAAACATGGCAGACCCTTGGGTTCCTTGAATTGTAATATCCTGGTAACTAACATCAGCAAAACTGACAATATGCTGGGCGGAAATGAACCTGATCCAGGGCATTAAAAGAATCAGAAATAAATATTTTCTCATGTATAAATAGTTTATCAATAAACAAAGTTTCCTGGTCAGGCCAGGTTAAATCTGACCTCATAGCTATTCCCATTCACCGAGTCACTACCATAATTTAATGTTCCATTCATGGCTTCAGTCAATAGTTTGGCAATGGATAATCCCAAACCCTGACGGTCTTCGTTCTGCAAAGAAGCATCATTAAGTGAATTTAGTTTGCCGAACATCTCATCCATGCGATGTTTACCCATGGGTATGCCATTATCCTGGATCTGATATACAAATTGGTTCTGTGATATTGAAGTCCGAACTTCTAAAATTGCATGAAGAGGGCAGAATTTTATCGCATTGTTAAGCAGATTATAAAAGATCTGTCCAGCAAAAACCTTATCCAGACGGACACTTACAGGTATCAATTCGATATTTTCTTCCAAGGTTATATTCTTTATAGCTGCTTTTTCCCTAACCGCTATGAGCGTTTCACGCACTTCCTTTGTAACATTGATTATTTCAAAATTGAAATTGATTTCAGGTGATTGTATCTCCTTCAGATCCAGTAATTTATTCAGGAGATAACCCATTCGCTCACCTGACTGGCGAATGAAACCTGCTAGTTCTTTTTGTTCAGCAGTAAAATTCTCATTGTTAGTATCCAGCATTTCAGATGGCATCATTATACCCCCAAGTATGTTCTTAATATCATGACCTGCTATATTTATGAAAGTATTTTTTTGTTCATTCATGCGCTGAAGTTCAGTGTTCTGCATGATAATCACCATATTCTGTTGTTCGATCTGGTCCCTTTGCACCTGAAGCTGGAAATTGGTTTTCTCCAGTTCAAGTTGACTGGTGATCTCCTTGTTTTGGGAGATCATTCGTATTTGGGGTATTCCGCAGGAGATAATGCAAATGATGAAAAATGAAAATCCACCGTCATTGATCATTTCATTGACAGAATGTTGATGGAAAATCAGCTGGAACCCAGTCAGGAAAATAACTCCGGCAAACAGATGTAAAAAGGAATTACTGGATTTCCAGAATACAATTAAATTATAGGAAATGAATATAGCAGTAAATAAAATAAAAAAAATGGGCAGGACATCACTTTCAACCAAATTACATTCAAGTGCCTGAATTGCAGTAAGCATTAAGAAGGCAGAATGAAGCAGTTTATATGGAGCCTGTTTAGTTTTGACAGATAGTTCGTATAATAAATATAATATGACTGCCACAGAAACCCTGAGCAAGAAAAAAATCTGCCAGATTTCACCCGCATAAATAAAATCCAGAATGGAAAAAAGCGGGTAAACAAAGATGGTAAACCAGATAATTATATTTGCGTTGTACCAGGCTTTGTTCTTTTGCCTTTGAGTAAATTCCGGAAGATCATATGCAGGAATTTTCAAATCAATGTCCAGGGAAGACTTCAATCAGTGCGGTTTTTACATATATCAATTGGAAAGCTTTTTGGAGTAAAAGGCTTTCCATGCTAAATTAAAAAGGGGCTACTATATAACAAATATAAAAAAAAATCCTATCAATAGGGTTAAATTTTAATGACTTATTAAAAAACGGTTACACTGAATTACCTGTTTATTCCAGTATATTATCCCATTTTGACTTGCTGATGTCATTGGAAATTGGTTATTTCTTTTTAAATATTTATCTGTGGCCAAAGGAATCTGCCTAATTTAGTGTTAAATACATATCCGTGAAATACCATATCCTGGCATTGCTATGGGCAGTATGCTTGTTTGCCGGTTGCAAGAAACATGGTGTATCCAGCCAGGCCGTCGTTGATGAAGCCCGGATTAAGGCTTATCTTACTGCAAACCAGATCATTGCCCAACAAGACTCCAGTGGGCTGTTTTACGATATCATCAATGAAGGGGACAGCATTCACCGGCCCATGCTTACTTCCAGCATTACAGTTAATTATATGGGTACCTTACTGGATGGAACCATATTCGCTTCTACTACCAATTCCAATGACAGTACTACGACCCCAATCACCCTGCTGCTTTCCCAGGCCGTTCCCGGGTGGCAGATAGGTTTACAAAAAATTACCCAGGGAGGGAGCATTTTGCTGATCATCCCTTCTGCCCTGGGATATGGCAACAAACCTGCAGGACCGATTCCTGCCAATGCTGTCCTGATTTACCGGATCGAATTGTTGAATGTTCAGTAGTCCAGGTCCTAAATCTTTAAAAAAAATTAGGTTATCCATATCATTGCAATAGCATATCATAAATCCTGGCCCTATGCTGAAGTCGAGATGGAAAGTTTTTTTAGGCTGCCCTTGTTAATATTGCTAAATAACATTCCAAGATAGTAATTTACATCCATGGAATCATATCTCCGGTTGCTGCAATATGTCCTCGAAAAGGGAGTCTCCAAATCCGATCGTACAGGCACAGGAACTCAAAGCTGCTTCGGCTATCAGATGCGATACGACCTTTCTGCAGGTTTTCCCCTGGTCACTACTAAAAAACTGCATCTGAAATCCATCATTTATGAACTGCTCTGGTTTTTGCAGGGGGATACCAATATTGATTACCTGCGGCAACACGGGGTGACCATTTGGGATGAATGGGCAGATAAACAGGGAAACCTTGGTCCGGTCTATGGAAAACAATGGCGTAGCTGGGAAGCCCGGGATGGCCAGGTTACAGACCAGATCAGTGAGTTGATCCATAATATTCAAACACAACCGGACTCCCGCCGGCTGATCGTGAGTGCCTGGAATGTAGGCGACCTACCCCGGATGGCACTGAGTCCTTGTCATTGCCTGTTCCAATTTTATATCCATCCACCTAAATCAGGTCAAAAAAGGGGAAGGCTGAGTTGTCAGTTATATCAGCGCAGTGCCGATGTGTTCCTGGGAGTTCCATTCAATATTGCTTCTTATGCCCTGTTGACTCTGATGATTGCCCAGGTTTGTAATCTGGAACCTGGTGATCTCATTCACACATTCGGGGATGTCCATCTGTATAAAAATCATATAGAGCAAGCCCTTCTCCAGCTTTCCCGGATACCATTTCCCTCGCCGGTATTGATCCTCAATCCTTCAGTAAAAGATATTTTTGCTTTCCGGTTTGAAGATTTCAGGCTGGATAATTATCTTTATCACCCAGCAATCCCCGCCAAGATAGCTGTCTGATACATAGATTCTTATCTGGTCCCAGGTTATTAAAAGATTTCAAATGCTTACTCATGATCATTAGTGCTATCCTTGCAGCCTCTCAAAATAATGTCATTGGTAAAGATAACCGGCTACCATGGAAGCTGCCTGCTGATCTGCGTTATTTCAAGAACCTGACCTGGGGAATGCCGGTGATAATGGGACGCAAAACCTATGAATCCGTTAATTGCTCTTTGCCGGGAAGATCCAATATCGTGATTTCTCGAAATCCGGATTGGCATAAGGATGGAGTACTGGTTACTCCAACACTTCAGCAGGCAATCCAAACAGCAGGTACTTTAAAAGTCCGGGAAATCTTCATTTCAGGCGGTGGTGAGATATTCAGACAGAGTTTTGGTTTACTGAACAAAATTTACATCACCCGGATTCAGGCAATCATTGAAGGAGATGCCTATTTCCCCGAAATTCCCGTAAGTTCCTGGAGTTTGGTTCGGGAAGATCCTTTTCCTGCCGATGAAAAGAATCCTTATCCGTACAATTTTCAGATCTGGGAAAAGAGGTTTATTTAGTCATTCAGAATTCCCGCTCCGGATTAAAATGTTCCAGTTCTGCAGCAACAGCTGACAGAAAGGTGGAACCAAGTGACCCGTCGATGATCCGGTGGTCATAGGACATGGATAGGTACATCATATGCCGGATGGCAATAGAGTCCCCCTGCGGGGTTTCCACGACTACTGGTCGCTTCTTGATAATACCCACCGCCAATATGGCCACCTGCGGTTGGTTGATGATCGGTGTACCCATAAGGCTTCCAAATGTTCCCACATTGGATATAGTGAATGTCCCTCCCTGGGTATCATCCGGTTTCAGTTTGCCATTGCGGGCGGAATTTGCAAGAGCATTGACTTGCCTGGTTAGTCCAACTAGATTCAATTGGTCTGCATTCCTGATCACAGGCACGATCAGGTTGCCTCCGGGGAGGGCAGTTGCCATGCCGATATTAATATCCTTCTTAATGATGATCCGGTCTCCATCCACAGAACTGTTCATCAGTGGAAATTTCTTTATGCATTTGACAATCGCTTCGATAAATAGTGGGGTAAAGCTTAGTTTTTCGGATTCCCTTTTTTCAAATTCCTTCCTGATTCCTTCCCTCCACCTCACCAGGCTACTGACGTCAGCCTCTGCAAAACTGGTGACATGTGGACTGGTAGATTTACTGCGAACCATATGTTCTGCAATAAGCCTGCGCATACGATCCATTTCCAGTATCTCCACATTACCTTCATATAGGGCCGCAGATGATATATTACTAATTTGTCTGGAAGATTTTGGAAGTGCCTGATCAATTTCCACCTCTCTTGTGGTTAATGTTCCGTGTTTCTTGGTAGCAACATAAAGTAGAATGTCTCTTTTAGTTACCCGGCCTTCATTGCCGGTTCCCGGAATGTTTTCCAGCTCAGAAAGACTGATTCCCTCATTGCGGGCAATGGTCAGCACCAAAGGAGAATAGAAACCCGCATTCCCTTGTTGCCCCGCACCAGAATATTGCATTCCAGGAGTTTCCTTTGTCGGATTTCTTTCTGGTAAGGAGGCAATAGATTTCGTTGGGTTATGCTCCAATGAAGATGCATTTGTGGAGGTCTTTATGCGGGCGATGACCGTGCCGACCGGAACAACCGCATTTTCCAGGAAAAGGATCTCCGTAATCTCCCCCTCAGCGGAAGACGGAACTTCTGTATCTACTTTATCGGTGGCTATCTCCAGCACCATTTCATCTTCTTTTACCAGATCACCTTCTTTTTTATGCCAATGCAGAATCGTGGCTTCCATAATGCTTTCTCCCATTTTGGGCATCACCAGGTCAACTATTGCCATAAGTTGTAGTTTTCATTCAGTAATAACTGTAAAAGTAATGATTTTCATTTGCCGGGAGGATGGATGTCATTCAGCAGGCTTATCAGTTGTTTAAGGGCATGAAAAGAGGCTATCCGGATATTGTTTTTCCGGTCATATTTCAATTGATAGCAACGGGTTAATACCTTTTCTCTATTTGCAGCAGCAATCCATAAGGTACCTACCGGCTTTTCAAGGGTACCCCCCCCTGGGCCCATGATGCCGGTTACAGCAAGGATATAGTCGGTTTTCAGCTTTATCAAGGCCCCTTTAGCCATAGCTTTGACCGTGTCCTCACTAACTGCTCCCTGATTACGGATAATCCTGTTGTCGACCCCGAGTAAGTCAGTTTTCAGTTCATCGGCATAACTGATGACACCCCCGCGGAAATAAGCCGAGCTTCCGGGAATCTGGGTGAGCAGGTGGGCAATATATCCTCCGGTACAACTTTCCGCCGTTCCTACTGTAGCAGCTTGCTGTTTCAACATCCTGCCAGCAATCTCTCCGATACTAATGTCTTCCTGGGCCAGGATGATGTCATTTAATATTCCTATCAATCGGGCAAAATGTTCTTCCATTCGGATCTGCAGACTTGATTTTTTACTGCCCAAACCTGTAAGTCTCAATTTGAGGAAGCCATATGAAGGCAGGTAAGCCAGCTTAATTTCCTCGGGAAGTTGTTTTTCAAAACCCTTCAGTCTCTCTGCCACAAAGGATTCTCCCTGTCCAGTGGTAATCAGGGTCCGGTGTATGATCTCCGATGGAATGAACCGTTTACGAAGCCGGGGAATGACTTCCCTGATCATCATTTCCTCCATTTCATGGGGGACCCCGGGCATGGCTACATAAACCCGCCCATCGCGGTCAAACCAAATTCCGGGTGCAGTACCCTGCTCATTGGGGATCATATTGCATGTTTTCGGGACCATGGCCTGACGCAGGTTGCTCTCCAGTATGGGTAATCCAAGACTTTCAAAATGCATTTCGATCCTTTTTTTCAAAGGCTCATTCATCACTAAACTATCTCCAAAAAAAACACAGAGAACTTCCCTGGTTATATCATCCGAGGTTGGACCCAGCCCACCGGTAACCAGAATGATTTCTGACCTTAAAGATTCATCCTTAAGTGCCATTATAATGGCATCGGGGTCATCCCCAACTGCTATCCGCCTGATTACCCGGAAACCGGCCTGGTTCAGTTCACTTGCCATCCAGGAGGAATTCGTATCCGTTGTCAGCCCGAATAGCAGTTCATCCCCAATGGTGATGATGGAACAATGGGTCATTATCTGGAAATTAACGCTGGATATCCCTCATTGGTTGGGGGATTGTTGGGAAAATAGGGTTTCAACAAATCCATTAACTCCTTGGGAAGATCCCGCTTCTGACGGGTAACCCCATCAAGCAGGACCAGGGAAACCTTTCCGGCATTAAGCAAAAGATCCTGTTGGTTTAAAAGTTCACTATGAAAACTTATCTTAAACCCAGTAGGCCATTGCCTGATGGAAGTCCTGACTGTTATCAAATCGTCATACCGTGCAGGTCTAAGATATTTGCATTGAAATTCCGTCACTACCAGGATCATACCCATCTCCTCCATGTTGCGGTAACTATACCCCAATCCGCGCAAGGCCTCCGTCCGACCCACCTCATAGTACAGGGCATAATGGCCGTAATATAAGTACCCCATCTGATCAGTTTCTCCATATCTGACCCTAATTTGGGTTTCTGCAGTAAACATAGCTAAAATATGTTTTTAGAATATCCATCAATCCGATTTCACCGGCTGAGCCAACCATCTGCTGAGAATTTACCCGGTCCGCAGCACAGGATAACCAGGAAAGCGGTCAGATAATGCCAATCCAGTTCCCGGTTAAGTATTGGGGAATAGTGATATATTTTTATCAGAATGACCAGCATTTCTATCAACAGGGGCAATACAGCCACCCTGGTGAAAAGGCCGATAATCAAAAATACCGGACAGATTACTTCTGCAATAATCACCAGTAAAAGGGATATTTCAGGGCCGATATTCAGCGGATCAGCAAACTGCCAGGATATTGTATGGAAGTGCATCAGTTTGATTAACCCATGGGGAAGGATAAGCAATCCTGTAGATATTCTGATGATTAGCAATGAAAAATGAACCAAACCAGGTATCAGAGTGGCAGAATATAATTTCTTCATGATTTCCTGGTTCAAAAACCTTTGTTTTTATCAAAAGAGGAGAACCACTTCCTTTTTAGGCACTTTTAAGGCATTCGGCCGGGTTTTTAACCTGGAACCGGGTTTCCATTCAAAAAGGGCAATAAAAAGGGCCATTTGGCCGGAACTTCACTCTTGAGTTAAAAACCGTAGCCTTAAAATATAGGGCAATTTAACTTTTATTCAAAAATACAACGTTCTGTTAACAGGTCTCTAACCTGGCTAAAAATTATACTTCGTTCCATGCCTGACAGACTTTTCAGACCTGGATCCTGAAGTAAATAACCCCTGGTCCCTTTGTTGCACCTGTGGATAACTACTTCCACGCTGATTTTGATCACGAGTTATCCACAACACTGAATTATAGATTACCGGAGGATGACTAATCCCATAACTTTGTCAGGAAGGTCGTGGGAATCTTCTACCATTAAAACCAGATCTCTGGTTGGAAAATATTTTACCCATGATTCCGTTAAATTCTAGGCAATAAACTGTTGATAAACCAACCGAACCCATGCTATTACCCTTTAAACCACTGAGGTTATTTCCCATACTATTACCCTTTTCACTGTGTCTGTCCCTCCAATTGATTTCCCTAATTTCCCCCGGCCAACAGACCATGATATATGCCAGCCAGGATAAGGATTTCAGGGATGGCCAGGAATATTTCGAGGAAGGTAAATATGCCGTGGCCATGATCCTTTTTAAGAAAACCATGGACAATATCGGATATTTTCAACAAACCAACCGCCAGCTGGTACTTCAGGATGCAACCTATTATTATGATCTATGCGCCTTGAAATTGAATGAACCGGGTGGGGAAAGGGAGACCAAATATTATATTTCCCATGTCAGGAATACCCCCCGGACAGAACTGGCCAGCTATTACCTGGCCCGACATTATTACCAGAAAAATGAATTCAGGGAGGCCATTCCTTATTATGAAAAAGCCGGAATTGATAATTTATCCAATGACCAGATTGCAGATGCCCGGTTTGAGCTTGCCTATTGCTATTTCAACGTGAAAGCATTCGACCAGGCTGAACCTTTATTTGCAGATATCCGGGATTTGCATGGAAAATATTACATACCTGCCAATTATTATTATGGGTTTATTGCATTTTACCATAATGAATATGAAAAAGCACTGGCCAGTTTTCAAAGGATTGTATCAGTACCTCAATATAACATCATCGTTCCCTATTATATTGCTGAAATATACTATTATGAGCATAAGCCAGATCTCCTGATCAGTTATGCCATTCCCTATATCAGGGAAGGCAATCTATATTATGACCTTGATCTGAAACATCTGGTAGGTCAGGCTTATTTTGAAAAAAGGGATTATTTGAATGCTTTTCCCTACCTGGAAGCGTATTATAATGGAGCCAGTAAAGTGAGTAAGGAAGACGTTTATGAACTCTCGTATTGCTATTACCAGACTGACCATTTTGAAAAGGCTATCACCGGTTTTCGGCAACTGAGTTTGGAAACAGACTCCCTGGGGCAGAATTCGATGTATTTGCTGGCAGTCTGTTTTATGAAAATAGGGCAGAAAAATAATGCCCGAAATGCCTTTGCTATCTGTGCACGCTATGATTACAGCCCGGTTCAACAGCAAATATCCATATTCAACTACGGTAAACTGTCTGATGAACTGGGGTATCAGGATGTCGCCATCCGGGAATTGGAATTGTTCAACATTAAATATCCAGGTTCGGTTTATAGCACGGAAGCCAAAGAGTTGTTGACCCGACTTTTTATGAATACCAATGACTATAAGAGTGCACTTGCTGTCCTACAATCCATCCCCGATAAAACACCTGAAATGGTGAGAGCTTTTCAAAGGGTCTCCTATGGAAGGGCAATGCAGCTGATCAATGACCAGCGGCTGACAGAAGCGGATGAATTGTTAAATGAATCCCTGATTCATCCTGTTGATCCCGAGATTGAACAATTGGCCTGGTTCTGGAAAGGGGAGATCAGTTACCGCCTTGGAAACACCGATAAGGCTATTTCCGATATCAACAGATATCTGTCTTTGGGCGGAAATAATCAAAGTGCCACCAGCGGGCAGGCCAATCCTCAGACTGCTGAATACAATCTGGGATATTGCTTACTCAAAAATGGAGATTACACCCTGGCACTTAATGCTTTCAAAACAGCCGTAAAGCCTCAGGGACCAGATGGCAAGCAGATTGCCACAGATGCCATTCTTCGGACCGCAGACTGTTATTATATGTTGAAAGACTACGGAGATGCCCTTGGGCTCTATAACCAGATCATTTCCGGAGATCGCGAGGGAGCCGATTATGCCCTTTACCAGAAAAGCATCATATCAGGAATAAACGGAAACTATTCAGCTAAAGTGTCCTTGCTTCAGCAACTCTCCCGGGAGTATCCTTCTTCATCCCTGTCTAAGGATGCAGACTTTGAAATCGGGTCCACTTATATGAACAATGGTCAGTACCAGCAGGCCATCCCATTTCTGAAAAATACATTGAACAGGCAACCAGGCAGTCCTGATGCGCCCAAGGCCCTGCTCAGACTGGGTCTCGCCTATTTCAACCTCAATGACAATACTACAGCTATTGACGATTACAAACATGTCGTTCAGCAATATCCCAATAGCCCTGAAGCTGGAGAAGCACTTCAAAGTATTAAAAACATGGACATATCTGCCGGAGAGCCGGATGCTTACCTGAATTTCCTGAAATCCACTGGACGCACTGTCAATCCCTCCGAAGCAGATTCTGTGAATTTTGCATCAGCTGAGACCAAATTCGGCAATGGGGACTATACCGGGGCCTTAATAGCATTCAACAGTTACCTGAGCCGTTTCCCTTCCGGGCAGTTCCTACTTGATGCGAATTTTTATAAAGCAGAATGCCTGTTTAACAGTAAAGATTATGCAGGAGCGCTGCCTGCCTATGAATATGTGCTTTCTCAGGGGGAGAGCCGTTTTTCGGAAAGATCCGCTGCCCAAGCTGCAGCAATCTGTTTTTACCAGACCAAGGACTATCCGAAGGCTAAAACCTATTATCAGCAACTTAAAGGGGAAGCATCAACAAAAGAGGATGCCCTGGCAGCACTGCGTGGCCTGGTGCTTTGTGATTTTCAACTCCAGGATTGGGTGGATTTAAAGTCAGATGGTCCAGCCCTCCTGGCTTCCGGCAATACCAGTACGGATGATCAGATCATGTCTTATTTCTACCTGGCAAAGGCTTACAGGGCCCTGGGTAACTGTGATTCATCCATCCTGAATGACCAGATCGTTGCTGAACTGACCAAATCGGAAATGGGTGCAGAAGCCCGGTATGACATAGCCGCCTGTGAATACCAGGAAAATAACCTGAAGAGTGCTGAGCCTGCTGCATTTGAGGTAATTAAAAATACTCCCTCCTATGATTACTGGGTTGCAAAGTCCTATTTACTCCTGGGAGATATCTATGCCAGTGAAAAAGATTATTTCAATGCGAATGCGACGCTTCAGAGCATCATTGATCATTGCCGGATTCCTGAATTAGTAGACATTGCCCGGCAAAAACTGGCACAGGTAAAAATGGCTGAATCCGCCAGTTCGAAAATATCCGATAGTACAACTGTGGATACCACCAGTCAATAGATAGATAGATAATTAACATGAACCCAAAACAGATGTTCCATATCCGATCATATATAAACCGGTGGATAATATCCTGCCTGGCCCTGGTCATTTATTCCAGTGTCAGGCAGGCATCCGGCCAGGACTCCCTTAAGCAGCAGACTATAGATATATATAGTTCCTACCAACCCAGTTTGCGTCAAGCAGCGAAATTAAACCTGACTGCAAATCTACCAGCTTTGGATACATCCAATCTCCCCCTGACCTACCATATCCCACCACTTAATCTGTACTTCACTTACCAACCCCTCCCCCTTCGACCACTGGCCATGGGCGGAGATACGCTGAAAGCTCTGCAGGACAATTTTATCAAAGCCGGGTTCGGTACCTTTTCCACGCCCTTGCTCCAGCTAGGCTTGGGCAGCGGCCGTACCAACCAGTATAATTATGGGGTTTATTTCAGTCACTTGTCCTCCCAGGGGAAAATCGAATACCAGGATTTCAGTTCGGATAATCTCACCCTCCATGGCCAGTATTTTAACAAAGGCATTGAATTTGATGGCGGCCTTCAATATGACCGCCAGGCTGTCAATTATTACGGGTATAATCACGATTCCCTGAAATTGTCATCTGCCGATGTCCAGCAGGTATATAATAATTTCTCTGTCACTGTGGGACTTAACAATGATTCTGCAAATGCCGCCGGTTTAAATTTCAGTCCCCAGCTGACCCTGACCCATTTTTTCGATACGCGGCAGCATAATGAATCGACTTTTTACCTGAAGGCCCCCATAGAAAAGGAAATTGCGGACGGTTTTTCGTTGAGTGCCATTTTCATCGCTGATTATTCCAATTATAGCGATCCTACCCAATCTTTTTCCAATAATTTGACAGCCATTCACCCGGCTCTTAATATTGTGAAACCGGGATTTACCCTGCATGCAGGATTGAACCCAACATGGTCGATCAATAAGTTCTACCTGCTACCGGATATTGTGAACGAAACTAACCTCATCAAAAACCGGATAATCCTGAGCAGCGGCTGGATTTCCTATATCCATAAAAACAGTTTCCAAAACCTGGCGAATGAAAATCCATATATCGACGGCTACAGTAATCCGGAAAATACGCGTATTGAAGAAAAATATACCGGGATAAAGGGTACTGTGTCCAAACATTTTAATTACAATACCAAATTCTCCTATATCACCTATAGCGGTCTCCCGCTTTTAGTCAATGATTCCCTGGATGGGAAGACTTTTGTTCCCAGATATGAAAGTCAGTTGACCGCATACCAGCTTCATGGAGAAATCGGGTATATGTCCGAAGAAACCTTTCAGGCAAGGTTCAGTATGGACTGGTATGATTATCTAAGTCAGCAAACACAGCGTGAACCCTGGGGGCTCGTTCCTTTCCAGGCGGAACTATATTTGGATTATGAACTATTTAAGCATTTTCGGATTAATGCGGAGGCCTTTGCCATGAGCGGCAGTTATTTCATGCAGAATGGGAAAAGCGGAAAAACCCCTGGTGCTGTGGATATGAATGCCGGAGTATCCTACCAGATAGGTAAAAATTTTGGCCTTTGGTTCAATGCAAATAATATCTTTAACTCCAAATACCAGAGATGGCATGATTACCCTGCTCTCGGGAGAAACCTGATCGGTGGACTTCTTATCAAATTTTAGCCAACAGAAAGTGGACATAATCCGTTATACAGCTGACCTGCTATACCAGCAAGGATCCTGTGAATGGCCAGGCGTTGGCCGTTTCAGGCTCCAATACTCTGCAGCTGTAATAGATTCCGTAAACCACCTTATTTTCCCCCCTACAGAAGAAATTATTTTCGAAGAACTTACAGAGGGTGTCCCGCTCCGCATGATCCGGTATATTGCCCAACGGGAAAACATTCCTGAACCCCAGGCCAATGAAACATTTGCAAAATGCATGTTACACATTAAATTTCAACTTACCGAAGGCATTGCAGTACCAGTTCCTTTTCTCGGTTCCCTACAAAGGGATTTACAGGGAAAGACCAGCTTTACTCCACTGGATCGCCAGTTTCAATTGAGGGAGCCTTTGCAAGCTATCCCATTAAAAGATCCTGAAAAACAGCTGGTTGATATCCCCCCGACTATGGTAGAAGCCGTTGTTGATCATTTAGGAATACTCCCTTCAAACCCGGGGAATTCCCGTTTTTCCATCCATCATTTGTGGATGCTGGCCATGGCGATTTTCCTGATGTTAATCGGTATGGTATTGTTTCTCCGGGATTGCACCCAAAACAAAGCACTTAATAAGGTCAAAAAAATATCCCCGCCAACCGGATCCATTCGGACACCCGTCCTCCATTCTGCAATTAAAAAGTTAGCCCTGCAGCCGGTAAATCAACCAGGCCAACCTGGAATAACTGATTCCATTCGGTATTATATCGTATTTGCCTCCTATTCCAATCAGGCGAGGGCTCAAAAAATTTATCACAGAATCAGGCATTGGGGGCATCCGGTAGTCATTTTGGGAGACCGTAACGGCCCTTTCCGGCTGGCTGTACCTTTTTGGTCAAAAGCCGGAGATACCCTGAAAAACCTGGAATCTGTACGGAAAAACTACGGACCTTCAGCTTATATCCTCCCTTAACCTGGTTTACAAATCTGTCCCTGAATTTACTCCGTTATATTTGCATTTGGAAAAAATCCAGGTAAATTGTCAACAGCCATACACCGGACCAGTTGTCCGCTTTGCGGATCTGAAAACCAAATCGTCAAATTAGGGATAGCTATAGATCATCTGGTTTCCCAGGAGCATTTTGAACTCTGGGACTGCCACCAATGTACACTTCGTTTCACTCAGGATATCCCTTCCATTCAGGAGATTGACAGATATTACTGTTCGGAACAATATATTTCACACACCGATACCCATCAGGGTTTGATTAATCGGATTTACCATATCGTGCGGAGGGTATCGCTGCGGACCAAATTTCATTGGGTCCAGCAGGATTCAGCGAAAATTCAGGGAAATATTCTCGATATTGGATGCGGGACTGGGGCTTTCCTGAATATGATGAGAAAACAGGGATGGCAGGTTACCGGGGTAGAAACCAATGCGGGGGCGAGGGAAAAAGCCAGGTTGTTATACAGGCTGGATATCCTGCCTGAAGATGCCCTGGAAAAATTGCAACCTCAGAATTTTGATGTAATTACTTTGTGGCATGTGCTGGAACATCTGTACGATCTTCATGGAACCTTTCATCAAATAAATCGCTTACTGAATAAAAAAGGCACTCTATTTATTGCAGTTCCAAATTATACTTCCGCAGATTCAAAAATTTATAGGGAGAACTGGGCAGCTTATGATGTACCCAGGCACTTATATCATTTTTCCCCTGCTTCCATGCAATATCTAGCCGAATTACATGGTTTCAGCATCCGTTTATTGCATCCCATGGTGTATGATGCCTTTTATGTGAGTCTGTTAAGTGAGAAATATTTGAACCGCTCATTAGGGATACTCAGGGCCTTCTGGACGGGCTTGAAATCTGGACTTTCAGCTACTGCCGATAATAATTTATCCAGCTCCCTGGTCTACGTCCTGACTAAAAAACGCAAGAATTACACTGCTTCCTGATTATGGATTAGGATTTAAGCGCATTATTATACATTCATGATCCCGGAGTTTCCCCTTGATGATACGTGGGATACATGCATTATTTAGCCCAATAAAATGGCTTGGATCTGGAATGTTCTTTATCCGAACATTAGATTTCCGGATAAAAGAAGGTGCTGGAAATGGAGGGTATTTGCACCGGGGGAAAATTCATCCAGGATTTATTCTTCCTGTGATTGTAGGGATTGTCCCAGGATAAAATCCTCTCAAAAGCATTGATCCGAATTCTTTTTATTGATGCGAAAATGTATATAAACTGAATTAAGTTGTGAAAAATAATGACAAAGACCAACGGCAGAAAAAGAACTGACGCTGCGTCGAGGGTAATCCAGGTTTCTCTTCAAACCATCTATCAGGCATTCCTGGATCCGGCAGCTTTTGCCTTGTGGCGACCGCCGGAAGGCATGAAATGCCAAATCCAAGCTTTTGCCCCCGGCAGGACGGAACTTTTCAAATGTCATTCGGTATATTGATACTAATCACCCAGTGCGTGGCAAAACATCATTGCATGCCGATGTAATTTAAGGCCGATTTCTGGAACTTGTCCCTTACAAGCGGATTGTCGAATTAGTAGCATTTGAGTCCAATGATCCAGCTTTCGGAGGCGCAATGACGGTCACATCGACATTGGCTCCAGTTTCGGGTGGCACCGAGATTACCATCCTTTGCGCAAACTTGCCTTTCGAAATTCAGCCGAGGGATCACTTTAAAGCAATGACATCCACGCTAAAAAACCTTGCAGCGTTTTCCGAATAAGCCGTATTGCTGCGACAGCTACACATTAAAAGTCCCTGATAGCATTAAAGGGAATAATCAGGCCGGGGCACTACCCTTTCCAGGGACATTTCTTTATCTGACTAATTACCGGTAGATTTAAGCGGGTTCCCTAAACCCCGAACCATGTGTTATTTCCACAGGATCAGGAATATGATGTTCATCCTGGGAATATGCATTAGCCATGGAACCTGGGCAATTCCCGTACGGGACAGCGCAAACCTGATCAGCATAAATGGCTATGGTAATGAATTGACGTCCAGTGAACATCCCCAATATTTTTTGCAACCTACTGATATTCAGAGTATCGGTATCCCTTCAGGGGAGTTCAATATTCCATTTCGGAAGTTCGCAGAACAGATGAACACCCATCCCCAAAAATTCAATTTTTGGCTAAAATTCAATTTGAAGAATACTACTGGACATGAATTGCAAACCTATCTGTACTGCGGCAATGAAAATTATGTGAACCTGTACCTGGTCATAGCCGCAAAACAGACTTTGACATATAGGGGAGGTAACATGAGGTCCGTGAATGACCGATTGCCCTATATCGAGCAGATTTCCGGAATCATCCCTTTCAGTCTCCCTTCCCAAACTATGGCTACGGTTTATCTCAGGATCAAACAAAGGACAGAAAGGCTTGCTTTTCCAGGTATAACCATAACAGACAAACAACACTTGTATGCGGATTTTGGAGCGGACTATAATCAATCCAGAACAGATATCCTGATTCAGATTCTATTTCAGGGATTTGTACTTTGCCAGATATGCTATATGTTTTTGCAATGGCTAATAGTCAGGCGGAAAGAATATTTCTATTACTTCTGTTACCTCATGATGATCTCCCTGTATTTCCTGAGCAGGGAGGAATCCGGTATAGGTATTTATTTCATTTTCACCCGGTATCCCCAATTGGTGGTTTACCTCAACAAAACCCTTCAAATACTTGCTTATTTCCTATACTTCCGCTTTGTGAGGACTTTCCTGGAACTGGACCAGGGATTTCCCGGATTAAACCGCTGGATGAAACGAATTGAATATTTTCTGCTTGTCTACTTGGTATTTGATCTCACCTTTATTCTTTTCACTTTAGATACCCGGCTACAGTATACATTTTTCCTGGGATTGATCACTTTGGTTTTTTTAGCTTCAACGGTTATGATTGTTTATCTGTTCAGGCAGCATAGTATACTGACTAATTACATTGTTACCGGAAGCCTGTTTGTCGGTCTGGGAAATATTGCAGGATTAGTTATTTCTTACCTGGTGTATGAATTGAAATCCCCAATTCATTTTTCAGATCCGCTCCTTTTGCCCCAGGCCGGGGTAATCCTGGAAATTATTTGCTTTACATCTGGCCTGAGCTATAAGAATATGTTAAGTGAAAAGGAAAAAGTCAGGGCTCAACGCAGGCTGATCAAAGAGCTCAGGTCCCATGAGTTGCTGCAGGCCAGGATGCATGGAATTCGTGACAAAATCGGGCAGGACCTGCATGATGATATCGGTTCTACACTGAGTACGATCCTCCTTTACAGCAATATGGCAATCATGAAGGATAGATCCCTGCTCCCTGACGAAGCCAGGGAAATTCTCCGTAAGATCAGCATCAGCGCCAATCAAATGATTGACGAGATGAATGATATTGTCTGGACAATCAATCCCCGCAATGATGATATGGGGAAAATCATCAGCAAGATGCAGTTTTTTGCCACTACTATTACCTCCTCCTGTAATATCCGTCTTGAGTTTGAGTCCGCAAGCAATTTAGAGGAAGGTCTGATGATGATGGATAAAAAGAAAAATTTTTTCCTGATATTCAAAGAAGCTGTCAATAATGCCGTAAAATATTCACATTGCAATGAATTGAAGGTATCCATCCGAAAAACCAATGACTGGGTGGAAATGACGGTTATTGATAACGGTTCAGGTTTTGATCTTAATAGCCCCCGCCGGGGTAACGGATTGCATAATATGCAGTCAAGGGCAGCCGAAAGCCTGGGACATCTCGATATTTTGAGCAACCCCGGTAAAGGCACCCATATCAGATTAATGATCCCGCTAGATGCTCATGATGCATAATTCAGATGTTCATCCGATTAAAAAACCGCCGGAACAGGTTACTTTTAGGGATACCTGAAGGGGAATGATTTCCATGAAAACTAAAATAAAGGTTGCGCTGGTTGAAGACAACATCCTTCTCAGGACCGAGATGGGAAAGTTGCTTAATGATTCGGCCGAACTCCGGGTTGTGGCGTCGCTCCCGGATTACAGCCAGCTTGTGCCGATTTTCAAGGAGGTTGAGCCCGATTTGGTCTTAATGGATATCGGGCTTGGAGGAAATGTATCAGGAATTGACGGGGTTAAGATCATCACCAATTATTTTCCAGAAATCCGGATCATGATGTTCACGGTTTTCGAGGATGAGGATAAGATATTTGAATCCATCTGCGCAGGAGCTTCCGGATACCTGCTTAAAAAAACTCCCCCCACAGAGATCATCCGGTCCCTGGTGGAGCTATACCTGGGAGGAGCACCGATGACCCCGGTGATTGCTGACCGGGCGCTCAAAGTTTTCCGCAGCAGGCTTAATCCCGCTCCGGCTGAAGGGGCAGGTCTTACAGCGCGGGAAAGGGAGATATTACAGGCGCTGGCGGAGGGATTGAGTTATCAGAAGATCGCCGACAAATTATATATTCATATCAGTACCGTGCGCACGCATATCACCAATATCTACCATAAACTGCGGGTGAATTCCAAAGTGGAAGCAATCAACCGAATGCAAAGGCACCGGATAAATTAATAAATTATCATATAATATAATTTATTTTATTATCTTTAAACCCGAAGCAACAACTTGATAATGAATACTGGAAAATTCTTTTTATTGTCATATTTATTTTGAATAGAAAAATGTGTATTTATAAAAATTATATTAATTTCAATTACAAAATATCCATGTACTAATTAATAAATTATTTATTATTATTTATTAAAAAAATGTATCCATTCTTCATTTAACACCTAAAAAAAAGTTATGAAAAAAACAGCTACTTTTTTCCTAATCGGGGCTTTCCTTCTTTTTGCTTATCTGCCAACAAAGGCCCAATCCTTTAAATCTGGAGACAATATTTTCAATCTCGGGGTTGGTGTTGTTGGAGGAGACCTATACGCTGGAGGGGGTTATTCCACTTCCGTCCCCCCAATTTCCCTGTCTTACGAGCATGGAATGAACATCCATAATTTCGGCCTGGGTGCCATTATCGCCTTCTCTTCTTCCGCCTATAACTATAACTACTATGGTTATAGTTTTTCTTATCATTATAGCTATAAAATAATTGGCTTAAGGGCAGCATATCATTTCTACACCCAAGAACATTTTGATATATATGGGGGGCTGATTCTGGGTTATGATATTGTGTCCGCAACCTCCTCGGATTATACGGGTAATGGATATAATTATACCGTCGCCGGAAGTTCCTTAGCTTTTGATATCTTCGTTGGGGCCCGGTATTACTTCTCGGATCACGTAGGTGCCATGGCAGAGTTAGGATATGGCATCAGTATTCTGAATATCGGTCTTGCATTTAAACTGTAAAGTTATTTTTCCTTATCCAAGGCGATCTGATGATAATTTCATTTTTATAAAACTACCCTGCATGAGTAATGCAGGGTAGTTTTATATTTCACCCGAGTTGCCCCTGCTTTGACCATTATGGGGTGTCCGATTAGGAAATGGAGCTATCAAACCCGGATGGTCCTGTGGAAAATAGCTTTTTTCAAGGTATTCGGAGATCGCATTTCTTCATCTCAAACGCCTTTTAGTTATTACCTGATCTGGAATTTAAAAAATCAAGAATATCCCATCATATTATTGGACTGGGTGGTAAATGGCGATCAGGCCATTCGGAGGATTATATCATTTAGGCGGATCAGCCAAATGCTGGGAATAAGGAGATATCCTAACAAATGGGTTAAGGTCGGTTATAGCCAGGATTAGTTAAAGTTTCTATGATAACTCCTGAAATATTGACCGGGACCACCTGCTAAAAGGACAAAAGCGGTTATATTTAAATTGCGTTTAAATAATATTCAATTGATGAAAATCCGTGGCCTGACATTAAGCATTTTTTTTGTTTTCACTTTTTCTGCAGTCCGGGGACAATTTTTTGAAGAATTGACCAGCCCCCAGTTAAATATTCCCCTGACGCATCCACCAGAACTTGGCATACTGATCAGCAAACTGGCATTTGGTCCTTCATCCGGTCTATGTTCCGGCAGGATAATCAGGGATATTACTTCTGATTTGATTAATGGCCATATTCAAGTCCTTGATCAAACGGATTTTAATTCCTTGTTGTCCGATCACGGAATTTTCCTGGGGGACCGTATCGACCAAGAAAATATATCCAATATTGAAAAGGTAATTGGCCCTTCGGCGTTGGTTTTCATCCATGTGCAGCGTTGCGGGACTTCGGAGGACCAATATAATGATAAGGAAAGTACATATGATGCAAGGACTAAAAAGAATACCCGGCAAATAGGCTATTTTTCCCGGACCCAGGCTTTTTTAACAGGTAACATCCGGGTAGTCGACCTGACCACGGGTCAAATTTTTGCTGCCCAGACCTTTAATTTTTCTCCCGGTAATGTTAACAAATCCCTAACCGGTTATCCCGGCTACCCTGATGCAGGAATTGTCCGGGAACAAGCATTTAACTTGGTCCGGACCCAGCTAGACAGAATGTTCCTTCCCTGGATTGAAGCCACCAAGCTTTACTATTTTAATGATAAAGCAGGAAACCTTAAACAAGCCTTTGATGCACTCAAGGCCCAGGATTTGACAGGGGCTTTTGATATCTCTGAAAAGAATCTTGAAGCCGACAAAAACAACCCTAAATTAAAAAGTAAAATCCTTGGCCATGCTTTTTACAATATGGGCATGTCCTATTTGTTCCGTGAGGAATTCGACAGTGCGATGGACAACTTTCACCAAGCCCTCAGGTATAGCCCTGGAACTATTATTACCCAGGCTATGGCAACATGTCAAAAAGAAAAAAGATTATCAGCAGAAATGCAGCAACTAGACCAGTCTGCATCCGTTGGAATTTCAGCAACTAATGAGGCTCCAGATAGTACCCTTCAGGGACAAAATACCCCTGTTTTAACTAACGCGGATGTAATCCAGATGTCAGCTGATAAACTTCCGCCAGCCATAATTATAGCCAAAATCAACCATTCCACCTGCAAGTTCGATACTTCCCCAGCTTCCCTGTCCCTGCTTACAAAATCCGGAGTAGACGAAAAAGTAATTGAAGCGATGATATCCAGTAACTAAACGGATCACTTTCATTTGCAATCAGTTTCCCTGAATCCAATTTTAAAACCGGTTACAGGTGAATAGCTTCCCCATAAGCCATTTCGACAGCATCTTTGATTGCTTCGCTCATTGTCGGATGTGGGTGTATGGCATCAAGCACCTCATGATAGGTAGTTTCGAGTTTCCGGCCCAGTACAGTTTCTGAAATGGATTCAGTCACATTATGCCCGATCATATGGGTGCCCAGCCATTCCCCGTACTTCGCATCGAAAATCACTTTAACAAATCCTTCATTTGCTCCTGCTGCGCTGGCCTTGCCAGAAGCGGAATAGGGGAATTTACCCACTTTAACCTCAAAGCCTGCTTCCCGGGCTGCCTTCTCCGTATAACCCACAGAGGCAATCTCCGGGGAACAATAGGTGCATCCGGGGACATTTAAGTAATCCAGGGGTTCCGGCTGACGGGAAAATTTCTTTTCGGAAAATGCAATCTGTTCGATACAGATGATTCCCTCCTTTGAAGCTACATGGGCCAGGGCCTGACCAGGAGCACAGTCTCCGATAGCATAAATTCCCGGAACATTGGTCTGGTAATATTTATCCACGACAATCTTTCCATGATCAGTCTTGATCCCCAGCGTTTCCAGGCCCAGATTTTCAATGTTGGCCACGATACCTACGGCACTGAGCATGATATCAGCCTCCACCACAATATTCCCTCCCGGGGTTTTAATGTTCGCTTTAACTCCGGTACCGCTGGTATCGGCACTTTCCACGGAAGAATTGGTCAGCACTTCTATGCCATATTTCTTATAAGTTTTCTCCAGTTCTGCAGAAATCTCCTCATCCTCCACAGGAACCACCCGGGGTAGAAATTCTACCAGGGTCACTTTGGTTCCCATAGTGTGATAAAAATAGGCGAATTCCGCCCCAATCGCCCCTGAACCTACGATGATCATGGATCCGGGCATTTTTTGAAGGGTCATGGCTTCCCGGTATCCAATAATTTTTGTGCCATCTATTTTAAGGGTGGGTAATTCTTTGGAACGTCCTCCGGTAGCCAGGATAACATGTCTGGCTTCATAAACGGTCATCTTGCCATCTTTACCAGTAACCTCAACCTGCTTTTTGCCATTGAGCTTTGCGCTGCCCGCCAGCACATCAATTTTATTTTTCTTCATTAAAAACTGAACTCCCCTGCTCATTTTATCCGCCACTCCCCGGCTTCTTTTAATGATATTTCCGAAATCCGGTTTTGGGTCGGTCAAGCTTATTCCGAAATCTGCGGCATGCCTGGCATATTCCATGACCTGGGCACTCTTGAGCAGGGCCTTGGTGGGTATGCAGCCCCAGTTCAGGCATATTCCTCCCAGGCTTTCCCGCTCCACCACAGCAGTTTTCAGGCCAAGCTGGGAGGCCCTGATGGCCGCGACATAACCTCCCGGTCCGCTTCCAATTACAATGACATCATAGCTCATGAGAATGTTTTAAAAAACGGGCAAAGTTAACAAGAATCCAGGAAACCTCCGAAGCTGCAATGAAAAGAAAATAAGGCCAATCAGCGAAGATCAACTACCTCGGCATGAGGATGTTTGCTGGCATCAAAGGTGAACATGGAAGCATTTACCGCAACATTGGGCTTGAAATGACTGATTTCATAGGTATACCGGTTACCGTCCTTGTCAAAGATTTCAGCCCGGGTAATCAACCGAGCCCCCTTATCCACGCCAATGACCACTTTGAAGAATGGCCTGGTTTTATCCAGCGGGGTCATTTCAATATTATCCAGCCTCCTGCCATGAAACAGGGTTGTCCCTGTGAGCCGGTAAAGGAATTCCTGATCATAAAAATCGGTAAATAGCCGGGATGGGGTAATCGTGCTTTTATCCGGATCATATTTATTGACCTGAACTTCATTGGCATCCTTAGTATAGGTCCAGGTCGTTTTACCATCACAGTAGAGTTCCTCCCCACCCAGCATAATCCGGTACTTGGTGCCCTGCAAAAGCACTTTCCCGTTCTTGGAGTCCTGTAGATTGTTTTCCCGGTCCCTGACATTAAGGGTGAAATCCGCGCTGACAGAATGGTAGGTTTTAAAAGCATGACTCACTTCATCAAGAATGGATTTTGCTGCAGCATCGCTTTGCCCATAAGCCGTTTTCTGCTGGGCCCTCACCTGCACACCAGCCAGCGCAGTAAGCACAAACATCCAAAAAAAAGATTTCATATTGTTTTTTTTAACGTTGATACCCATGGAATAATACCCGCAGGATGTCATATACCATGCAAATATCCTTCCAGTTCAGATTCTGACCTGACCAGCACTTCCCTGACCTTACTGCCGATGTTGGGTCCTACTATACCGGCCGATTCCAGCTGATCCATCAGCCTGCCAGCCCGGTTATATCCCAGTTTAAGGCGGCGCTGCAGCAATGAAGTGGATCCCTGCTGGGTCTGGACGATAACGCGCGCTGCTTCACCGAATAAGGGGTCTTTTTCCCCCAAACTGAACTCCTTACCCTCCAGGTCCTTTTCATCCAGGTATTCCGGCAGCAGATAAGATTCGGGATAGCCGGGTTGGTTGCCAATAAAATTCACTACATTTTCAGCTTCCTGGGTATCTACATACGCACATTGCAACCTGACCAGTTCTCCGTTATAGGCAATCAACATATCTCCCTTGCCAATCAGTTGCTCTGCACCCCCGGTATCAATGATCGTCCGGGAGTCCACCTTGGAGCTTACCTTGAATGCTATCCTGGCTGGGAAATTGGCTTTAATGGTACCCGTGATGATATTCACAGAAGGCCGCTGTGTGGCGATGATCAGGTGGATGCCTACAGCCCTGGCCAGCTGGGCCAGCCTGGCCAGGGGCATTTCAATTTCCTTCCCTGCCGTCATGATCAGGTCGGCAAACTCATCTATAACCAGGACAATGAACGGAAGATATCGGTGCCCTTTCTCGGCGCTGAGCTTATGGTGGATGAATTTTTCATTGTATTCCCGGATGTTACGGGTTCCGGCTTCTTTAAGCAGGTCGTACCTGATATCCATTTCAATGCAAAGGGCATTGAGGGTATAAATCACTTTTTTGGTATCGGTGATGATGGCATCTTCCTCACCGGGAAGTTTTGCCAGGAAATGTTTTTCTATCTTCTTGTACAAGGAAAGTTCCACTTTTTTGGGATCAACCAGGACCAGTTTCAGCTGAGAAGGATGTTTGCGGTAAAGCAGGGATACCAGCACGGCATTGATCCCAACCGATTTGCCCTGCCCGGTGGCCCCGGCCATCAACAAGTGCGGCATGGTCGTCAGATCTACAATGAAGTTCTCATTATCTATTTTTTTTCCGATGGCAATGGGGAGGTTCATTTTACTGTGCTGGAACTTTTCAGATGACAGCAGGGTCCTCATCGAAACTATGGTCTTGCGTACATTGGGTACTTCGATACCAATGGTACCCTTGCCAGGAATCGGTGCAATGATCCGGATACCCAGGGCTGACAAACTCAGGGCAATATCGTCCTCCAGGTTCTTGATCCTGGATATACGGACCCCGGCGGCGGGTACAATTTCATATAAGGTGACCGTGGGACCTACCGTAGCGCTGATCTTCTGGATGGTAATGTCATAGTTTTTCAGGGTGTTGATGATCTGGACCTTATTGTTTTCCAGTTCTTCATTGTCCTGTACGATCTTGTCGCTGCCATGGTTTTCCAGCAGGTCCAGAGAGGGGTATTGGTATCCTTTGAGATCCAGGGTTGGTTCATAGGGATCCTGCATGCCGGTTTGTGCTACCTTTTTCTCCGAAATCTCCTCTGCATCGACCATCCGGGCTTCCATGGGTGGTTTGACTTCCAGTGGCAGGAGATCAACTTTCCCGTTGGAATTGGTGTGCATGGGTGTGGCCACAGGAGCAGGGATCTTATAGTCCCCCATGGTTTCCTTTTCCACCAGATGCATTTCCAGCGCCTCCTGCGGCAAAGGGATTTCCAGCGACACCATGGGTTCTCCGGGAAATCCATCCAGAAAATTGCGTGCAGCTGCTTTAGGGGGCATCGTGCCTTGCTCCAGGTCTTCCTGAACCGGGATAGCCGTCCTTCGGGGAATCCTGAATTCAAAATTGAATTTCCAGATCAGGAAAGCCAGGGCTGTCACTGCCAGCAACAAGGTCGTACCCAAGGTTCCCAGTAATCCCTTTAGGTAATCACTGGTCAGATTACCCATGGCACCTCCGGCCGGAAAACCAGTATGTCGCAACAAAAAGGATAACATGGTGCTGAGGAAAACGATACCAAAAATCGCGTATCGGACATTTCTCCAGATATTAAACACTTTCCTTCCAACCAGGGCATTCATGCCCAGGATGAAAAACAAATAGCAAAACAGATATGAAGCCAGGCCAATTCCCCGGTAAAAGCACAGATGGGATATAAACGCCCCCAACCTGCCCAGCATATTTTCTATGTCCACATTTGGCAGGGAGGCTGATGGATTTGGGCTGAACAGTTCCCGGAACGACCGGTTCAGCACCATTACCTGATCATGCTGCCAGGTGAACAGGTAGGAAGTAAAAGCAATGAAAAGATAGACTGCTGCCAGCAGACAAAGAACTCCGGCTACCTTATGGGTACGTTCATCTCTGATCAGCCTGGAGAAGCTCAGTTCAGCCGGCTTGTCCGACTTCAGGGCAGCCGGATTCCCCTTTTTCTCCCTTTTCCCCGCTTTGCCCGGCTTCCCCATTTTTGATTTGT
>DATLTB010000093.1:0-6631 GCA_035533815.1 Chitinophagaceae bacterium
GGATCGATCTTGGACTAAAGGATTTTGTGATTACTTCCGATGGGATTAAAATTCCTTCTCCCAAATTCCTTAGACAGAAAATGGACAGACTTAAAATCCTTCAAAGAAGGGCTTTCCATCACCAGAAAGGAAGTGGGAAAAAGAAGAAAGCTAACCATAGGGTAGCCATACAACATGAAAGGATAACCCACCAACGAAATGATTTTTTACATAAACTCTCTACCCAATTAGTATGTGATAACCAAGCTACCACATTGGTTGTAGAGGACCTTGCAGTCAAGAACATGATTAAAAACCACCATCTGTCCAAATCCATATCGGATGCCGGATGGGGAGAATTTATCCGGCAACTGGAATACAAATCTGATTGGTACGGCAAAAACCTGATCCGGATAAATCGGTTCGTTCCGAGTTCCAAGACTTGTTCAGATTGTGGATATGTGTTGGATGAACTTGATCTTTCGGTAAGGGAGTGGGAATGTCCGCAGTGTGGAACATTACATGACCGGGACATCAATGCTGCAAGGAATATAAAGAAAATGGGATTATCAGGGTCCGGTAGATCCGAAGTGCCCGTGAAGCAGCGGCGGTTACGCCGGGCGAAGAAGCGGGAAAATGTACTTGTCCCAATAAGTATATAGTTACCTTTTAATTGCCATATCCTGAAATGTCTGTCTTCAACCAGTCCCGCAAAAATGTGATCCTGCTGATTATTTTGGGGATATCCGGAGTGATCCTGCTCCGGTTATTCATTTTGCAGAACCTGGAAAAAAAGTATAAACTCCTGGCCAATGAACAGGCCATTGAACGGAAAGTAGTTTATCCCAGCAGGGGGATCATCTATGACAGGAATGGCAGGGTAGTGGTTAATAACAACGACCTGTATGATCTCATGGTCACTCCTGCTGCTATCAAAAATATGGATACAGTCTTTTTCTGCCGCCTGCTCGGTATGGACAAGGCTGTTTTCCTGAAGCTGATCGCCAGGGCAATCATCAGGAATTCCCGGGTGCGTCCATCAATATTCATTCCGCTGCTCACTCCTGAGGAATATGGCCGGATCCAGGAAAACATATACCAGTTTCCCGGATTCGAGCTCGTGGAGAGACCGGTCCGCGATTACCCTTATCCGGCAGGGGCAAGTATTTTCGGATATATCGGGGAAGTGGATTCAGGGACCATTCGCAGAAGTAATAACTTCTACCAGCCCGGCGACTTCATTGGTAAGAACGGGTTGGAACGGAGCTATGAAAAAGTGCTGATGGGCAAGCGGGGAGTCCGCTATCTGGTCAGGGATGTGATGAACCGGCCTCAGGGACCCTATGCAGGCGGTGCATATGATACCGCCGCAGTCAGCGGCAGGGATCTTCATCTGGCGCTGGACATTGACCTGCAAACCCTGGGAGAGAACCTGATGCAAAATAAGATCGGTGCTATCGTGGCGATTGATCCGAAAACCGGGGGTATACTGGCCCTGGTCAGCAGCCCCGATTTCAATCCCAGCCTGCTGCGTGGTGCAGACCGTTCCGCCAATTATGCCAAATTGATACGCAATCCTGAGGAACCTTTGTTCAACCGGGCCATCCAGGCGGAATATCCACCAGGCTCTACCTTTAAGCCGGTAGATGCATTGATCGCATTGAATGAGGGGGTGATCACGCCCAGTTTCGGGGTAGTCTGCCTGGGTGCTTATTATGGATGCGGTCGCATCATCAAGTGCACCGAACATGCCCCGGGACATGCTTCCAACCTGCTCAAGGCGATCGCCTATTCCTGCAATTCCTATTTCCTGGAAGTATTCCGCATGATCATTGACCAGAACCACCAGGTGGTTGCTGGTCTGGCCAGCTGGGATCACCTGGTGCGCCAGTTCGGCCTGGGCCACAAACTGGGTATTGACCTGCCCGGGGAATCCAGCGGGTATATTCCGGATACGACGCATTATAACAAGGTGTTCGGGCAGGACCGCTGGAATTCTTGCAGTGTGGTTTCGGTGGGTATCGGCCAGGGTGAAACCGTGGAGACTCCGCTGCAGATCGCCAACCTGATGTGCATCATTGCAAACCACGGATATTATTATATCCCTCACCTGGTCATGAAGATCGATGGGGTGTCAGGGATGTTGCATAAGTATAAAGTCCGCTATGAAGTCCCGAAGGTGAATGAATTCGATTATCAGACCGTCATAAAGGGTATGGAAGGGGTGGTGCAACTGGGAACCGGGCGGGATGCCCAGATACCGGGCATCAATATTTGCGGCAAGACAGGAACGGCTGAAAACTATAAAATCATCAATGGCGTCCGCATCAAATTGCAGGATCATTCCCTGTTCGCCGCCTTCGCTCCCATGGAAGATCCGAAGATCGCTATCAGCGTGGTGGTGGAAAATTCCGGGTTCGGGGCCACCTGGGCAGCCCCGATTGCCAGCCTGATGATGGAAAAGTACCTGAATGATAGCATAGCCACTGATCGTTTACCCCTGTTGCAGAAAATTGAAAAAGCTAATCTCATTCCTCATTACATCATCCGGCAACTGCTGGCAGACAGCCTGAATCGGGTAAAAAAAACAGCTGACCTGGTTCCAGGCAGGATCATCACGGACAATCAGCGCAAGTGAACAGCCGCAATACCACCCTGGTGAAGGGCATTGACTGGATTCTCGTGTACCTCTATGCGATATTGGCCATCATTGGTGTGCTGACCATATTTGCCGTTGAACATCACAGCGGTGATAATGTCCTGTTTACCCTGACCCATTTCAGCAGGACCTATGCCCAGCAAGTCAAATGGCTGGGGATATGCGTCCTGGTGGCAATTGTCATCCTGCAGATGGACAGCAAGCTGTTTACGGCAACAGCCAATATCCTGTATGTCATCGGGATCCTGTTGTTGCTGCTGGTGCTTGTCGTCGGGAAAAATATCCGGGGATCGCATTCCTGGCTGGTAATTGCGGGGTTCCAGTTCCAGCCTGCAGAACTATGCAAACTGTTCACTGCGCTGGCCTTGTCCAAATTCTTTTCAGGGGCTGACCTGAATTTCCGTAAAATGAAATCCCAGGTCTTTGCCATTACGATTGCCCTGCTGCCAGCCCTGATTACCATATTTCAGAATGAAACCGGACTGGCCCTGGTCTATTTTTGTTTCTTCATTCCCATGTTCAGGGAAGGGTTGCCGGGGGAGTTCCTCGTGGTAGCTTTTTCTCTGATATTGCTGGTTATTTCCGCCCTGATGGTAGACAAGCAAGTGCTGTTTATCGTATTTACCGTCCTGGCTGCCCTGATTATTTTTTTCAGTTGGAAAAGTATACGGAAAAACCGGCTTCGTCTCCTGCTGATCCTGTTTATCTGGGGCTTTTGTACTGCCTTTGTTTATATCGCAGTGCCTTTCGCCTTCAAACATGTGTTCAAACCTTACCAGGTCACCCGGATCAATGTCATGCTGGGCAAGGAAGCGAACCCTAAAGCCGGGTACAATGTCATGCAATCCAAGATAGCCATAGGTTCAGGCGGGTTCTGGGGGAAGGGATATCTGCAGGGAACCCAGACCAGGTTTGACTTTGTGCCTGAACAAAGCACGGATTTTATTTTCTGCACCATTGGAGAGGAATTCGGATTTGCCGGCAGTTTGATATTGATAGGGATTTATTTGGCCCTGCTGTTACGAATCATCACACTGGCGGAGCGGCAGCGGTCCACTTTCAGCCGGGTTTATGCATACAGTGTGGCCAGCATCATCTTTTTCCATATGGCTATCAATATCAGCATGTCCATCGGACTGGCGCCCGTGATCGGTATTCCATTGCCACTGATCAGTTACGGAGGATCGTCCCTGATCACTTTCACCATCCTGATATTTATACTCATCAGACTTGACGCGGACCGGCAGATGGTGCTCCGGTGATCACCGCCTAACGCATGATCAGCATTTATGAAAATCATTCCCCTTTCAGAAGGAAGTTTTACGGTAGCTGCCAGTAAGGGTTTTCTTCCCTTCGACCCGGATACGGATCACCTGGAGGAAAGGCCTAAGGGTTCCCTGCTGGTCGAGATCCAGCCCTTTGTACTGATCACCAGCCGGGATATCATTCTGCTGGATGCGGGGTTGGGATTAAAGGGAAAGGAGGGTATTGCGGATATCCACCGGAACCTGATGGCAGCAGGTATTGCGCCCGGGGAAGTGACCCGGGTGCTGGTCAGTCACCTGCACAAGGATCATGCGGGGGGCCTGACCATGGAGGACGGGATTACCGGGATTCGGCATCCCGCCTTTGCCCAGGCCGTATATTATATTAATAAAAGGGAACTGGAATATGCTTTTGCACAAAACGGGAAATCCTATCACGCAGCAGATTTTGCATCATTGACCGGAAGTGATCAGCTGATCACGATCGATGGTTCAGGGACCATCGAAGGCTATATCCGGTATGAACTCACGGGCGGACATTGTCCATATCACCAGGTATTTTGGGTAGAAGAGGAAGAAAAGGTTTTTTTCGGCGGGGATATAGCCCCCCAGATATCGCAGATGAAAAACCGGTTTATCGCCAATTATGATTATGATGGCAGATTATCCATGGAGCTCAGGGGGCAGTTTGCGGAGAAAGGGAAGCGGGAAGGGTGGATATTCCTGTTTTACCATGATACCCGGCTACCTTTTGCCAGGCTGGATAGGGAATGATCAATTGCGCGGATGGCCCGGGTGGAGCGGCCGCCGGTGCTGAATATTGTTGTTGAATCGCTGTTTCTGCATGGCCTGTCTCCTGTTCAGTTCATTGAGCACTTTGTTGCGGAATTCCTGCCTGGATTTATAGAATATAGCCACTTTCCTGGGAGGCAGTACCTGAAGAAACTGGTTCTTATATTTTTCCTGGATGGCGAGTGCCTTTTCCCGGAAGATGAATTCATCTTTCAATGCCTGGGCAGCCTGGGCATCTGTAGACGTGCCCTGGGCGTGCAGGGTTTGCTTGCGGGCATTGATCAATTGCTGCAATTCAGCGATATAACTATTATATACCGGCCAGAATTTCTCGGCTTCTGCCGGAGTCAGATTCATTTTCTCAGACAGGTAGGCCACTTCCAGTGATCTTACCTTGTCCAAACCGCTTTGACCCTGGTCCTGGCCAGCCTGCGGATCCTGTTGGGCAAAGCCAATCTCAGGCAAACCGATAACTGAAAGGATCATTGCTAAAATGATTGTCCACTTTTTCATGGGCATACGTACTGGTTAATTAGCCACATTTTCATCCAGATTGACGGTATTATCCAGGTAAGCCCGGAGATCAGCATTGGATAGTCCGCTGACCAGGGAAGGGACAAGGGATTCATTTTTCAGGGAACTATATAACGCATCGTTGCTGGTAACATCGGTATGCAACTGAAGGTATTCCATCATTGCCTGGTCCGGCAGGCTGGCCAGTTGAAGGGTGGAATGCTTATTTTCTGTACCGGAGCTTTGACTATTTCCATTATTCAGGTAAAGGGTCGCCGCCAGTACAATGAAACCCACCGTAATTGCTGCTGCCGCATAGGAATACAGGCTGGATCTCCTTTTGATGGTCACCACGAGGGCTCCCTGGGTGGATTTTACCTTATCCATAATCTGTCCGGGAAGCTGATCAAAATAGTTTTCCGGTAACTGGTAGGGCAATGACTTTGGCCATGCTTCCGTTGCCGGATTCAGCCCGGTCATATCCTGAACCTGCAAATCCAGATCTGCAAAGTATCCTTCCGGCACCTGGTAGGGGTTATGGCGTGAAATGCGGCTTAACAGGGGAGAAACCTCCCGGAGTTCTTCCGTAATGGGATCCTGCTTGATCCGATCCAGGATTTCCCCGGCCAAACGGTCAAAATAACCCTCCGGCACCGTAAAGTCAGGCGTTTTTTCCAAGCCCTGCAGTTCAACGGAGATTTCCTTCAGTTCATTCAATATGTCAGCTCCTTTACCCATGGCTTTTTTTAGACGGCAGATGTACTGAAAAGTTTAACCTTAGGTAATATACATGTTGGGACAAGTACATTTTCCCGCTTCTTCGCCCGGCGTAACCGCCGCTGCTCCACGGGCACTTCGGATCTACCGGACCCTGATAATCCCATTTTCTTTATATTCCTTGCAGCATTGATGTCCCGGTCATGTAATGTTCCACACTGCGGACATTGCCACTCCCTTACCGAAAGATCAAGTTCATCCAACACATATCCACAATTCGAACAAGTCTTGGAACTGGGAGAAAATCGGTTTATCCGGATCAGGTTCTTCCCATACCAATCAGATTTGTATTCCAGTTGTCGGATAAATTCTCCCCATCCGGAATCCGATATGGAAAGAGACAGATGGTGGTTTTTAATCATGTTCTTGACTGCAAGGTCCTCTACGACCAATGTGGTAGCTTGGTTATTACATACTAATTGGGTAGAGAGTTTATGTAAAAAATCATTTCGTTGGTGGGTTATCCTTTCATGTTGTATGGCTACCCTATGGTTGGCTTTCTTCCTTTTCCCACTTCCTTTCTGGTGATGGAAAGCCCTTCTTTGAAGGATTTTAAGTCTGTCCATTTTCTGTCTAAGGAATTTGGGAGAAGGAATTTTAATCCCATCGGAAGTAATCACAAAATCCTTTAGTCCAAGATCGATCC
>DATLTB010000094.1:0-54230 GCA_035533815.1 Chitinophagaceae bacterium
CCCCGCTTTCGTGGAATTCATAGTGAATACCATAACGGTCAAAAATGGCCCGGGTAGCTTGGTTGCTGGTTACAAAAAAAGGGTCCTCGGAACCCAGGGCTATCCAAAACAGGTGGGTATCTTTGTTGATCTTTGGATTGCGAAGGACTTCAGGATATTTATTCACCAGCACTTTCTGATATGGCGGGAAATAGCCTGAACTGAATACCCCAAACCAGGCAAAAGTTCCCGGATAAAACAAGGCGATATTCAGGGTCTGTGCGCCTCCCATGGACAATCCCGCCAGGGCCCGGTAGGTATAACCCGGTTTGACCCGGAAATGGGAATTCACATAGGGAATGATGCTATATAGCAGGTCAGCGAGGAACGGATCGCTGTCCGGTCCTGCACTCATGGCCAAAAAACCCATACCTGGTTCCATACCTGTGGGCATCACTATGATCATGGGAACTGCTTTTCCTGAATCAATGAGGTTATCCAGGATCGTATTGGCCCTGTCCACACTGGTCCAGTCTGCATCATTGTCCCCGTAACCATGCAGCAGGTAAAGCACCGGATATTTTTTATCCGATGTTTCATAACCGGGGGGAAGATAAATATGCATGCGTCGGATCATGTCAAAAGATTTGGAAGGATACCAAACCTCAGATACCGTACCCTGCGGCCCTGGTTTCCTAGTCAGGAAATCTTCCTCGGGACCGGGCAGATTTGCCAGATTGGAAAGGCTGAACATCCCATCTTTGATCCGGGTATTCTTCGGATCCAGGGTATGGACCCCATCCACATATAGATCATAGGTGTACAGGTCGGGAGTCAGGGGATCGGTAGTGTAGGTCCAGATTCCATTGGCCTGCCGGGCCTACGGAACCTTGCCATAACCATGTAACCCGATCCAGTCTCCTCTCAGGGCCACTGAATCAGCAGCTGGGGCATAAATGCTGAACCGGAGCCGGTCGCCGGAAAGGACCTGCGGGGAGACCACGCTGTCCCCTGGATTGGGAGCATTTTGACCTGCGGCAGCAAAGCCCAGGGCCAGGGTCAAAATAAAGAGCGCATATTTCATGGCAAGTATTATTTCAGGTTGTGGAAAACATGCTGCACATCATCATCCTGTTCCAGTTTGTCCACCAATTCCAGCACTCCTTTGGCCTGCCCCTCTTCGAGGGCTACCTGGGTAAGGGGTATGCGGAGCAATTCGGCACTGACCGGTATGATATGACGGTCATCCAAGGCTTTTGACATGTTGCCGAAGTCATTGAATGCAGTCTGTATCACTAAATGCCCCTCTTCATCCTCTCCGGTTTCCTGCAGTCCGGAATCGATCAGTTCCAGCTCAAGGGTTTCGGGATCCAGGTTTTCCCGGCTGATCCGGAATATGCCTACCCGGTTGAACAGAAAGCTGACCGAACCGCTGGTGCCCAGATTGCCTCCATTGCGGTTGAACACCATGCGCATATTGGCTACCGTCCGGGTGGTATTGTCCGTGGCGGTCTCCACCAGCAGGGCTACGCCGAACGGTGCATAGCCTTCATAGACCACTTCCTCAAACCCTGCACTGCTTTTATCTGAGGCCCGTTTAATGGCCGCTTCAATCCTTTCCTTGGGCATATTCACCCCCTTGGCATTCTGGATGCAGCGCCTGAGTGCGGGGTTATAATCCGGGTTGGGGCCACCGGATTTAACCGCAATGGCTATTTCCTTGCCGATTCGGGTAAATTGTTTGGCCATCCGGTCCCAGCGGGCAAACATGGTCGCCTTACGTACTTCAAAAATCCTACCCATGATGTCTATGCATTACAAAATCTCCCCAAAAATAGATTTTTCCCTGATCCTACTGACCGGATCCTGTAGGAGGCGGAGTTGCAAGATTCCGCATCTTGCTGTGCTTATAGCTATAGGTGAAATAAATGATAAATCCGATGAGCATCCAACCGATGAGCCGGGCCCAGTTCTGCCAACCCAGCCCAAAGACCATGAAACCGCAGACCAGGGCACCCATGATTGGTAAACCCGGGCTCAGGGGAGTGCGGAATGGCCTGGGCGTGAGGGGATCCCTTTTCCGCATAATCACCACTCCGAGGCAGACCAGGATGAAGGCAAACAAGGTACCAATGCTGGTCATGTCACCGACTACTTGCTCAGGAATAAAGGCAGCAAACAGGCTGACAAAGCAGAAAAAAAGGATATTGGATTTATAGGGTGTGCGAAATTTGGGATGGATGTCCGAGAAAACCTTGGGGACCAGGCCGTCCCTGCTCATGGTGTAAAACACGCGCGATTGTCCCAGCAGCATCACCAGGATGACCGAGGAAAAACCGAACAGGATGGCCATGGTGACAAAAATGGACAACCATTCGTGACCCGGCATATGGTGGTCAATGGCATAGGTAACCGAAGCTTCCTTACCGGAGATCCTGAACTCATGGTAATTGGCCACCCCGGTCAGCACATAGGCAAAAAGAATATAGAGCACCGTGCAAATAGCCAGGGAAACCAGGATGCCGAAGGGCATGTCTTTTTTAGGATTGCGGGTCTCCTGGGCGGCTGTGGAAATCGCATCAAAGCCGATGAAGGCAAAGAATACTATACCGGCACCTGCCACGATCCCGCCAAATCCAAAATCGCCGAATGAATCCCCCGTTTTGGCGGGTACAAACGGATGATGGTTGGCCGGGTTCATGAATTTCCAGCCTACGGCAATGAAAAGTACAACTATCGCCAGTTTAAGGATGACGATAACTGCATTCACCGTAGAGGATTCCCGGACTCCCTTGATCAGCACCATCGTAAGGATCAGGATAATGAAGACCGCAGGTATATTGATTATTCCCCGGGTGCCGTAAATTGAAGTCTGGAATGGAGAATGACACCACTGGAAGGGAATGGCAATGCCGAATACCGAGGACAGCAGCTTATTCAGGTATTCTGTCCAGGATATGGCCACAGTAGCGGCACCCAGGGCATATTCCAGCACCAGGTCCCAGCCGATGATCCAGGCCAGGAACTCTCCCATGGTCGTATAAGTATAGGTGTAGGCACTCCCGGAAATCGGGATCATGGAAGCAAATTCGGAATAGCACAGACCGGCCAGCGCACAGCCGGTTGCTGCCAGGACAAAGGACAGGATCACTGCAGGACCGGCATGGTTGGCAGCAGCATCTGCCGTACGTACAAAAAGACCAGCTCCGATGATTGCCCCGATACCCAGGGAAACAAGACCCCATTTGCCCAGGGTACGTTTCAGTCCGTTCTCATTATCGGCTTCTGCCATCAGCACATTCAGCGGCTTTCTAATAAACAGGTTGTTCATCCATTGGGTTTTAGGGGTACCGGAAAATACAGGTTGGTTCATTTCAAATATACTGTCTGATTGGGGAAACCAGACATAATTTTTTATGTCCGGAACATAAATTAATGGGAATAAAGAGAAAAAAAAGAAGGGTACCGGGCATCGGCCATGGGCTGAAAGCCCGGGGGGAACTCCGGATAAACGGAGTATATTTGTCGTCCTGGCCTGGAAAAGGATTCTGTTTCTGTATTTCCCGGCAATACCCAAACCGCATCCATGCACTGGTCATTTCTGTTCATTGAATCCCTGAAACACCTGCTGAGCCCCAGGTGGGTGGTTCATCATGGTGGGCTTTTCCTGCTGATGCTGATCATATTTGCCGAGACCGGATTGTTCGCCGGATTTTTTCTGCCCGGGGATTCCCTGCTTTTCGTTGCAGGCATGCTGGCCACCCGGAAGGATAGTCCCTTCAGCATCAGTTTCATCCTGGTCATCCTCCTGGTATCCCTGGCTGGTATCCTGGGCAACTTTGCCGGATACTGGTTCGGCCAGAAATCAGGCCACCTGCTTTTTCAGCGGGGAGACAGGACCCTATTCAAGAAAAAACACCTAATTGCGGCCCATGAATTCTATGAGAAGCATGGAGGAAGCGCCGTCATCTTTGCCCGGTTCATTCCATTTATCCGGACCTTTGTCCCGATTGTGGCCGGAATCGCGGAAATGGATTACCGGAAATTCGGGATCTATAATGTCCTGGGCAGTACCGCCTGGGTGTGTTCGCTGATGGTTGCCGGGTATTTCCTGGGAAGGGCTTTTCCCTGGCTGGGTGGACATCTGGAAGGGATTGTGCTTGTTATTGCCTTACTTTCTGTAGCCCCGATCCTGCTTAAATTCATGGTAAGAAAAAGAAAGCCCGCCACCCCGGAGCGAATTTCATCTCCCTAAATCCAACCATTCCCGATATGGAGCAGTCCATGGAGCTGAATAAGCGTTCCATTCTCGGAGCCGCCATACTGGTAGCTTCCATGGGTTATTTTGTGGATATCTATGACCTGCTGCTGTTTGCGGTGATTCGCATACCCAGCCTGAAAAGCCTGGGACTATCCATGCACGAGGTGAACTCCACCGGCCTGTTATTGCTGAATGTGCAGATGGTGGGCATGCTGATCGGAGGGATATTCTGGGGTATCCTGGGTGACAAACGGGGCAGACTCAGCGTACTATTCGGTTCGATCATCATCTATTCCCTGGCCAATATAGCGAACGGACTTGTTCATGGGACGACCGGGTACCTGATCTGGCGTTTTGCGGCTGGATTTGGTCTTGCCGGCGAGCTCGGGGCGGGCATCACGCTGGTGGCGGAGATATTACCCCGGGACAAGCGGGGATATGGGACTCTGATCATTGCCTCAGTAGGTGTTTTTGGTGCGGTGATGGCTGGGTTTGTGGCTAATTTATTCGGATGGAGGACCTGCTATTTCATTGGCGGGGGACTGGGACTGGTATTGCTGTTGCTCCGGATCGGGGTGGCTGAATCCGGCATGTTCGCCAGCCTGAAAAGAGGGGCTGTCAGCAGGGGAAATTTTTTCATGCTGTTCAATGACCGGCGACGGTTTGCCCGGTATCTCAAGTGCCTGCTGCTGGGGATGCCGGCCTGGTACCTTACGGGGATCCTGGTATCTTTTTCCAATGTTTTTGCCCAAAAGATGCATGTGCAGGGAACGATTAGTCCTGCAAAAGCCATCATGTATTGTTATGCAGGATTGACCGCCGGAGATTTGATCAGTGGCCTGATCAGCCAATGGTGGAAGAGCCGGAAAAAAGTGATGATCCTTTTCCTGTTGATATCTTCCCTGGGCGTACTAACTTATTTCCGGATGTACGGAGCAAATCAGGTCTTGTTCTACGGGATCTGTCTGGCCCTGGGATTCGGAGCCGGGTTCTGGACTATCTTTGTCACCATTGCAGCCGAAAGCTTCGGAACCAACCTGCGGGCCACGGTAGCCACCACGGCGCCTAATTTTGCCCGGGGTATGCTGCCGCTGATTACCCTGTTATTCACTGGGCTGATGCACTGGTTCAGTTACCTGCAGAGTGGCTGGATCACCGGTATTGTCTGCATAGGGCTGTCCCTGGCAGCAGCCCTGACGATTGAAGAAACTTTCAGTAAAAACCTGGATTATATCGAACAGTGAAGCCAGCACCTGATTCCCGAAATACCTGCTTTGAGCTACTATGCAAAACTTGCCATGAAACTACTTCTCATCCGCTTTTCATCCATCGGTGATATCGTGCTGACTACCCCGGTGATCCGTTGCCTTAAACTGCAGCGCCCGGGGGATGAAATTCATTATTTCACCAAACCGGAATTCGGAGATATGCTTGCTGCCAATCCTTATATTGAAAAAGTGCACCTGCTGGATCCGGAACCAGGCAAACAGTACCGCAAACTGGCTGGAGAGGGATTTGATGAACTGATCGATCTGCACCACAATGCACGCACCCTGCGCATTAAGAATGCCATGGGCATCCCTTCTTTTTCCTTTCCCAAACTCAACGGGCAAAAATGGCTGATGGTGAAATTCAAATGGAACTTCCTTCCTGACCAGTCGGTGGTAGACCGGTATATGGATACGGTGAACCACCTGGGGGTTATCAATGACCATCAGGGCCTGGATTATTTCATTCCGCCGGCTGACCGGGTCTCCGAGGGGACATTACCTGTATCCCATGCAAGTGGATTCATCGCCCTGGCGATTGGTGCAGCGCATTTCACCAAGAGGCTGCCTGTGGAAAAGCTAAAGGAACTCTGTGACAGAATCCATTACCCCATCCTGTTACTGGGTGGTAAGGAAGACATTCCCGCAGCTGAAGTATTGACCTCATCGGATTCGCAGAAAATATTCAACGGTTGTGGTAAGTTCAGCATCAATGCTTCGGCCGATCTGGTCCGTCAGGCAAAGCTGGTTATCAGCCATGATACCGGTCTGATGCATATTGCCACCGCATTTAAAAAACCCCTGATCTCGATCTGGGGGAATACCATCCCCGAGTTTGGCATGTTTCCCTATTATGGTTATAATAACCTGCAATTTCCGGATGATCGAATGGATATCATACAGCACAAGGGGCTTTATTGCAGGCCCTGCACTAAAATTGGATATTCCAGGTGCCCAAAAGGGCATTTCAGGTGCATGCAGGACCTGGATATGCAAGAGATTGCCACTAGGGTGGAACAAAAAATGAGAAAAGCAATAAATTGAAAAACTGAACAGGTAAAATGTGAATATGGGGAAATTGATTAGGACCTGGGAGTTAAATCATAGTATAGATCACGAAGCGTATTTTACATGTTGATTTTGCCGCTTAGTACCTTTGCCAGGTGAATGCTGCAAAGGAAAGCCGATGTGATTTTCTGATTAAAAACTTTAATACACTATATGTTGAAAAAATAAAACGGATAATAATCGGCCAGAGGAGGAGGGCCAGAAAGGAGGCAATCCTTCAATTAAAGTCCCGATATTATTTTTAAAAGAGAAAATCAATTTACGGGAAACAAACTTGATTGCAGTGATCTGCATCAAGGAGAAAAGGGCTTATCCTTTGCAAAATGCAAGACGAACTGAAGCTAGTGTGGCTTTCAAGGGACAGGTAAATGCCCGATTAATGGAGGGGGATAATGATGTTTTCTAAGCTATGCTGCAGGTACCTGCATATTATCCAGAACGGCCATGACTTCCCGGACATGATCCCCTGATTCGCGCAGGAGTTCCATTTCCTGTGCATTGAGTTTAAGTTCGATGATCCTTTCGATCCCTTCTTTACCCAGGATAACCGGGACTCCAAGGTAGACCTTGTCCACGCCATACTGTCCGGTAAGCCAGGCACAGCAGGGGAAGACGCGTTTTTCATCCTTGCAGATGGTTTCGACCATCTGGGCTGCAGCAGCACCCGGGGCATACCAGGCTGAGGTTCCCAGCAGATTGACAATTTCGCCGCCCCCTTTCTTTGTCCTGTCGATGATGGCATCCAGCTTATCGGAGGGTACCAGTTCGGTAACCGGTATACCTCCGACCGTGGTATACCTGGGTAAGGGAACCATGGTATCTCCATGACCTCCCAGCAGCACAGCCTGAATATCCTTGGGAGAACATCCGATCTCTTCCGCCAGGAATGCCTTGTATCTCGCAGTGTCCAGTATTCCGGCCATGCCGAATACCCTGCTACTTTCCACTTTTGCAGTCAGGTAGGCACAATAGGTCATGACATCCAGGGGATTGGAAATGATCACGATGATAGCCTTGGGAGAATATTTGATCACATTTTCAGTAACCGACCTAACGATAGAAGCATTGGTAGAGATCAGGTCATCGCGGCTCATACCTGGCTTGCGGGGCAGGCCTGAGGTGATGACAATGACCTGGCTATCCCTGGTTTTGGAATAGTCATTGGTGACCCCAGTTGTTTTTGTGCTGAAGTAATTGATTGGAGCAGTTTCCCAGATATCCAGCGCTTTGCCTTCAGCCACCCCTTCCTTGATATCAAGCAGCACCACTTCCTGCAAAAAGTCCCGGTGGGCCAGCACATTGGCACAGGTAGCTCCCACATTGCCTGCACCTACAACAGTTACTTTCATGATCATTTAGTTTAAAAAGAGGTGGATTAATTCCCGATCAAAATTATGGAATTTATCAGGTTCCACCCGGACCCTTTCAAAAATTAACATAAAAAATCGGGGATACTACCGGGGGTTCAGATAATGGATCAGGGTGTCCATCTGCTGGCTGCCCTCAAAATGGTATACCAGCTTTTGATCCCGGTTATAGATATACAGGCCAGGAAAATACCGCAGGGAATAAAAACTGGAAGTCAGCCAGCGCTGCGGATCGCTGCCCATGGTAATCTCCGGGAAATTGGAAATATTATAGTTTTTATAATAAGCCGCCATTTCATCGACCCGGAATGGAGTGACCATGATGATCTGGTCGTTTTTGAAAGCACCAATATGACTGATCAGCTCACTGGTCTCATGCTTGCAGAATTCACAGTCCACACTGAATAGCATGATCAGGGTAGGCTTATGCTTCAAATTTGCCTTGGTGAACGATTTACCGTTGGGAAGGGTGATGGTAAACTGGGGGATGGTGGGGTATTTCAGGAACAGGGGGCGGTCATCACTTCCTGCCTGGGCAACACAAAACAGGGGGAAAAGCAGGAGAAGGGTCAGAATAACTGTCCGGAATGGGTGCATTTGTATATTTTTAAGGGCAAAGATACCCAAATTCTGAAAATATGCCCGTCCGGTTACTGATCACCCATATTGGCCGATTGTTGCAGGTGGAAGAGGGTGAAGCCCGGATAATCGTCAAGGCCGGTTCGGCCATGGGACAGGTAGCCTGTATCGAAGATGCCTACCTGCTGATCGAAGGGAATCGTATCCTGGATTTTGGAAAAATGGGGAATATTCCCCAGACCGGAGCCGGAATTCGGGAGATTGATGCAAAAAATGGTTTTGTACTACCCAGCTGGTGCGATTCCCACACCCACCTGGTGTTTGCGGGTTTCAGGGAAAAGGAATTTGAGGACAGGATAGGGGGTAAAAGTTATGCCCAGATAGCCTCCGGGGGAGGGGGCATATTGTATTCCATGCAGATGATGGCAAAAGCCAGTGAACGGGAATTGATGGAAACTGCCCTGCAACGCCTGGAAGAGATCCGCAGTATGGGTACCGGAGCTGTAGAAATCAAAAGCGGATATGGGTTGAGCCTGGAAGGGGAACTGAAGATGCTGAGGGTGATCAGGTCTCTCAGGGCATTAACCCCATTGTCCATTAAGTCTACCTTCCTGGGGGCCCATGCCTTTCCTCCTGAATATCGGCGGGATCATGAAGGGTATATCCGGCTGATTACGGAGCAGATGCTTCCCGCTATTGCGGCGGAAGGACTGGCGGATTATATGGATGTATTCTGCGAAAAGGGTTTTTTTTCCGCCAGGGAATCCGGAAGACTCCTGGAGGCCGGCTGGAAGTATGGGCTGAAGCCGAAGGTCCATGCCAACCAGCTACACCGGTCCGGAGGCATTCAGATGGCCGTAAAGCATAAAGCAGTCAGCGCAGACCACCTGGAAAAAACCGGCCGTAGGGAATTGCAATGTCTTAAGGGCAGCGGGACCATTGCCACCCTCCTGCCAGCTTCAGCCCTTTTCCTGGATCTTTCATACCGGGATACTGCCCGTTCCCTGATCCGGGCAGGTATCCCGGTAGCCCTGGCTTCGGACTATAATCCCGGTTCCTGTCCAAGCGGCAATATGCCCCTGGTGATGTCCCTGGGTTGCATGCAGCTGAAAATGACGCCGGCAGAAGTGATCAACGCTGTCACGGTCAATGGCGCAGCAGCCATGGAGCTGGGAAACTCCCACGGCTCAATAGCCCGGGGCAAGATGGCCAGCATAGTGATCACCTCGCCAATGCCCTCCCTGGCTTTTTTCCCCTATAGATTCGGTAGCGACCTGATCCGCAGGGTGATCATTGCCGGAGAGGGTTGACCCTCACCTGGGGGCCCGGTTTGCCCTTTCCCGCCATTTTTGTACTTTTGCAGTCCTGAATTTTTTTTAACTTCATATATGGCAACGACGGCAGATATTAGAATGGGATTGATTGTCAAGCTTGACGGTGAACTTTTCCAGGTAGTGGATTTCGGTCAGAATAAAACGGCCAGGGCTGCAGCCAAGGTATGGGCCAAGCTGAAAAGCCTGGATAATGGGAAAAATGTAGAACATACCTGGAACTCCGGCGATACGATCCTGCCGATCCGGGTGGAAAAAAAGCCTTACCAGTTCCTCTATCGGGATGATTCCGGGTATCATTTTATGGACACTGCTTCCTATGAACAGGTCAGTTTAAATGAAAATCAGGTCGATAATCCGAAATTATACAAGGAAGGTCAGGAATGCTTCATCCTGATCAATACGGATACTGAATTGCCGATGAGTGTAGAACTTCCAGATAAGATCGTCATGAAAATCACATATACGGAACCGGGCCTTCGGGGAGACACGGCTACCAGGGCCCTGAAACAGGCTACCCTGGAAACAGGTGCTATGGTGATGGTCCCCCTGTTCGTGGAAAATGATGCCCTGATCCGCATTGATACCCGCAATGGCGCCTATATTGAAAGGGTCAAGGAATGACCCCTGAATAGCCTTGCCGGCTTCCGACCACACAAAACCTACAATATGGATTTAAAGCAAATTCAGGAACTGATCAAAATCATGCACAAGTCCCAGATCAGTGAACTGAGCATCGAAGAAGACAAGTTCAAAATCACTATAAAGCAAAAGGAATTTGTTCCCCAGGCACCTCCAGGCACGGTAATGCCAAACCTGAGTCAGGCAGGTGCGCAAAACCCCTTGGTAATTCCCCAGGCAACAGCCGGAGAAAAAATCCCTCCCCCCGCACCCAAGGTGGATAACCTGGTAATGATCAAGTCTCCCATGATCGGTACTTTTTACCGCAGTCCCGCCCCTGATAAACCTTCGTTTATCAATATCGGGGATGAGATCAGCCCGGGAAAAGTGGTCTGTGTCATCGAAGCCATGAAACTTTTCAACGAAATTGAAAGCGAGGTACAGGGAAAGATCGTCAAGGTCCTTGTGGAAGATTCCTCCCCGGTAGAATATGATCAGCCATTATTCCTGGTCGAACCCTGAAAGACCGGTTTTTTGCGGCTCCGGCTCCCTTAAATCTGTTTATTTCCATGTTTAAAAAAATACTGATTGCCAACCGGGGTGAAATAGCCCTGCGCATTATCCGCACCTGCAAGGAGATGGGCATTAAATCTGTGGCAGTCTATTCCACTGCAGATAAGGATAGCCTGCATGTGAAATTTGCCGATGAAGCCGTCTGTATCGGAAAGCCTGCAGCCTCGGAATCCTATCTCAATATGCCCCACCTGATGGCAGCGGCGGAGATTACCAATGCAGATGCGATCCATCCCGGGTATGGATTTCTGGCGGAGAACGCCCGGTTTGCAGAAATCTGCGGGGAGCATGGATTGAAATTCATCGGCCCTGCTCCAGATATGATCAGGAGTATGGGGGATAAGTTCACGGCTAAGGAAACCATGGTTAAATCAGGGATTCCGGTGATCCCAGGTTCGGATATCCTGCTGGAAAACCTGGATCAGGCCAGGGAACTGGCGGGAAGTGTTGGGTATCCCGTGATACTCAAGGCTACTGCCGGAGGCGGAGGCAGGGGCATGCGGGTTGTCCGGCAGGAAAATGAGATGGATCGCGCATTTGATGCAGCCCGGACTGAAGCGAGGGCTGCCTTCAACCAGGATGGAATTTACCTGGAAAAATTTATCGATTCCCCCCGCCACATTGAATTCCAGATTGCCGGGGATCAATTCGGCAAAGTCTGTCACCTCAGTGAGCGGGATTGTTCCATCCAGCGGAGGCACCAGAAACTGGTGGAAGAATCTCCTTCCCCTTTTATGACTCCGGAACTCCGGGAAAAGATGGGAAATATGGCCATCCTGGCCGCATCAGCCATCAATTATGAGAGTGTGGGGACGGTCGAATTCCTGGTGGATGAGGAGCGCAATTTTTACTTCATGGAGATGAATACCCGGATTCAGGTGGAACATGGAGTGACGGAAGAAGTCATCAATTTTGATCTCATCAAGGAGCAGATCAAGATCGCTGCAGGAATCCCGATTTCCGGCAGGAACTACCTCCCTCAGATGCATGCCATTGAATGCCGGATCAATGCAGAAGATCCGTATAACGATTTCCGTCCCAGTCCTGGCCGCATCAATGTGCTGCATGTGCCCGGAGGCCATGGGGTCCGCGTGGATTCCCATATCTATGCAGGTTATATCATCCCCCCCTATTATGATTCCCTGGTCGCGAAGATCATTGCTGTGGCCCAGACCCGGGAAGAAGCCATCAGCACGATGGACCGGGCCCTCAGTGAATTCATTATCGAAGGGATTAGCACTACGATTCCTTTCCATCAGCAACTGATGCGCAACGAGCATTTCCGTCGGGGTAACTTCAGCACCAACTTTATTGACCAGTTCAGGATGACCGGGGATCGTTCCTTGCTCAGGTAAAAATCGCCCAGATTTAAAAAAAAACATTAAATTTGGGAATTGCCTGAAAATAGACTCCTTCTATCTTATTGAAAGTAAACATTCCGGCCCCCCTTGGCCTTATTCAGTGTATAATACCCTGAATCATGTTAAGGATTACTGAAAAATCAACTGAAAAATTAGTGGTGGAAAATATACCTGTACCCATGTATATTATCTGCCTGGGCATGGTGGGAATAGGTATTTCCAGCTGGATACTGCTATTCCGCCTGACCGGGCTGACCGGACGACTGATCGGGGTTGGAGCAGTGCTGACCGCAGTGATCATCTTCATCAGGCTGGGAGAGACCAGGGCCATTACCGTGAACAAGGCCAAAAAGGTCCTGTATTATGCGCGCAGGGGACTATTCCGTATCAGGACCAAGAAATATTATTTTTTTGAGATCAATAAAATTGATCTTTCGGAAGAAAAGCAACCGGCCGGATTTGATATTATCCTGGAGAAATCCACCGGTTCGCGTAAAGTGCTGCTCAAGACCCGCAATTCCCGGTTTGCCCGGGAAACTTTTGAACTCATGAAATTGTACCTGGTTTAACTGATGGGTTCCTTTACGTAACACCCTATTTCCCGGCAAATGCAGGAAAATTAAGTTTGGTCAATCAATCAGGTCTCACCCTTAAATCAGCTTAAAATGACCTGTTTATTGAGGTAATGGTACTCCAGGATCTCATGTAAATGATCCCGGGGGGCAACCGGTATGACAAGTGGAGATTTCTTTCCCGGTTATTTCAAAACGACTTAAGATCATTTTCCGGAAAACTGGTGCATTCATTCCGGAGTTTGGAAGGAAATGGTTCCTTCCAGGGTCCTCCCTTATTCCGGAATATTTCTTCCCTGGTCTCGTTTTAATCGGGACGAATCCCAAACAATCCATTCCCGGTTAACCTGCATCAGAACCGGACACCAGTTGTATCAAAATCAGACACCGGTTCATCTATTGCAGCACATAAATGTTGAAAATCAGTACTAACCCTAAGCGGCACAGGAATTGTTGTCCACCATCATCCGGGAAAGGCATTCCTTCCTTAATCTTAAAACGGGTCCTATCACCGAAGGAAAAATGATCACTATATGCTTAAAAACTATTTTAAGGTCGCCTGGCGCAATATCGTTCGGCATAAAATACATGCTGTCCTCAATGTGCTGGGTCTGAGCCTGGGAATATGCGGTTGTCTGCTAATCTGGCTGGTCACCAGCTTTGAACTCAGCTTTGATCAATTCCACCCCGATAAAAACCGCATATTCCGGGTAGTGACGGAAATCCAAAGCAAGTCGCAGGGCATCATTCATATTCCCTTTATTCCAGATCCCGCTGAAGTAGCCATCAGGCTTGGTGTTTCGGGACTTGATCAGGTATCGATGTTTCACCCTTATACGGCCAAGGTAACGATCCCAATTGGTCATGGATTAATCAGGCATTTTGATCCACCCGATGAAAAATTAACCGTTTCCCCAATCATCATTACCGACCGGGAGTATTTTAATATATTCAAATACTATTGGCTCGATGGGAATGCAGCTACCGCTTTGAATGAGCCATTCCAGGTAGTACTCAGTGAAAATGAAGCCCGGAAGTATTTTGGCAAGCTGCCTTTGGACCGGATCATGGGCAGGACAATCATCTATAATGATTCTCTGTTGGTGACCGTGAGTGGAATCATCAGGGATTGGCATAAACCCACCGATTTAGGTTTCAAGGAATTTATTTCATTTCCAACGGTCCGTCAAAGCTTTTTAAAAAATGGGTATGGACTGAATAATTGGGAAGGTTGGAATGGCAGTCAGACTTTTGTCAAACTGGACCTTCATACGACAGCAGCTCAGGTGAATACCCAGTTCCCCAAAATTGTTAACCGGAATATTAAAATAGGAGATGATAAATTAAAGTTTTTCCTTCAACCCCTGACCGACATTCATTTCAATCAAAATTTTCCTCAACCTTTTCAGGCAAATTTGCGTACTCTTTTCGGCCTGATGGCTATTGCTGCATTCATTTTAATTATTGCGGTGATCAATTTCATCAACCTGTCTACTGCCCAGTCCATCCAGCGGGCCAAAGAGATCGGAATCCGGAAAGTGCTGGGTAGTAGCAGGCAAAGCCTGGTCTTACAGTTCCTGGGTGAAACATTTCTCCTGACCCTGTTTGCCGTAGCCATTGCTCTGCTGCTCATTGATCCGGTCATCTCCGCTTTTCATTCTTTTATTCCACCTGGGGTCACCCTGAATCTGAGGGATATTCCTACTGATATCTTTTTGTTGCTTCTCTTGATGCTGACAAGTTTGCTGGCTGGTTTTTATCCGGCCAAGATCCTATCCGGATATAAGCCGGTAATTAGCCTGAAAGCCCACAGTTCGCAGCAGGTCAACCAAAAAGGGTATCTGCGTAAGGCATTAATTGTTTTTCAATTCACTATTTCCATTGGTTTTATCATTGGCACGCTGATCATCGGCAACCAGATTCGTTTTATGTTGAATAAGGATTTGGGCTTTGCCAAAGATGCCATCATTAATTTGAACATTAACGGGAACTATCCACTGGGGAAGGCCAAATTGCTTGCCGGCCAAATAAAACAAATTGCAGCAGTTCAGACAGTGAGCCTGAATCAGGGTCCTCCGGCTGATATGGACTATTACAGCAGTACGGATATTTCTTATCGGGGAACTGATTTGGAAACCCAGGTTCTTCTAGGGGATGAAAATTATATATCCTTGTATCAGCTTAAACTGCTGGCAGGGCGTAACCTGTTACCAAGCGATTCGATCCGGGAGCTATTGATCAATGCCACCTGCGCCAAAAGACTTGGTTTTGCCCATCCGGAAGATGCCATTGGTAAGTTGGTGCACCTGGGATTTGATAATGGACCGACTGAAGTGAAACGACCCATTGCCGGGGTCCTGGCTGACTTTCATTCCCAATCCCTACAGTATCCTATCACCCCGGTTACCCTGACTGAAGGTGGCAGTCGGACAATATCCTTCAGGCTGCAATCCTCCGGAATGCGCATGGGTCAATTCAATACCTTGATCGGACAGATCGGAAAGGACTGGAAAGCTGTTTATCCCAATGAAAAATTTGAATACCGGTTTTTCGATGACCAGATCGCTGATTTCTATAACAACTACCGTAAAACAAGCCAGATTATGGATTTGGCTATGGTCATTTCCATCCTGATTTCCTGCATGGGCCTGTTTGGCCTGATCACTTTTACTACTGTTCAAAGGACCCAAGAGATAGGGATACGTAAAGTGCTGGGTGCCAGTGTGGGTAATATCGTCCAGATACTCAGCAGGGATTTTCTGTCCCTGGTATTCATCGCCATTTTCATCGCCTCACCGATTGCCTGGTACTTCATGAATACCTGGTTAAGCGGTTTTGCCTATCATATCAGGGAAAGCGGGTGGATTTTTGTCTTAGCCGGTTTATCTGCCCTGATGATTGCCTTTTTGACCATGAGCATCCAGGCCATAAAAGCAGCTTCAGCCAATCCGGTGAAAAGCCTGAGGATGGAATAGTCAAAAAAGCCCGGGTTTATAGACCAGGGCTTTTATTTTCCTTCTTGATATCAGCTAGATATCAGCGTAAAAACAGCAGTTCCCGGTATTTAGGCAGGGTCCAGTTCTTATCCTCGATCAGGAATTCCAGCTTGTCTGCATGATAACGTATCGTGTCAAAGAAAGGCTTGATTTTATCACAGTAGGCCAGGGCCCTGTCCCGCGTATTTTCAATCTTATTGGCAATTTTACGTTGTCCGATCATTTCCTCGACATTCTTGCCAATGGTATTGATATGCTCTGCGATCTTGGTTGCCATATTCATCTGGGTGGAATAGGCATTTTCCTTTAATCCCATTGCCTTCAGCCCTTCTACGTTGCGGATGAGGTCATTCAGGTAATGAATGGCGGAAGGAAGGACGGAATTCGTGCACAGGTCACCGATCACGCGGGCCTCAATCTGTACTTTTTTAATATAATCCTCCAGCTGGATTTCATGGCGGGCTTCCAACTCTTTTTCGGTAAGTATACCGCTTTCTACAAATACGGCCTTGGCCTTTTTGGAGTGCAGGGCATCCAGGGCCAGCGGGGTAGTCTTGACATTGGGCAGGCCCCTTTTGGCCGCTTCCTTGGTCCATTCCTCGCTGTAATTGTTACCCTCAAACAAGATGTTTTTGGATTCCACAATGTATTTGCGCAGGACCTGGAGGATGGCGATCTCCTTTTTTTCTCCTTTTTCTATCAGGCCGTCCACTTCCTTTTTGAACTGGGTCAGGGTCCTGGCCATGATGCTGTTCAGGGTTGTCATGGCCGAGGAGCAATTGGCTGAGGAACCCACCGCACGAAGCTCAAATTTGTTACCTGTGAAGGCGAATGGGGAGGTCCGGTTGCGGTCCGTGTTATCCAACAGCAGTTCAGGGATATGGCGATGCAGGTCCAGCTTCAGGATGGCCTCATCCTGTTCATCAAATTTATTGTCCACCCGGCTTTCAATTTCAGAGAGCACGGTGGCCAGGTACTTGCCGGTGAAAATAGAGATAATGGCCGGTGGCGCTTCATTGGCACCCAGCCTGAAATCATTCCCCGGAGAGGCAATGCTTGCCCGGAGCAGTTCCGAATAATCGTGCACCGCCTTGATCGTGTTCACGAAAAAAGTCAGGAACATCAGGTTGGTTTTAGGCGTCTTGCCCGGAGCCAGCAGGTTGACACCGGTGTCGGTGGCCATGCTCCAGTTGTTGTGCTTGCCTGAGCCGTTGATGCCAGCGAAGGGCTTTTCATGAAAAAGGACCTTCAGCTGGTGCCGTTTGGCAATCTTATTCATCAGGTCCATCAGCAGCAGGTTATGATCCACCGCCAGATTGACCTCCTCGAATACCGGGGCACACTCATACTGAGCCGGGGCGACTTCATTATGGCGGGTACGCAGGGGAATGCCGAGCTTGTATGCTTCATCCTCATAGTCCCGCATGAAGGCATAGACCCGTTCCGGGATTGATCCAAAATAATGGTCTTCCAGCTGCTGCCCCTTGGATGGGGCATGACCGACCACCGTTCTTCCGCACATGACCAGGTCAGGGCGGGCATTGGCCAGGGATTCATCAATGACAAAATATTCCTGTTCCCAGCCCAGGGTGGACGTCACCTTGGTGACATTTTTGTCAAAATAATTGCAGACTTCCACGGCAGCCTTGTCCAGGGCGGAAATGGCTTTCAGCAATGGCGCTTTATAATCCAGGGATTCCCCATTGTAGGATACGAATATGGTGGGTATGCACAGGGTCCTTCCCACGCCCATATCCATGATGAATGCAGGGGAGGAGGGATCCCAGGCCGTGTAGCCCCGGGCTTCAAAGGTGGCCCTCAGGCCGCCACTGGGAAAACTCGACGCATCGGGTTCCTGCTGCACCAGGGCGTCCCCGTCAAAGATCTCCAGGGCGGATCCGTCGCTTTTAAGGGTAAAGAAGGTATCGTGCTTCTCTGCGGTGGTGCCGGTCAGGGGCTGGAACCAATGGGTGAAATGGGTAACCCCTTTTTTCATAGCCCATTCTTTCATGCCGGAGGCGATATGTTCGGCCATTTTTCGCTCAATCTTGGTGCCTGATCGGATAGAATTCATGAGGCTTTTATAGGCCTCATCGCTCAGGTGTTCCCGGGCGGCCTTACCGGAAAATACATGGCTGCTGAACAGTTCGGTGATCCTTTTATCGGTTTTATCCGACTTAGGCTTTGTGGCCAGCACCAGACCATTCAAAGCAGAAAAACGTATGGATTGCATGGGTTAAAGGAATTTCTGCAAAGGAAAAAGACTTACTGCAGAAAAACAAATTTTGATCACAATTAATTCCAAATTCTGCAAAACTAATTCAGAATTTTGTAAAAAATGGAAAGAAATGTGATTAATAAGTGGATAACTTCCTTAAAATTAATGTATATTAATAAAACTAATGTATTTAATCCAGTATTTCCTGAGGGTTTCCCAGTCCATCCAGCTGAAGGCTGATCCGAGCAGGAAAGGGAGGGCCAGGCTTCGGTAACGGATAATGGCTCCAAGGAAGGGTACCTCATATCCGGTGACCAGGAGAATGGATAGGGAAAATACCAGGCATCCCAGGACGGCTGGCTGGCGCAGGGAGGACCAGCCCCGGAAAGTGATCAGGCTGAGGAGGAAAATGGCCAGGATCAGGCCATTTTCCAACCCTGCTGCCAGGTAAAGCCAATGCCGGGATTCCCAGAAATAGGGCCTGAGGATAGCGTGATTAAGGGCCTTGGGAAGCAGCCGGAGGAAACCTAGAGGGCTTGGATCCAGGGGAGGCAGGGAAATCCTGGACCTGCCACTGAGGACCCTGAAATCCATCTGGCGGCCAACCAGCTTATCGGGAATGTTCAGGGAGGGGCTAATCCTGCCCAGGTTAAAGAATACCAGGCCGGCCAGTAAATAAACGGCCAGAAAGACCACCGGGGCCGGCCATTTTTTCCATTTGACCGAGATAGCCCAGGCGGCCAGGACAGGGACCAGGATAATAGCGAAATAATTGCGAACCAGCAGGATCAGGCCAAAACAAAGCAGCCCGATGAATATTTTCCCCGGGGGTTTTCGATGCTGCAGCCATGCATCGAAATGAAAAAACAGCAGGCCCAGGGCAACCAGCAGGATCCCCTCTTTGTCGTAATTACTGGTCCAGACCAGTAAGGAGGGCAGGAAAAAGACGGCCAGCAGGAGCAGGACCGGGGGTACCAGGGCATAGGACCGGAAAAAACGGTACAGGGCGATATGCCCAATGAATACCGGATAGCTATACAACAGGAGGTCAGTATAATAATTACCGCCGGTTAAAAGATTAAACCCGATCATGATCTTCAGCATGATCTGCCTGCTGGCATATCCCCAAAAGGAATGGTGGGAATCAAAAACAGCCCCCAGGGCATGCAGGTGCAGCCGGTAATCTGCGGGCATCTGGCGAAAGTAAGCCAGGGGGGCCCTGATCAGCCGGATATATTCCCAGTAAGCCGTCAGATAAAAGGAACGGCTGTCCAGGCTTTCGCTGTGATGGAGGCTGAACAGGGCAAACCCGATGCAGGCGGCTATTTTCAGCATAAATAACCCGGTAATGGCCAGGGGAGGAAGCCCGCAGTCCCGGATAAACCGGTTTTTCCGGACCAGGAAATGGAGGGCCAGGAAATAGATACAAAACAGCAGCAGGGACAATTCCGGGAATTTGCCGGTAAAGAAAATCAATTTCGGGCAGTTCCGGTAATGAGCCCAGGTGGAGGAGAATCCTTATTTTTGTGTCCTTGTGACTGAAGAACATCCTCTCACCGCCACCGCCCGTAAACTGGGCCTTACCGAAGAAGAACTGGATAATATCAGGGAGGTGCTTGGCCGGGACCCGAATTTCACGGAACTGGCTATGTATTCCGTGATGTGGAGTGAACACTGCAGCTATAAGAATTCCATCGCCTGGCTCAAGACACTGCCCCGGGACGGGAGCCGGCTGCTGGTAAAAGCTGGCGAAGAAAACGCAGGAATGGTGGACATCGGGGAAGGCTACAGCTGCGTATTCAAGATAGAATCCCATAATCATCCTTCTGCCATTGAACCCTTCCAGGGGGCTGCCACCGGAGTGGGAGGGATTCACCGGGACATCTTCACCATGGGTGCCCGACCGATAGCAGCCCTGAATTCCCTCCGTTTTGGAAATCCGGACCAGCCGGGGAACCGTCGGTTACTCAGCGGGGTGGTGGCGGGCATTGGTCATTACGGCAATTGTCTGGGAGTACCCACCGTCGGCGGGGAGATTTATTTTGATGACTGTTATACCCTCAATCCCCTGGTCAATGCCATGAGCGCAGGCATTGTCCGGGTTGGGCAAACCATATCCGCCACGGCGACCGGCGCAGGAAATCCCGTTTTTATCGTGGGATCAGACACCGGTAAAGATGGCATCGGAGGGGCTTCATTTGCCTCTGCGGACATTACCGAGCAAAGTGCTGCGGACCTGCCTGCGGTGCAGGTCGGGGATCCGTTCCAGGAAAAAAAGCTGCTGGAAGCCTGTTTGGAAATCATTCCTACCGGAGCCCTGGTGGGTATGCAGGATATGGGAGCAGCGGGCATCATTTGCTCCACTGCAGAAATGAGCGCAAGGGGTGAGCATGGCATGCGCATTGACCTGGATCAGGTTCCCACCCGGCAGTCCCGGATGAAAGCCTGGGAAATGCTGCTCAGTGAAAGTCAGGAACGGATGCTGATAGTTGTGAAAAAAGGCCGGGAGGAGGACGTGCTTCGTGTTTTTAATAAATGGGACCTGCATTGCGTGAAGATCGGTGAAGTGACCCGGGAACCCCGGCTGCAATTCTTCCTGGGCGGCATATTGGAGGCAGATGTCCCTGCAGCCAGCCTGGTGCTGGGTGGCGGGGCCCCGGTCTATCACCGCCAGTACCGGGAACCAGCCTACCTGGAAAAATGCCGGGCATTCAGGCTCGCGGATGTCCCGGTACCCAAGGATTTCCAGGCCATTGCCCGCAGGCTGATCAGCCAACCTGATCTTGCGTCCAGACGTTGGGTATACAGGCAGTATGACAGTACGGTGGGTGCGGCAAACGCCAGTACGAATATGCCATCGGATGCTGCTATCGTCCTGGTGCACGGGACCGGCAAAGCCCTTGCCCTGACCACGGACTGTAACAGCCGCTATGTCCATGCCGATCCTTACATTGGGACCCAGATTGCGGTGGCTGAGGCGGCACGCAATATTATATGCAGCGGGGGTACTCCGGTAGCCATCACCAACTGCCTCAATTTCGGCAATCCCTATAATCCGGAAGCCTTTTACCAGTTTGTGTATGCCGTAAAGGGACTGGGGGAAGCCTGCCGCAGGTTCGGGACACCGGTGACCGGCGGCAATGTCAGCTTCTATAATCAATCCCCTGAGGGCCCGGTGTTTCCCACCCCGGTGATCGGTATGCTGGGCCTGCTGGATAACCTGGATCAGCGGATGACCCTGGATTTTAAAAATCCAGGTGACCTGATCTACCTGATCGGGGAAAACAGGGATGATATTCATTCTTCGGTTTACCTGGCCCGGATTTGCGGGGTCCTCTTTAGTCCTGTGCCATTTTTTGACCTGGAAGGGGAGTATGCCATCCAGCAAAAGACAGCTGAACTGATCCGGGAAAAAATGATCTGCTCTGCCCATGATCTGAGCGAAGGGGGTCTTTTCACGGCTATCCTGGAAAGTGCGATGCCCCGATCCCTGGGTTTTGATATCAGGACTGATCCTGCTTTAAGGAAGGATGCTTTCCTTTTCGGCGAATCCCAGGGCAGGATACTCGTTTCTGCCGGGGCAGCTGAATCCGGCAAACTGGAAAAATGGTTGGCCGGGATACCCTTTGTCCGGCTGGGGACGGTGACCACCGGAAATATCCGGGTAGATGATGAAGATTTCGGGCAGGTATCCGGGTGGAAGCAGGATTATGATACCGTTTTGGAAAAACTGATGCAACCTCAGGATTCACCCGCATGAACACCGGAGAAACAATTGTCGTGACCGGGGCGGCCGGCTTCATCGGGAGCTGCCTTGTTTCCCGGCTGAATCAGCAGGGATATGACCGGCTTATCCTCGTGGATGATTTCACCAGCAAGGAAAAAGCGTCCAATCTGGAAGGTAAAACCTGGCTGCTCCAGGTAGACAGGGAGGATTTCTTTGATTGGCTGGAGGGGGATCATCTGGAAATAAAGGCCATCTTCCATTTGGGAGCAAGGACAGATACCACGGATCCTGATTATGGGATCTTTGAAAAACTGAACCTGAATTATTCCCGGGATATCTGGGGTTACTGCACCCATAACCGGATTCCCCTGGTATATGCTTCCTCTGCAGCAACCTATGGATCCGGGGAATCCGGTTACGGGGATGGACTAAACGGGATTTCCAGGTTGCTCCCCCTCAATCCATATGGGGTATCCAAACAGCAGTTCGATCTCTGGGCGATTGAGCAACCACGGCAGGGCAGGCCCCCGTTCTGGGCTGGCCTGAAATTCTTTAATGTGTACGGACCCAATGAATATCACAAGGGCAGGATGGCCAGTGTGGCTTTTCATGCTTTTAACCAGATGAAGGAAGCGGGTTGCATCCGGCTTTTCCGCTCCCACCGTCCGGATTACCGGGACGGGGAACAGCTCCGGGATTTCATCTATGTTGACGATGTCCTGGAGGTCTGCCTGTGGATGATGGAGCAGCAGCGGGCTTCCGGAATATATAATCTGGGTACCGGCCTGGCCCGGACCTTTCACGATCTGGCCGCAGCCGTATGTGCAGCCCTGCATCAAGATACCTGCATTGAATTTGTGGACATGCCCGGGGATATCCGGAATAATTACCAGTATTTCACCGAAGCGAAAATGGGGAAACTCCGCCGGTTGGGGTATAAAAAACCGTTCCACACACTGGAAGAGGGCATTGCCGGATATGTGACAGATTACCTGTTGCTGGGGAGGTACTACTGAATACTTTTGGGTGATTTAGTGCCGGAAATACGGAAAAATGTTCATCCGGACCTATTGGTTTTCCAGGGGAAGGATAGGTAGGGTGTCTAATCTGGTACACTATGAATTTATAATCTTTAACTACACAGGACCTCTATGGCAATAATTGTGCACCCTAGGGTATTGGATATTAAATACAGCAATAGTAAGGTAAAAAAAATGGTAATGATTCATCCGGTTTTGAAACCGGCTATTTCCCTTAAACCACGATTGACATTCTTTCCTTGTTTGATCAAGGAGTCTATAATGGAACAATTCAATGCATATGGTGTGACACCTTTTTCAGGTTTGGACTGCAGGATACCTTTTGTTAATCTTTTATGTTTTTGATGGCTTTTCACCCAGCCGGAAAACCAGTCTTATTGCAATGACCATAACTGCACATTCTGCAGATTACAATATGGTTGGTCATGAAGGGCTTTGTTCGGGCAATATCCACTACCTGGAGGACCTCTTGGTGGCTTTGTTCAGTTCCATGAAGGCTATGACCGTATACGCTGCAATATTCCCCCTGATGTTCCGATACATGATCAGCCATCTCATTATAAAGCATGGTTGATCCCTGATGACCTGGTTGTCCCCCGGTTTTCTTACTGTAACTTTCTCGCAGATTGTAATTTTGCGTAGGCCGGTAAAAATCCGTAGACAGGATTTTGCCCTGAACTCCCTGAACTGTCAGCAAAGATTAAAACCAAATGGCACCGAGCAAAAATTTATCTTAAATTTGTAAAATGGTCGACACTAATTCTATATTATCCCGCATAAACATCAGGGTGCAGCAGATTGTTCCTGGTGCAAAAGTTTTATTGTTCGGAAGCAGAGCATATGGTAAGCCTACGGAGGAAAGCGATTGGGATATTCTAATTTTGACAAAGGACAAGCACCCTAAGAAAACTAAATGGTTCATCCAGGATAAGTTATTTCCGATTAGTTTGGAATTTTCAACTTATATAAACCTGTTGCTTGTTCAGGAAGAAGAGTGGGAAACAAATGCGGGTTACTATTCCTTGCGAAAAAATATCGGGAATAACCTCATTATTGCATGACTGAGAAAGACGAAGCTATAAAACTAAAATTAAAAAAAGCCCGGGCTCTGATGTCTGAGGTTGATATACTGCTTCAGAATCATTTATACGCAACAGCCATCAACCGTCTTTATTATAGTTTCTTTCATGCCACTAAAGCATTATTACTCACAAAAGATTAACGCCTAAGACTCATAGTGGAGTTGTCGCAATGCTGCATATGCATTTTGTTTTAGTGGGACTATTCAATAAAACCCATGCAGCATTTTTCAGTAAGCTAATGCAGGAAAGAATGGATGAAGATTATAATGATTTTACGGTAGATGATGAGGCAGAAGTAAAAGAATTTATTGAACCCGTTAAGGAATAAATTGGCTACATCGAACAACTTATTTTTGAATATCTCAATAAGTAAGTCATTATTCAGACCTTCGTTCCCAATTCCCCACCCATTCGTGCAACGTCCTCTTTTACAAATACCTTCCCGCACCATATGAATTATTGTCAAACCAGGCTCCCGCATTAAACTCATTAAAGAGCCCGAACTCATAATTCAATTGGTAAAAACTGGACAACTCCGAAAAGCAAAAAGCCCGAAAACACTCCGTTTACAAACTATTAATATTATTGGTATTGATCTTCGCGGAGAAAGAGGGAATTCAGGAAAGATTTTCATCCCTGGGCTCCTGTTTCCCGGGATCATACCGCACAGTGAAATATAAATAAAGGGTTCTCCCCAGGCGGATGAGCAGGGGGATTACCGCGAGGAGCAGCAGGCAATTGGCGATAAACCAGTGGAAAATGCTGTTATCGCGCCAGGTGATCCCGATAAACATCCAGTACAGGACAAGGGTAATAAAGGATAATGCCAGGGAAAGGGCATAGGTGATATAATTGGCAATATACCAGTATCCGATCCGCTGCTGAATTTTTTGGCCGCAAACGGGACAAAAGCCGTGCATAGCATACAGTTTTTTCAACCTGTAGGGGTTTTTATTTTTATAGATATCCCCTTTTCTGCAACGGGGGCATTTATTCCTCAGGAGGCTGCCTATGGATTTAAAGAAGTTCATCATTTTTTCTAACATTGATTCCCGCAGTTTCGCTTTCATTCCATCGCTCAATAAGATCCGGCTTCCCTAAGTGCATTTATCCGGTCATTTCCCCTTTCCGATCAAGGCTAAAACCCCGTTGATGAAGGTCAGGGGATGGACCGGGTTGCCGGGTACAAAGAGGTCAATCCTGTATTTGTCCAGGAAACTTCGGTTTAATGCCGGGCTGCCGGCGAAGATCCCGCCGCTGATGGCCTCCGACCCGGCCAGAATGATGATTTTAGGATCTGGTATGGCATCGTAGGTGAGTTGAAGCGGATCCGCCATATTTTCACTGACCGGACCGGTGATGACAATTCCATCTGCATGTCTCGGGGAGGCCACAAATTCGATCCCGAAACGGCCCATGTCAAAATTCACATTACTGCAGGCATTGAGTTCCGTTTCACAACTATTGTCCCCCCCGGCGCAAACCTGCCGCAGCTTCAGCGAACCCCTGAAAAAGCGGGTGATTTCCTTCCTGATGCCCGCGGCATTTACCTGAATGGGACGATCTTCCCCCTCCTTCACCAACAATCCATCCCGGACATTGGTGGCCATGCGGTAATCTTGGGTAAACCTTATTTTATCCGGTCGGGCAAAAGCGCATTCTCCACAAAAAACGCATTTTCCCAGGTCTATCGTGAATGGCTCGTTACTGATAGCCCCTGTCGGACAAAGTTCAACCAATTCCGGCCCATTAACCGGGATCTGGCTAATGACCGGGCGTCCGCGGAAGCTTTCCGGCAATTTCACTGCGGTAATGTCCCCGATATACTGCCTGCCCTGGTGGATGAGTATCCTTAGATCATCTATCATCGCTGAAACTGATTTGGTTTGTATGGGTATATTGCCCCTAATTATAAATCGTGTCCGCAATAACTCAGGTCAAAACTTTTATTGCACAGCGGAAAATCCGAAATTTCATTGTTCCTGACGGCCAGGGCCATCGCGAGCCAGTTATTCATGGAAGGATCCTTGATCTTGTAATGCATCCATGCTCCGTTTTTGTCTGTTATGCCGCAATGACAGATTTCACCCCGCCATCCCTCGACCAGGGAAATGGAAAACAGGCCCGGTGCAGGCTTTTGGATGATGGGATCTGGGGTTACCCGCAGGGGAATTTCCCGCAACCATTGCCGGATATACCCCATGGATTGGTGGATTTCATCGTAGCGTATCCGGATCCGGGAATATACATCTCCATGGTGTTTAACGACTGCCTGATGGTTCAGCTGAGCATAAAGTCCGGAAGGATGGGAACTCCGGATGTCCCGGTTAATCCCGGAGCTCCTGGCGGCCATGCCCACCGCCCCGATTGATTCAGCCTGTTCCCGGGTCAGCACACCGGTTTTTTCCAGCCTTGCCATCACGGTGGGAAGACTTTTCATGGTCTGAAACATTTCCGTGAAATCCGGTTCAAAAGCGTCCAGCAGGCTGCCCAGTTTGGCGCCCAGTTCCCCGGTAAAGGGGAAATTATTTTTTCCGGCCCTGATCAACCCTTTCGAAAAACGGTTTCCGCACCACTGCTGCATAAAATTGATCAGGGGTGACCTCAGTCTGCCAAAGACTGCAGCGCCAAGCTGGTATCCGATATCCGCACAAATGGCGGAAAGGCCACCGGTATGATTGGCCATGCGTTCCATTTCCAAAGCAATGGCCCTGGCAAAGGACCATTCATCAGCGGGTATATCACCGCTCAGGCTTTCCCGGATATTCACAAAAGCCGTGGTATGTCCGGCAACTGTGTCACCGGCGATGGATTCTGCCAGTATTGTTTGCTGCAGTAAATTTTTCTTACTCAGGAAAAGAGGTTCAATGCCCCTGTGCTGATAACCCAGCTGGGTTTCGAGGTGAAGGATTTGCTCTCCGCTGCAAATAAAACGGAAGTGCCCCGGTTCAATGACACCGGCATGGACAGGTCCAACGCCGACTTCATGCAATTCTTCACTGTCAATCCGGTAAAACGGATAATTTTCGATCCGGTTCTGCTGGTGTTTCCGGTTAAAGGCATAACGTAGCGGCTTAAGCCAGGGATGGTCCGCATATTCAATGGCAAATACTTCATGCAGTTCTCTTTCAAAAGCATGAAAACTGAGATGGCGGGCGGTAAATGAGGATAACCTGTCCGGTCCAACTTCGGCCAGCAGGGCAGAGGAAATCTTCAGGGTATGCGCCGAATCATCGGCCATGCAGCAAATGAGCTTTATTTTCCCCGCTGCCGGAAAGCCATAATAATTCACACAATGATTCCCCTGCTGAAGAACCAGCTGGGTATTCAGGTGCAGGAAATCCCCATAATTCAATTCCGGGATGTCTCCCATGGGGATGCACTGATTATTTAATATGGTCATATGATCCATCATGTTATCCGGGCAGGTTCTTTATGGCGTTATGGATCAGTTCCGTGAATGCAAAAGGAGGATTGAGCCCCAGATAAACCACCAACGCCAGGAGAATAAACTGACTCAGGGATTCCCATGGCGGTATTTTTTCCATGGACATCTCCTGAGGCTCCACGGCGGGTATAAACAGGAGTTTAAATATATTTTTGCCCATCGACCAGATTATCCAGGTAAGCAGCAGCAGCACGACAGCCAGGATCCAGTAGTGGTTGCTCTCGAATAAGGAACGCAATATCAGGAATTCACTGATAAACATCCCCGAAGGGGGCAAGGCTGATAGGATGAAAAATCCCGACAGGAGCACCAATGCGCCGGCAAGATTATACCTGAAATAATCTCCGGTGTCATAAACACTCTTGCTTTTATATATCCGGTACACTTGTCCGGTCTGGAAAAAAAGAGAGGACTTGGTGAAAGAATGCAAGACAAGATGGAGTATTGCTGCATAAAATCCGATAGGTCCGCAAGCCAGTGCGAGCATGATTAATCCAATATGCTCCATGCTTGAGTAGGCAAACATTCTTTTGATATTCTTCACTTTATACATATACACCGAAGCAACAAATATGGAAAGGAACCCGGAAATCATCAAGATTTGACCTGCCCAGGAAAATATTCCGGTGTGGCTGAGGATAAGATAAAACCGGAAGATCCCGAGAAATCCGGCATTCAGCAATACGCTGCTGAATAAGGCTCCGGCAGGGGAAGGTGCTTTGTCCTTTGCATCTATGTCCGCGGTATACATCGGCACCAGGCCTGCCTTGCAGGTATAACCGGTAAAGATGAAGAGGAAGGCTATTTTAAGCCAGAATGTATTCAGTAATGGGGCGTTCGCCAGCAGGTTGCTATAGGACAGATTCTTCAAACCTACCTGCTGCAGGGCCATCGTCAGAAAAAGGATTCCGATAAATACCAGGGTTAAGCTGACCGTGCAGACAAACAGGTATTTCCAGGTCCCTTCCAGGGTGCGTAAGTTCCTGCGGTGATAGACAAGTGCAGAGGCGCTGAATGTGGTCAGCTCCACAAAAATCCAGGTAACGGCGATATGCCCGGATAAATATGCCCCGCTCAGGGAGGTAAGCAGGATCACCAGGGCACTGAAATAGATGCTCTGTTCACGGGGCAGCCATTTCCCTTTTGAAAAATAAATATAACTGTGCCAGAAAGCTGGTACGCTGATGATGCAGGAAATAACCAGTAATATAACGGCCAGGGCATCAGCAGTGAAGTACTTCAGTTCCTGGATACCCTGGTGATTGAATTCGTAGACCGTCAGGATGCATTGTAATATCAGGAAGGCCACGGAAAGGATATAATTCCAGTTTTTCTTCCGGTTCAGCAATAATAAAAGGCTGATGACCAAAGCTCCGGTAAAGTATGTGCCCAGCATGTGCGTTTATTCAGTGATTGGATTAATCCTTCAGGTTCCTCAGCTGACCGGCTTCCTGCTCTTTCAGGATGCCTCCGATTTTATTCACAAATATGCCCAGCAGCAGCACGCTGGCAAAGATATCCAGCAGGATCCCGGCATTGACCAGCATGGGCATTTGCGCACCTGCAGCCAGGGTCAAAGCAAAAACTCCGTTTTCCATGACCAGGAATCCCATCACATGGGTAATGATCTTTTTTCTGGAAATGATGAAATACAGCCCTGTAAACAGTCCTGAGAAAGCAGCCATGAAGAATAGCCTGTTGATGCTGGTATACATAGTCCCAGATAACAGGAATGAGCCAAAAATGATGGCGGTAACTATGACCAGTGAAATGAAATCAGGCAGGTAGGGTTCTGATTCCCTGGTAATTTTGTTTCTCCTGATCAGGTAATTCAGGAAATAAGGGATGGCGATAGACTTAATCACGATGGTTTCCAGCAAAATAAAAAGCAGGTTGACCAGATTGATGCGGATCAATTCGATGAAGGCAGCGCCAAACAGCAGGATCCCCTGAAAAGCCAGCACGCTGACATAGGTTTTCAATCTTTTTGATACACTCAGGTGGATCAGGCTGATGATGAAGGCTATCAGTAAAATAATCGTCATGGGCTGCTTATGTTTATTCAGTTGATTTTTCCGGATATGATTAAGGCCCCCAGGAATATCAGTAAAGAAATGGAGGTCAGGGTAAATATATACTGAGGATTATGGTTCAACCGGAAACGGGCCATAAATGATTCAATCATCCCGACCAGCATGGCCAGGGAAATCTGTAAGGCGAGGAATACAGGGATAATATAAAACCATGCCAGGCCATGAGGAATAATGATATTGGAGATCAGGGCACCGTACATCGCAAATTTCAGGCTACCTGCCAGGGAGATTAGCCCCAGGTCAAAGCCACTGTTGTCCAGGATCATCACTTCGTGAACCATGGTCAGTTCCAGGTGTGTGGCCGGATCGTCTATGGGGAGCCGGCTGTTTTCTATCAGACAAATGATGATGAGGACGAATACAGCCAGCGCGCCGGCTGCCAGGGAAAGGGAGCTTCCGTAACGAAGTGCGCCGAATATTCCGTGGAATGAGTAGTGCCCGGTCATCAGGGCAAGTGATGCCATAGTAATCAGGAAGGCAGGTTCGGCAAGCATGGAATACAAGGCCTCACGGCTGGCCCCCATCCCTTCCAGACTGCTCCCGGTGTCCAGGGCGGCAATAATGTTAAAGAACTTACCCAGGGACAGCAAGGCGGCAAAAAAGACAAAATCGCCTTTGAATGAGATTAGTCCGGACCGGCCACCCAAGGGGATCAGGGCAATGGCCAGCAGCAGGGTGGCAAAATAAACCGCAGGGGCGATCTGGAATACAAAACTGGCCGTTTCACTGTATACGGCACTTTTTTGGAAGAGCCGCCATATATCCCTGAGCGGCTGGGAAATGGAAGGGCCTTTGCGGCCGGAACAAATACTTTTGGTGCGCAGGATGATTCCGGCAAAAAACAGGGAGGGGAAAACAATCAGTAAAAAAACAGGTATTCCCATGGTCAGCCTTATTTAAATGCCTATCAGGTAAATTACAGCGGAAATGATTACAGGTATGGACACCACGGCGATAATAAAGACCACACCGTAAAGTATATATGCTTGTTCGCTTCCGTTCTGAAGGAAATCGAAAAGGTTCATGAACTTTCTCAGGAACCTGACAGGAGCGTCAATCAGCCCAGCTTCCAGTTTATCGTAAGGATTTGTATGGGAATGGATGGGCCGGGGAAAAACCTCACTGATGTTTCCTTCCGATTTATTCATCATCAATAATGGACTAATCAGTTTACGGTAAGTTCGCACAAATGAGCTCCCTGTATATTGTAACCGGGGTGTGGGTGCGGAATAGCCACACGCCCAGGTGGGTGATATTTTGGGACTTTTACCGGAGGTAATCCTTTTTTTCGCCAGGAAGATCAGGACACAAAGCAGGAGGAACCCTGCACCTGAAAGTCCGATGGTCTGCATGGTCCCCACTACCTCTGCGCTGATTGCGGGAGTCTGTCCGGGTCCTGTGAACAGGGAAATTGCAGGAGTGATGAGTCGAATGAATATCCCGGGGAAAATGCCAATCAGGAGCATCGGTAAAACAATCAGGTACTGGGGAAATAACCGAAACCATCCGGCTTCCCCCGCAGGCACATGATCCTCATGGCGGGGGGTGCCCAGAAATATAATGCCAAATGCTTTGGTGAAACATAGCATGGCCAGACCTCCGATCAATGCCATGGAAAAAAGGATGGTTGCCAGCAGGATACCCGCGGAAGCGGGGCCGGTGGCAATTCCAATGAGTAAGCCGGTAAAAATCAGGAATTCCGAAATGAATCCGTTTAACGGGGGCAAACCACAAATTCCCAGCGCACCCGTTAAGAATAACCCTGCGGTATGGGGCATCTTCCTGATTATTCCGCCCAGCTGATCAATATCCTGGGTATGCGTGGCCTGGTACACCGTTCCGGCGCTATAAAACAGCAAGGGCTTATACAGGGAATGATTAATCGTATGTATTAAAGCCCCGGCAAAACCCACAAAGGAAAGCAAGGGATTATTCAATCCGAGTCCGATGCAGCCCAGGCCGATTCCTAACCCGATGATGCCGATATTCTCTATACTATGATAGGCCAGCAGTTTCTTTAAATTATGCTGTATGATAGCGAGCATGACACCATATAGTCCGGAAATTGCCGAAAGAATCAGGATGGTATACCCGACCAGCAGATCATCCACCTTAATCAGTAATAATATCCGTAAAATCCCATAGATCCCCAGCTTGATCACTACCCCGGACATTATTCCAGATACATGGGATGGTCCTGCAGCATGTGCACGGGGAAGCCAGGTATGAAAGGGGACAAACCCGGCCTTGATGGCAAATCCGGTGAAAAAGCATAAAAAGAGTAGGAATCCAAGGGCCGGTTTTAATCCGGCGGCATAGCCGCCGATAGCCTTGAAATCATAGGAACCGGTCTTTGAGCTCACCCAGATGAATGCAATGGTAAGGAACAGGACGGAGATATGGGACTGGATAAAATAGTTGATGCCTGCCTTCAGTGTGCCTATCTTACCATGTTCAAATATCACCAGCATAAACGAACTCAGGGCCATTAATTCCCAGGCACACAAAAATGCCAGGGCATGCTGCACACAGAAAATGGCAATCATGGCTAAATGGTTCAGGATATAACAGATGTAGTGCAGGGTGATGTCGGAGGTACGCTTTTCAAAAGTTTTCATATAACGGCTTCCGTAAAGGATACCCGTTATCACGGCAAAATTGATCATCAGGATAAACCATCCGGACAAGGCATCTATCCGGATGGCAATATCCCCGAACACCGGTCCTGCAAATAAGTGGGTGGTAAAAATGGATCCGGTTATGGCCCGGATGGCCAGCCAGGAGCTGATCAGGCTGTTAACCAGGATCGCAGCAATGGCAATCAATCCCTTCCATTTATTTTTTATAAAAACCAGCAGGATAGAAAAAACAATAAATGATGAAAAAACAGCTATCGTAAGACTTAGTCCCATATTACCGCTAAATATATTTAAAGGGCGACAAAAATTAACCTGCTGGAATAAAGATGCAGGTATTTTTGGAAATCAGTTGCAAAAGTAAAAGTATTCCCGAAACCTCAAAATAAAAACATATTCCTGCATGCAACTTCTATCACCCTGGGAATCCTTATGGTCAGCGGTTCCACAGAAAATCTGAGGATGGTAGGTAAATTAATTGATAAGCTGGTTTCTTCATTTCGCACCTAAATCTGGATGGATTACTTAATGAAATGGGGACGATATCCCAAAGTTCCTTTTTTTACCCCCGTTGATTATCCGGGCAGCACAAGAGTTGTTCAGGTACATTAAGGAGTACCCCCAATCTCTCAGGCATCATTTTAAATGTTTTTCTTCCTGCTGGATTTATAAACATGTGGTAAGGATTGGTTATTCATGCGGCCATGTACCCCTATGCATACCTGATGATCAGGTTAATCTTTAGCCGTTCCAACCAGGACATTTTGCAGCATAAAACTTAAAAAATAAATCATATTCTCCTGAAGGGCTGGATTCAGCGGAAACTACCAGGGTGGGGTCATTGTTGACCACATAAGGTGTAAGTATGTCGGATACCGGGATTTGCAAATTGGACAAGGGGTCTTCCCAGGGAAGTGTCAAAAATGAACGGGGCTTTCTTTTTGAAACGGCTCAACAGGCCCTCTTAATCTGGTGTTGCCGTAAATCACCGATGAAAAGCCGGATGGTCGATGCAATAGCGGCATTGAATCCAGGTTAAAATGCTTGTCATCATGCACGGTTAAGGCTTAGCATTCTTGATGCAGGGAAATTTACTTAAACCGGTATCCCAGGATCATTTTCAGGATCGCATTGTCGGTGGAGCGGGTAAATCCCCAGCCATACCCGATATTGAATTCCCAAACCGGGGAGAATGTGGCATCCGCAGCCAGGAAGAGCTGCTGCTGTTGCTGCTGGAAGGGTAACAGTTCATTCAGCGGGCCGATACTTCCGTAGTATTCCACACCCAGGGCCCAGACTTTGGTTACATTATAACTGGTTTTCAGGTTAGGGGAAAATACGAACCCCTGTTTCACGTTCAATCCATGCAGGGATCTGTCGAAAGTGGGATTAAAGGCAATGTAAAAATTACCGGCAGTTTTATCCACGATGGGCCGGATTTCCAAGGTCCAGTCATCTTCGCTGTATGCGCGTTTCTGGTAACCTCCTTCCACAGACAGGCTGACTCCCACCGGCCAGTTCCATTTGGCGGGAATCATGACCCTGGGTCGGATATGGCTGCCTACGTAAGCAGAACGCCCGTCACTCCCCAGGGCATTGAAAAAATAAAAACCGGTTTCGAACCAGTCTGTGAACCCATGGGTGATCTCAATGGTTTCATGGTCCATATCATGGGTGGGCAGGACCCCATTTTGTTCGGTAGTCGTTCCCGCGAAAGTAAAATTACTGTGCAGTTCCACCATGGTGGAACCCTTGTCTACGGTCTGGGCTCCGTAAACCTGTATTTCATAATTATCCTGGGCCCTGGCTTGAAAAGATATAGCCAGGAGCAGCCACATGGAGATTCCGCTGCAGATAGAAAGGAACAATGAACGCATCATGACAAGGGGGTATTTCAATGGGACTAAACCATGGGAATTTCTGCCACGGCATACGCTTTGGCGTCCAGTTTCTTCTTGGTTTCAGAAAAAGCCTTCAGGGTGAGCTGGATATCTTCTTCGGAATGCGCGGCAGTAGGAATCAGCCGATAAATGATCTGCCCCTTGGGAATGACCGGGTATATCACGATGGAACAGAAGATATGGTAATTTTCCCGCAGATCCAGCACCATCGCAGTAGCTTCCGGCACATCCCCTGTCAGATAAATGGGGGTGACCGGGGAATTTGTCCTACCGATATCAAATCCTTTTTCCCTTAACCCTTTTTGGAGCAGGTGCACATTGTGCCAAAGCTTTTCTCTCAGTCCAGGGTTAGTCTTCAACAGGTCAAGTCTTTTCAGGTTGCCAATGGTGAACGGCATGGGCAATGCTTTGGCAAAGATCTGGGACCGCATATTATATCGCAGGTAATTGACCACCGGTTTTTCCCCGCTCATGAACCCTCCGATGGAAGCCATGGATTTCGCAAAAGTGGAAAAGTACAGATCAATGCCTTCCTGGCACCCCTGGTGTTCCCCCGTCCCTGCGCCGGTCTTTCCCATCGTTCCAAAACCATGGGCATCATCCACCATCAGGCGGAATTCATATTTGTCTTTCAGCGCAACAATTTCTTTCAGCTTGCCCTGGTCTCCAGCCATACCGAAAACCCCCTCCGTGATCACCATGATCCCGCCGCCGGTGGACCGGGTCATTTCCACCGCCCTTTTGAGCTGCTTTTCGCAATCTCCGATATCATTATGCTTATATACATAGCGATGACCCTGGTGCAGGCGCAGCCCGTCAATGATACAGGCATGGCTTTCTGCGTCATAGACCAGGACATCGCGGCGGTTGCTTACGGCATCTATGGCACTCATGATGCCCTGGTATCCGTAGTTCAGCAAAATAGTGTCCTCTTTGCCGACGAAGGCAGACAATTCCCTTTCCAGTTGTTCGTGATGGTTGGAATTACCGCTCATCATGCGGGCTCCCATCGGCAGCGCAAGCCCGTACTTTTTTGCGGCTTCGCTGTCCGTAGCCCGCACTTCGGGATGATTGGCAAGGCCCAGATAGTTATTCAGACTCCAGACGATTTTTTCCTTTCCGCGGAAAAACATCCGGCTGCCGATCTCGCCTTCCAGTTTGGGGAAGGCAAAATAACCATGAGCGCGTTCGGAATGCTGGCCGATGGGGCCTTTGTCTTTCAATAGTTTGTCAAATATATCCATGCCGATCAGCTAAGGTGAATAAGGAAAAAACAAAATCAGGGGCAAAGTTAACAATTATTCGATTTACCCGGGTTGCAGAAGGATAAGTGGTTCGGGGAACTGGCATTATTCATCTGTTCCTGCACTGCAATTATGCTGATGAAATTCCATCCGGTCCTCACCCAGCTCTGTTGGTCCCTTTTTGTCCTTCTTTTATTTACCGGAGAATCTCCTTGATCTGACTGAGTTTCACCAGCGCTTCCACCGGAGTAAGGTGATCAATATCGATAGATTCCAGCAATTTCCGGATCCGGCCGAAAGCTTCACTGTGCGCATCGAAAAGGCTGAGCTGGTATTGGGGCAGCACAGCTTTTTTCAGAGATTCCTTCAAGGGATCATGTCCGCTTTTCTCCTCCAGCCTTCCCAAAACCTCATTGGCTATCCCAATCAGTTCATCGGGCATACCGGCCATTTTTGCTACCTGGATACCAAAGCTATGGCGGCTGCCCCCGGGTTCCAGTTTTCTCAGGAAGATGACCTTATTTCCGGCTTCCCGGTGGGTGATATGGTAGTTCCGGATCCCCGGCATCGCATTTTCCAATTCATTGAGTTCATGGTAATGGGTGGCAAACAGGGTCTTTGGCCTGGCCTTGCTGATCCGGCAGAGGTATTCCACGATGCTCCAGGCGATCGAGATTCCGTCATAGGTACTGGTGCCCCGGCCGATCTCATCGAGCAGGACCAGGCTGCGCGGGGTGATATTGTTGATGATTCCTGCCGTTTCATTCATCTCCACCATAAACGTGGATTCCCCCGTGCTCATATTGTCTGATGCCCCCACGCGCGTGAAAATTTTGTCCGTGATACCGATTTCAGCGGATACGGCAGGCACAAAACTGCCCATATGGGCCATAATGGTCATGAGCGCCGTTTGCCTGATCAGGGCGGATTTGCCACTCATGTTTGGACCGGTGAGGATGATGATCTGCTGATCTTCCCGGTTCAGGGTGATATCATTGGCCACGTAGGTCTCCCCATCCGGAAGCGCCAGTTCGATCACCGGATGCCTGCCGGCGGAGATCTTCAGGTCATACCCCTGATTGATCTGGGGTCTTCGGTATTTGTACCGGATGGCATTGGAAGCAAAACAGATCAGGCAGTCCAGGGAGGCGAGCAGGATACCATTCCGTTGCAGGGACGCCATATATTGCTGTATCCACCTGATCAGTTCTTCATATACCTGTTGTTCGAGCACCTGTATTTTTTCCTCGGCTCCGGTGATCTTTTCTTCATATTCCTTCAATTCAGCGGTGATATACCGCTCTGCATTGGTCAGGGTCTGCTTCCTGATCCATTGCGCAGGTACCTTGTCCCGGTGGGTATGTGTAACTTCGAGATAATACCCATAAATCGTATTAAAAGCTACTTTCAGGGAAGGTATGCCCGTAGCCAGGGCTTCTTTTTGCTGGATTTCCATCAGGTACTGCTTGCCGGATCGGGAAATATGGCGCAACTGGTCCAGCTCTTCCCGGATTCCCTCCCGGATCAGCCCCCCTGCGGTAATGAGGGCAGGAGGATCTTCAGCGATCTCCCGGCGTATCCGGTCCCGGATCTCGGGGCAGGGTTCCATGTCCCGGATCATTGCCTGCAGGAAATCTTCCCTGATTTCCCCGGCCAGCTGCTGGATGGCACCCATCTGTTCCAGTCCCCGGGCCAGCTGAACCAGCTCCCTGGGACTGATCTTTCCACGGGCTATTTTGCTCACTATCCTTTCCAGATCGCCCACCTGCTTCAGGTGTTGCCCCAACAAACCAGCCAGGTCCTGCTCCCGGATCAGGTATTCGGTAGCCGCCAGCCTTTCATTGATGCGGACCAGATTGATCAGGGGAAAGATCATCCACCTGCGCATCAGCCGTCCCCCCATGGGAGTGACCGTATGATCCAGAACACCCAGCAGGGAATGATCCGGTGAACCTGCAGCAGGCAACAGGTCCAGATTGCGGATGGTGAACTGATCCATCCACAGGAAGTCTTCTTCGCTCATCCGCCGCAGGGAACGGATATGCCCGAGACGGGGATTCCCGGTATCCTTTAAATAATGCAGGATAGCCCCTGCACTCACCAGGGCTGTATGCAGGTCTTCCACCCCAAATCCCCGCAGGGAATGGGTCTCGAACTGGCTGGTCAGCAGCTCGTGCGCATAGGTACCGGTGAAAATCCATTCCTCGAGGGCAAAGAGGTAAACCCCGGATTGGAAATGCTGCCTGAACTCCTTTTGCTGGTTTTTACCTACTATGATTTCTGCCGGGTTCAGGCTCTGTAATAGTTTGGCCGCATATTCGGAATTACCTTCAGCCACGATAAATTCACCGGTGGAAACATCCAGGAAAGCCAGTCCGATGGTATTTTTCCCGAAATAACAGGCAGCCAGGAAATTGTTGGACTTATTTTCCAGCAGCTTGTCATTCATGGTGGTTCCCGGGGTAACCAGTTCGGTGACCCCCCGCCTGACGATGCCTTTGGCCTGACGGGGATCTTCCAACTGGTCACAGATCGCCACCCGGTGTCCGGCTTTGACCAGGCGGTGGAGGTAGGCATCCAGGGCATGATAAGGAAACCCCGCCAGTTCAATATAGGAAGCTGATCCGTTAGCCCTCCGGGTAAGCACGATACCCAGCACCCGGGAAGCCGTCACGGCGTCTTCACCGAATGTCTCGTAAAAATCCCCCACCCGGAAAAGCAGGACGGCATCCGGATATTTATCCTTGATCTCCTGATGTTGCCGCATGAGGGGGGTCTGCTGCAAAGGGATCCTGTTCATGGCGGACAAATTTAAGCTTCGGGACAACCTGCTCCAACAACACCCGGGAGAATGGCGTAAAATACCGGGGAATAACCAGGAAAACAAGCGGATTGATGCCAGCTGTTTATCTTTGGAGATGAGAAAGCGGGAAAATGCGGAACTCGGACGCAAGGATCTGCACAGTTTCAGGGAGGCGGAAAAGACGCCGGTCCTGATCGTGCTGGATAATATCCGGAGCATGCATAATGTCGGCTCCGTCTTCCGGACGGCGGACGCTTTTCTGCTCAGCGGGATCTATCTGTGCGGTTATACCCCGGTACCACCACACCGGGACATCCATAAAACGGCACTTGGAGCTACGGAAACGGTCAGCTGGACTTATTTTCCAGGCACCCTGGAAGCGATCAGGTCCCTGAAATCCCAGGGTTATGCTATCTGGGCTGTCGAGCAGGCGGAAGGCAGCATCGGGCTGAATCAATTCCAGCCACCCTGCGGTCCTCCCCTGGCCCTCATCTTCGGCAATGAAGCCAGGGGGGTGGACCCCACTGTGCTCCAGGCGACAGACGGCTGCCTGGAAATACCTCAGCTGGGCATGAAACATTCCCTCAATATCGCGGTCAGTGCCGGGATAGTCATCTGGGATATTTTCTGCAAGCTGGTTCCTCCTCATCCTAAAGTGGATCACCATGCGGGCCAATATCCGTAAATTCCTTTCCCTGATCAGGTTCAGCCATACTTTATTTGCCCTGCCTTTTGCCCTGATCGGATTTTTTCTGGGGATTAGGGTAAATTCCCAACTGCTCCCCTGGGGGCTATTAGGAGCCATTATCCTGTGCATGGTATTTGCCCGTAGCGCCGCCATGGGATTCAACCGGTGGCTGGATTCCCGTTTTGATAAGTTGAATCCGAGAACCGCATCCAGGGAGATCCCTGCCGGATTGATCAGGGCGCAAAGCGCCCTGATCTTTGTCCTGATCAACTGCCTGGCGTTCGTGGCAACTGCCTGGATGATCAACCGGCTTTGCGGCGCCCTTTCCTTCCTGGCCCTGGCCGTTATCCTGGGATACAGTTATACCAAACGGTTTACCCCCTTTTGCCACCTGATACTGGGCGTCGGACTGGCCCTTGCCCCCCTGGGGGCCTGGCTGGCCGTTACCGACCGATTTGCCAGCCTGCCCATCCTGTTTTCCCTGATTGTCCTTTTCTGGGTCAGTGGCTTTGATATCATCTATGCCTTGCAGGATGTGGATTTTGACCGGTCCATGCAGCTTCATTCCATCCCTGCATGGCTGGGAAGGCCGGTGGCCCTGAGGGTATCCCGGGCACTTCACCTGATTTGCGCGATATTTGTTGCAGCAGCAGGCCTATACGGACATTTCGGACCCCTGTACTGGACCGGGGCTGTTTTTTTTACTGGGGCCCTGGTATATCAGCAGGGCCGGGTGAGCCCTGCAGACCTGAGCCGGGTCAATCCAGCATTCATGACTGCCAATGGGATTGCCAGCTGCATTTTTGCTGTCTTTGCCATTGGGGACCTGATTACAGGCTGGTAGGGGGTATACCTGAGATCATGGGACGCATATTGGCAATAGATTACGGAAAAAAAAGGACGGGGCTGGCAGTCACCGATCCCCTGAAGATCATCGCTACCGGCCTCACCACAGTGGAAACAAAGGGGTTAATGGCCTATTTGCTGGCATACCTGGCCAGGGAGCCGGTAGACCTGTTCATCATCGGTGATCCCAAAAACAATGATGGCAGCGAAACCGATGCCACCCGGCCGGTGAACCAATTCATCGGGCGTCTCGGGAAATCGTTTCCGGGTGTCCCGGTTATCCGGATGGATGAACGCTATACTTCCCGGATGGCAAGCAGGAGCATGGTGGAAAGCGGGATGAAAAAAAAGGATCGCCGGAACAAGGCCCTGGTGGATGAAATCAGCGCGGTCCTGATCCTGCAGGGATATCTTCAGTCCCATTGATTATTTTTGCTGCACAATTCAACCCAAATGATTTTACCCATAGCCGCATACGGCAATCAGGTACTCCGGAAAAAAGCAGCGGTGATCGGACCTGATTATCCCGGATTGGGGGTACTGATAGCCGATATGTGGGAAACGATGTATGCTTCGAATGGCATTGGCCTGGCTGCCCCGCAGGTGGAGCGGCCTATCCGGCTCTTTATAGTGGATACTTCCAGGGTCCTGGAAAATATGGAACCGGAGGAAAGGAAGGAATATGGGGATGAACCAGGGCTAAAGCAGGTCTTCATCAATGCCCGGATGGATGGATCCAGCGGGGAACCCTGGCTATATAATGAGGGATGCCTCAGCATACCCAAGATCAGGGAGGATATCGAACGTCCGGAGGAGATGACCTTATCCTGGCTCGATGCGGAATTCCAGCCGCACCAGGAAAGGTTTTCAGGGATCAGCGCCCGCGTTATTTTCCATGAATATGACCATATTGAAGGAAAGCTGTTCATCGACTACCTGAAACCCCTGAAGAAACGCCTGCTGAAAAATAGACTGGAAGACATCAGCAAGGGCAAGGTCAGCGTGGATTATAAAATGGTTTTTCCCCGCAAGGGCTGACCTAATCCGCTTTGGCGGGGGCATGGGCATTTTATTGTATTTTTGGAACCGGAATTATCCCCATTGCCAACATTAATCAAATACAGCGAGCCTGAACTGGTCCGTTTGCTGAAGGGCAAAGACGAGCAGGCATTCGGTTATTTATATGATAACTACGGGGGTGCCCTGTTCGGCGTCATCCTGAAGGTCATCGGCGAACAGGAGACAGCCCGGGATATCCTGCAGGAGTCCCTGGTGAAAATTTGGCGGAATATGAATGCCTATGAGGAATCCAGGGGAAAACTATTTACCTGGATGCTGCATATTGCCCGAAATACAGCCATTGATACCCTGAGATCGAGGCAATACAGGCAGGATCGTAAAAACCAGGTGCTGGATAATACCGTAGATTTTCATACTGATTCTCTGTCCGTGACCCAGAAAGTGGATCATCTTGGGCTGAATACCCTTGTAGAAGGGCTCAGCGAGGAGCACCGGAAAATTATTGACCTGGCTTATTTCAAGGGATATACCAGGGAGGAGATTGCCATAGCACTCGATATGCCCCTGGGAACGGTGAAGACCAGGGTCCGTAATGCGCTAGTTCAGTTAAAAGCGATGCTAAAATAAAAGCTTTGGATATCCAGCAATTCATTTCATCCGGCATCATCGAAAGTTACCTGCTTGGTTTGACCAGCCAGCAGGAGAACAGTCAGGTGAAAGAATTTGCCCTGCAGTATCCGGAAGTCGATAAAGCCATCCGGGACTTCCGTGCAGCGCTGGAACGCTACGCCCTGATGCATGAGGTAGCCCCGCCCCCGGACCTGAAAGGCAAGGTCTGGGAAGCCATTCAGCAGGATATCCCTACCCGGGAAGAAACAGCTGCCGAAGAAAGCAAGATCATTACCCTGACAGATCCTGTTGGACAACAGAAAAAGGGAACCTGGGTCTGGAAATTTGCAGCTGCCGCTTCCATCCTGTTGCTTATCTGCAGTGTTATCCTGAATTACCTGACAGCCCGTAAGTACCAGGATGCCCTGAATAGTTATCAGCAACTTGTTTTTTCCCGCAATGATTTGCTTATGGAGCGCCAGGTTTACCAATCCAGCCTGGCCCGGCTGGAAAAGGAAATGCAGATCTTCCATGATCCTTCTGTTAAACCAGTGACCATGATGGGGGTGAAAACCCATCCGGGGATGATGGCCACCGTATACTGGAATACCCGTTCCGGGGAACTATATCTGGCGGTGAATAATCTTCCGGCTCCGCCCTCCCAGATGGAATACCAGCTCTGGGCGATTGTGGATGGCAAGCCGGTGAGCGCGGGGGTATTTAACAGGAATGCCGCCCTGACTTCCCTGCAGAAATTGCAGGTGGCCGGGATAGCCCAGGCCTTTGCCATCACCCTGGAGAAGGAAGGAGGAAGCCCGGTTCCTACCCTGTCCAATATGTACGTGATGGGGAAGGTATAGCCTGATCAGATGTCCGGGCAGATGTCTGATCAGGATCCGGGAATATGGTATACGTTTTGCCCCCTTGAATTAACCCATTTAATTACAGGATCTGCACCCATTAACCCCATCCGCCAAACCAGGACCTGAACCTACTAAGGCTTCCGGTAAGGGAAAGCTGAAAAAATTCATCGGGATCCTCGGACCTGGTCTGACCACCGGCGCTGCGGATGATGATCCATCCGGCATAGCCACTTATTCTCAGACCGGGGCACAGTTTGGTTACAGTCAGTTGTGGACCGCGCTGTACATGCTGCCCTTCATGATCGCAGTCCAGGAAGCATGCGCCAGGATCGGCCTGGTGACGGGGAAGGGCATTGCAGCCGTTGTCAAGCAGCATTACAGCCGGTTTGTCCTGTATAGTGTGGTGATCCTTGTGCTATTGGCCAATACCATCAATATCGGTGCGGATATCGGGGCCATGGCTGCTTCGGCCAAACTATTGGTCAACCTTCCCTTTGCGGTGCTGATCCTTTTTTTCGCTGCGGGTATCCTCATCCTGGAAATATTCACCAGTTACCGGATGTATGCCCGGATCCTCAAATGGCTGGCCCTGGTGCTCCTGGCATACCCCATAACCGCCCTGATGGTGCATGAACCCTGGCTTGAAATCCTGAAGGCCACCCTGGTCCCCCACCTGGATTTTAATTTCGGGTTCCTGTTCATCATCATCGGAGTTTTCGGGACAACGATATCCCCATATATGTTTTTCTGGCAGGCCTCTCAGGAGGTGGAAGAATCCAGGTTGAAAGGATACTTCCGGAAAAACCGGGTCAGGGTCAGCTCTACCGATATTAAAAGTTTGCGGATTGATAATGCCACCGGGATGATTTTGTCGGAGATCACTACCTGGAGCATTATCGTGGTGGGAGCCACCGTCCTGCATAGTCATGGTGTAACCGATATCAAATCCGCAGCAGGGGCCGCAAAGGCGCTTCAGCCCCTGGTCCACAGTTTTCCGCATGCAGGATACCTGTCCAAGCTGATCTTTTCCCTGGGCATTATCGGGCTGGGACTGCTGGCCGTTCCGGTGCTGTCCAGCTCTGCAGCATATGCCATTTCAGAGTCCGTTGACTGGAAAGCAAGCCTTAACCTGAAACTGAACCAGGCGCATGGCTTTTATGGGGTGATCACCATTTCCACCTTGATTGGCCTGATGATCAATTTCATTGGGATCAATCCGGTGAAAGCCCTGGTTTATTCCGCTGTGCTCAATGGGCTGGCAGCCGTTCCCCTGCTTTTCCTGATCGCTCATATCGGCGCCAATAAAAAGATCATGGGAGCCCGTAAAAGCAGCCTGCTTTCTTCCTTCCTGGTTTGGTCGACCTTCGCTTTCATGGGGATTGCTGCCATTGGCATGGTTTTACTGATTAAAAAGTTTTAGGGAGGGCCTCATTCCGCCTATTTACCTGATCGGTATTCCAGATACCTCCTTCATTATTGGCAGGGAATTTGAATTAATGCCTTCAAACTGATTCCTTACCTGCTCAAACAACACTTTATGGCAAAATATTCTGATAAATCCAGCGAAAAAGTGAAGGAGGCGATGCATGAAATGAATGAGGGGAAACTGAAAAGCGGAACGAGTGGAAAAAAAGTCACCAGCCGCAAGCAGGCCATTGCCATCGGCTTGTCCGAGGCCCGGAAATCTGGGGTCAGGGTACCCCGAAAATTCTCTGCCCACTAAGCTGGGGGAAGGTTGCAAGTATTCCCAAGTATTATTTTTTTCGGGTCCTGGGAGGCAGGTTATTCCCAGGCGGGGGAGGCATAACGGCCTTGGGCTTGCGGCCGGGTCCCTGACCGCCGCCAGGAGTTTTGCCGGATCCCAGGTAATCACTGGCGCTTCCATTACCCAGATCCTGCGATTCCATGCTGTCCAGGGAAACCGCACTGTCGGGCGGATTAAGGCTGTTCAGTATATCGGCCGGAATATCAAAGCTGGCCCCAGGGTCAATACCCAGGGTCTTATCCTGGTATACCTGTTGGAAGAATCTTCCCCAGATTGGGAGTCCTGTACTGGCGCCTTGTCCATAAGCCATGGAAGTGAAATGCAGGAAGTTATTATCGCATCCCACCCAGGCCCCAGCAAGCAACTGGGGCGTAAAGCCAATGAACCAGCCATCGGTCTGCTCATTGGTCGTTCCCGTTTTACCGGCCATTTCACCATTCAGGTGATAGATGAACCTCAACCGGGCTCCTGTGCCGTGATTTACCACTCCTTCCATCATGCTGATCATGGTGTATGCCAGCCGTTCACTGATGATTTCTTTTTTCAATGGTGAAAAGGTTTGCAGGATATTGCCGTTGCGGTCCTCGATCTTGGTGAGGGCTAATGGCTCGGTGAGCAGTCCGTTATCCGGGAACATGGTGTAGGCCCGCAGCATCTGGTAAAGGGAGATTTCCGGAGTGCCCAGGGAAATGGAGGGGTAGGGAGGAATGTCACTGGTAATGCCCACGCGATGTACAAAATCCACCAGGGTCCCCGGTCCGATCATTTTAATCAGGTAAGCGGCTACATTATTCAGGGACTGTGCCAGACCCTCAGCCAGGGTGACTGTACCGCCGCTGTCACTGAGGATATCATTATGGGAATGCCAGTTATTAAAGGCCGGGAAGTATACGGGGTCATCCGGGACCAGGGTGGATGGAGAGAATCCATCCATGATCGCCCGGCAATAGAGCAGGGGCTTGATGGTAGAGCCCACCTGGCGGACCGTGTTATAGATATGATCGTTCTTGAAGTACCGGAAATCATCTCCTCCCACCCAGGCTTTCACCTCCCCGCTTTCCGGGTCCATGACCATGAATCCGGCCTGCAGCCTTTCCAGCATGTACCGGATCGAATCCATAGGTGTCATGAGGGTATCCATAGTATTGCGCTGGGTGCCGCTGTACCTTCCCCAGGCAAATACTTTCATATGCAGTTTCCGGGTGGTGAAGAATGTCTGGATATCCGCATCGGAAATACCCGCATTCTTCATCGCCTTGTACCGGTCTGAATTTTTCATGGCCGCCAACAGGACATAATGATGTCCTTTCCAGCACCTGCCGCTTTTGATATAGGGCTCCGCAGAAAATATACGCTGCAGGTAGGCTAGCTGGGCTGCCACTCCTTTCTCCGCATCCAATTGCATGGCCGGGCTGATGGTGGTGAATATCTTTAATCCGTCCGTATACAGGTTATAGGGATCGCCATCTGGCTTTTTATGGGTACTGCACCATTTCTTAAGCATATCCCGCAGATATTCCCTGAAATAAGGAGCAATGCCGTTATCCTGATCCAGTTTGGCATACTGGAGTTCGATCGGACTGCTTTTCGCCAGGGAAGCCTGTCCGGGTGTCAGGTAGCCACCAGCCATCATCCGGTCAATGACCGTATTGCGTCTTTCCAGGGAAGCCAGGGGATTGCGCCGGGGATTGTAGAGGGTATTGCCTTTCAGCATGCCGATCAGGGTTGCAGATTCCGGGATGTCGAGCCGGTCCGGGCTTTTATTGAAAAAAGTCTTCGCGGCATTCTGGATCCCATACACATTATCACTGAAAGGGACGGTATTCAGGTAAAGGGCCAGGATCTCATTTTTGGTGAAGTACCTTTCCAGCTTAACAGCCAGGATCCATTCCTTGAGCTTCTGTATGGACCTGATCAGGGGGTTTCTGGCCCTGTTTCCATTAAACAGATTAAAGGCCAGTTGCTGGGTGATGGTGCTGGATCCCCTTTTTTTACCGATCAGCAGATACAGGGGTATGGCGATGGTCCCCTTGGGATCAATGCCGGAGTGAGCATAGAATCTGGCGTCTTCCGTAGCGATAAGGGCATGGATCACATTGGGGGAAATATCATTGAATGCACAGGTGGTCCTGTCCTGCAGGTAATATTTCCCCATCAGGGTGCCATCGGCAGCATACACTTCAGAAGAAAGGGATGCACTGGGGTTCTGCAGATCATCGATGGAAGGCATGAATCCAAATACCCCCAAGTTGATGAGCAGGACCAGCAGAAAAAAGGCCAGGATCCCTCCGAGGACCAGCCACCAGAGAATTTTTACCGATGTTTTTATGTGTTTCTTATCTTCCATAGGTTCTGACAGGGGACAAATCTATCAAAGTACCCTCAGTTTAAAAAATCCCGGGGATCAATTATCCTCAGTGCAGGTAATGACGGTTAAAATAATCCAGGTAACCGGTATAATCCTTGGTTTGATTAAGCAGGATGAAATTACTCCTGGAAATATAAAAGAACCGGTAAAAAGCCGGATTGACATCGGGGATGATCAGCGGATGGGCATTGGTGCTGATTTCATTATAGTAACTCAGGGCCGCGGCCTGCGTACCGAACAGCCGGAAAATCAACATGACCTTATTTCGGGTTAGCACGAAGCTGCTGACTTCCACAGCCGTGGAGTCGCGTTTTATTCGGGCGCTGTTATACCTGGCGAACTGGGTCAGGCATTTGTCCAGCAGGGCACTGTTGATGAACTGAAAGTCCATGACGACAAAATAAGGCTCTTTCAGGCCGGGCTGGTAGGGCGCGCTCACCCGGGGGGCTGCTGAAGGAACCGGGGCCTGATTTTGGGGGTTTAACACCTGGCCTGAATCAGTATGGGTTCCTGCAACGGGAAGCGTTTTGGTCTCCGCCATGGCCAGGGAATCGGCTTTTTTATCCGCAGCCGCACTCAGCGATATGGGCGCGCCCGCGCTGGAAAGCGGCGAATGGCCTGGCAGCACCGCAGTGGCCGCCAAAGCGGGTTGCCTGCCCCCCAAAGCCTTGACAACCGGGGAAGAAGCGGATATTTGGCCTTCGGATGAACCGGTTTTCTCAGCCTGTTCCAGGGAATCCCGGATCTTCCTGGCGGCACTGCCCAGTCGCAGGTTCCCCCCGGTAGTACTGACTCCGGTATAACCGGGGCTCCCCGGGGAAAGCCCAGTCGCCTGTTGACTGCCCTTCAGGGTGAGGGCGAGGGGTGCAGGATGGAGCGGAATTGGGGCGGGGGGCTGGCTGGCTGAAGCCATGCCCCGGTTTTGTTGCGAAGTGTCCGGGGTGATCTGCAACTGGGTCAGATAATCGATGATCTGCTGCTTATGTTCCAATGCCCCCAGGATGGCCACTGCCTGGTCATGGATAGCCCCTGCAGGATGCTGCCGGATCACCTCCCCGATAGCCGTTATTCCTTCCTGATCTCCAGATGTTTTGATGATGGCCATGGCGTGCAGCAGATCAATACGCCCGGGAAGGAAACTCCTTCCATATAACTTTCCAGCCTGCCTGCAACGGGCAATCACCGTGGCATAATCCCCGCTGAGATAATCCAAATATGTGGAATCATAAAAGCGGGTCACCAGGGATTTCAGGATGTCCTGTTCCTGGGTGACATGACCATGCAGGATCAGGAGGGCATACTCACTGCCAGGGTACCTGGTCAGGATCAGGTGACGCATGGCAAGGGCTTGTCCAGCCTGGTTATCCTTGCCATATAACAGGTACAGCATATAGGCGACCTGCTGCTGATCCGGATTGTCCGGGAAGCGGTGGCGGAGTTCTTCAAAATCCGCAATAGCTGCAGGTAAGTTACTGAGCCCATCATAGAAAATGCTTCCCAGCTGGTCATAAGCTGCGATCAGGGAATCATTGGACTGGGTCATTTTTTCCGGGGTGGTTGGCAGACCCTGGATCAGGGCAGCCATGCTGAGGGCATCCTGGCTTTTTTTCAGGGCAGCAGTTTCCAAATGCTCCAAACTATCGTTTGCCGTAGCCGTGGATCCGGAATTGAAGATACCCTGGATAGCCGAAGACCTTCTCCAGTTATCCACCAGCGGGCGATTACCCCATTGCTGCTGGAATAAATTAAGTCCGCTGGCCAGGCTGGACTGATTATAAAAATACCAGGCACTGGCTGCAACCTGCGGGGTCTGGGAGTTGGTCTGAGGATTTGCGAAAGGACTGGAGGAACCGCCATTAGGTTGTTCACCATGCAGCTTATGCCTGCGCAGTTCACGCTGTTTTTTTTTGAGGGTGGCCTGGCGTATGGCCAGCAGGTTCAGCAGGTAGGCGTTCCGGATGGAGTCAGGCATGTCCGCGATCCGTTGCAGGGAATCCTGGCGCCTGATGATATCCAGGCGCGGAATCACTTCCTTTAAGCCAGCCGTCCGAAGGGCCACCAGGGCGGAATCAGGGTAGGAAGGGGCCAGGTTCATCGTTTGGGATGTGCTGTCATAGTACAGACTGGCAGGCCGGAAAGCAGCCTGATTATAATACAACTGCGCCAGCAGGTCAAAAGCGCGGTTTGTCTGGGACATATCGCCTGAACTGAATTGCAGGCTGCTGTGCAGCCAGGCAATGGCTGAGGAATCATCCCCGGAACGCAGGGCCAGCCTGGCCAGAGAATAATAAATGATATCCCTGAAATTCCGGTATTTATTCCGGTGAGCCATATTGACCAGCGTTTTGGTATTCTGGGCCACTGAACCTTTACCCGAACTGATGTTCACCCGGGCAATATTGAGGTGAGCATAAAAGTCCATCATAGGATCCCGGGTCAGGAGGATGGACTGGTGGTAATGGGAAAGGGCCCCTTGGACATCCTGGCCTGCCTGATCCAATTGGCCAATGATGAATTCCCAGCGGGATTTTTGTATGTGGTCCGAAGAGAGGTGTATGGCCAGTTCCAGGGGAGCAATTGCCTTATCATATTGCCTGTTGTGGAAAAAATAAAAGGCTTCCGTTTCAGCCAGCTGGCCTCGCAACCTCGCCGGGAATTCCGGATCGGATTTCAAGATATTAATCAGGGACAAAGCCTGATCTTCTTCCCCGGCACGGATCATGGTCCTGGCCCGCCACAGGAAGGCCGTGTTGCGGCTGGCATGATGCTTCAGGCGGTATAAGGTGGCCTGGGCATTTTCCTTGGTGGACACGGAAATCTGGGTTTTACTTTGATAACCTGCCGAACCGATCACCGGGGTATAGTCATTTTTATTCTTTGGGGCATACCGGATATTGATGAACTGGAAGGCTTGGGCAGCATTCGGGTAGTTGCCTTCAAAATAATAGGCTTTACCAATCAGGAGGTATAGATCGGGGATCCATTTGCCGCGCATATCGTGAATCTCCACCCCGATGGATGCCCTGTGGATCACGGAGTCGAGATCGGATTTGACCATCAGCATATTGTACATCCGGTAAGGATACAATGGCAACAGGGTGCTGTAGTCTTCCAAATAAGCCCGCTGAACTTTTTCCAGGGCTTTCTGCAACTTGTTGCTGGCATTATAATAGTAATTATACCGGGTGACGAGGTTTTGAAAAAGCCGCCTGTTCCAGGACCATTTTTTCCTTTCCATCCCGACATTGGGCAATTCCATATTCCGGTAGATGGAATCTATCCTCAGCTGATTCAGCCGGGCTGAATCCTGTTGTGCCTGATGGCTCATCAGCAGGTTAGCCTGACCTTGGCAGTCCGGTCCCGTAATGATGCATCCCAGGATGGCCATCGGAAGGATTAAACGAAGGAATGGGGCCATGCAGCGCAGGATCTTGGTTTTGATTAACTCTGAAACCGCAAAAATATTTCAATAAAACCGATTTTAGTCCTTCAGGTCACCGGTCAGGGCTTCCAATTCCCGGCATAATGACAATTCTTCCTAATTTCGGCCATCACTTCAAAGATCCCAGGTTCCGGGGAAGACAAGCATGAAAAAAATCGATTGGTACATATTACGGAAATTCCTGGGAACATTTTTTTACGCGATTCTCCTGTTCATCATCATCGCGGTGGTCATCGATATTGCAGAAAAACTGGGCGATTTCGTAAGCAACAACATCACCATTCACGAAATCATATTCGGCTATTATATTGCCTTTATCCCCTATATAGCCGCCATGCTTTTTCCCCTATTCACGTTCATTGCCGTGATTTATTTTACTTCAAAGATGGCGTACCGCTGTGAGATCATCGCAATTATCAACAGTGGTGCGAGCTTCAACCGTTTCCTTCGCCCATACTGGGTGGGAGGCATATTGCTGACTGCTTTGCTTGCAGTGGCCAACCAGTCCCTAATCCCCTGGGCCAACCATGTACGCATCCATTTTGAAGATAAGTATATCAATAATAAAACGACACCGGGGCCGGTCAACAATATCCACCTTCGGATCGATCCGGTAACCTATGTCAGTATCATCAGTTATGACCCGGCTTACCGGACGGGGTATGATTTTATGCTGGATAAGATTAAGGGACAAATCCTGTATTATGAACTGGAAGCAGAGAGCATCATCTGGGATAGTTCGAAGAAAGCTTGGATCACCCATCATGCCGTGGTGCATCAGATCAATGGGATGCAGGAAAGGGTCCGGGTAGTGGTGGATACCACCCTGCGGATACCCCTGGTACCGGCCGATCTGCTTCCCCAGCATAATGCCATGGAAGGCATGTCCACAGCTACACTGAATACCTATATCGCCAGGCAGCGGCTCCGGGGAGTCACGGGGATTAATTTCCTGTATGTGGAAAAATACAAACGCATCGGCGCTCCGGTGGCGGTGATCATCCTGACCATAATCGGCGCAGTGATCGCTTCGCGCAAAATACGGGGAGGCAGCGGGCTGCACCTGGCCCTGGGCATCCTGATCAGTTCAGCCTATATCATCTGTATGCAGTTTTCCTATACATTTTCTACCAAGGGCAGCCTCAACCCCCTGCTGGCGGTCTGGCTTCCCAATATTATTTTCGCCTTCCTGGCTTACCTGTTTTACCGGCAGGCTCCCAAATAAACCCCAGGAAGCGGGCGGGACGGGTCCCGCTTTTTTGTCAGGTCAATTTACTTTAGGAAATTATATACATGTTGGGACAAGTATATTTTCCCGCTTCTTCGTCCGGCGTAACCGCCGCTGCTCCATGGGCACTTCGGATCTACCTGACCCTGTTTGTAATCCTATTCTCTTTATATTCCTTGCAGCATTGAAGTCCCGATCATGGACAGTATAACATTGCGGACAGGTTCACTCCCTTACCGAAAGATCAAGTTCATCCAACCCATATCCGCAATCTGAATATGTCTTGGAACTGGGAGAAAATTGGTTTATCCGGATCAGGTTCTTCCCATACCAATCAGATTTGTATTCCAGTTGCCGGATAAATTCTCCCCATCCGGAATCAGATATGGAAAGAGACAGATGGTGGTTTTTAATCATGTTCTTGACTGCAAGATCCTCTACAACCAGGGCGGTAGTTTGGTTATCACATACCAATCGGGTAGAGCGCTGATGTAAAAAATCCTTCCGTTGGTTGGTTATCCTCCGTGTTGGACAGCGACCCGGAAATTGGCTTTCTTCCTTTTCCCGCTTCCTTTCCGGTGATGGGAAGCCCTGCGTTGTAATATCTTCAAACGATCTATTTTCTGTCTAAGGAATTTGGGAGAAGGAATTTTTATCCCATCGGAGGTAATCACAAAATCCTTTAGTCCCAGATCGATACCCAAGGTATTTCCTGCTTCCAATGGAGGTTTCACGGGAAGTTTTAGATCCTGATCTACCAAGATAGAGGCAAAGTATTTCCCGGTAGGGGTGATACTCACAGTAACCGTTTTTATCTTTCCTTCAAACTTCCGGGACAGGGTGATCTGAATATCCAAGATCTTTGGGATAGTGAGGGTAGAACTTTCCCAGTTGATCTCCCGTGTATTACAGGGAGACTGAAAAGACTGACGACCTCCCCGATTTTTATAGTTGGGAAATCCCCCCCTAAAGAAATGCTGATAGGCTTTATCCATATTCTATATGGCAGCATTAAGCGATTGACTGTCCGGTTCTGCTAACCAGGGAAATACCTGTTTGGTTGCTGATACTTGTTTCATCAGATCATATGCAATTATGACCCGTTTCGTTTCCCATAGCCATCTCCGTAAATACAAGGAGGCATTATATACATATCGGACACACCCATAGGTCTTGTGGATAAGAATCTTCTGGTCTTTAGTTGGATAAATTCGATATTTGTATGCTTTAAGCATGGACAAAATTACTGGATTGGTCTCAATAAGAATATCGGTGACTTCCTTTATTTTTGGATGACAAAACTGGTCTATGGGGTATATCAAGGATAAATTCAAAGCGAAGACCGAAGAACTAAATCTGGAGATCAGGGATATCCTGAAAAATCACGGGGAAATGAAGGTAGATGAGGTTACCATCTCCCAGATTTACCAGGGTATGCGCGGGGTGACTGGACTGGTTACTGAAACAAGCCTGCTGGACGCCAATGAAGGCATCCGCTTCCGGGGATTTTCCATTCCCGAACTGAGAGAGAAACTGCCCAAGGCGGCAGGGGGCGCGGAACCGCTGCCGGAAGGATTGTTTTACCTGATGCTGGTCGGAGAACTGCCATCAGCGGAAGATGTGGAATTTGTGACCAATGCCTGGGGACGCAGGTCCCATGTCCCCAACCATGTGTTTGCCGCCCTGGATGCCCTCCCGCTTTCCACCCATCCCATGACCATGTTCTCCATTGCCATCCTGGCCCTGCAGACTGAATCCCGTTTTTCCAGGGCTTATGACAGTGGTATCTCCAAAAAGGACTATTGGGATTATACGTTTGAGGATGCGATGAACCTGATTGCCAGGTTACCCAGGGTGGCCGCCTACATATATCGCCGCAAATACCGGGGTGGGGATAATATCCAGCCTGACGGCAACCTGGACTGGGCAGGAAATTTTGCCCATATGCTGGGCTATGATGAAGAAAGTTTCCGCGAGCTTATGCGGTTGTATATGACCATTCACGCAGATCATGAGGGAGGCAATGTCAGTGCCCATGCCACCCACCTGGTCGGTTCCGCCCTGAGTGATGCCTACCTTTCCTTTGCTTCCGGAATGAATGGGCTGGCAGGCCCATTGCACGGCCTGGCCAACCAGGAAGTGATCAAGTGGATCGACCAGATGCGGGAAGAACTGGGCGGGGGGCTGCCTGACCGGGAACAGATCGCCAGTTATGTGCGCAGGACCCTCGCCGAAGGCAAGGTGGTTCCGGGATACGGACATGCTGTACTGCGCAAGACCGATCCCCGGTTTACGGCACAAATGGCTTTTGCTAAAAAGCATCTGCCGGATGATGAGATGGTCAATACGGTCTGGCGAATCTATGAAGTGGTACCGGACATCCTTCGGGAAACCGGCAAGGTTAAAAACCCCTGGCCTAATGTGGATGCCCATTCCGGGGCGCTGCTGGTTCATTACGGGCTTGTGGAATATGAATTCTATACCGTCCTTTTTGGCGTATCCAGGGCATTGGGTGTCCTGGCTTCCCTTTGCTGGGACCGCGCCCTGGGCCTGTCCATTGAACGGCCAAAATCCGTGACTTCGCAGTGGATGAAATCCTTTGTGGAGGGGAAGGCCGACCATATACCGGCCTGAATCCAGATCCTTTTACTTCCTGCCTTCCATTCAGCTTCCTGAACCCATTACGGCCATCAGAAATGAACCCGCCATATTGAACAATCCCATAGAATATCTCCGGGGAGTAGGGCCCCAGCGGGGGGAGCTGCTCAAAAAAGAACTGGGCATCTTCACCTTCAGGGACCTGCTTTTTCATTTTCCTTTCCGGCACCTGGACAAATCCCAGGTACATTCCATCCGGGAAATTAGCGGAGACGCTGATTATATCCAGGTATCCGGAGTAATAAAGACCCTGGAAATGACCGGGGAGAAAAAGTACGGTAAAAGGCTGACCGCTGTCCTGCAGGACGAAAGCGGGGTCATCGACCTGGTCTGGTTCCAGGGAGGGGCCTGGATTCAAAAAACCCTGCATCTGAATGGGAAATACCTGGTTTACGGGAAAACTTCCTACTTCAATGGCCGGTGGCAGATCGCCCATCCGGAAATGGAACCGGTGACCCCGCAAAACAGGGAAGGCAAGAACTACCTCGATCCCATCTATCCCAGTTCAGAAAAATTAAAAGTCAGGGGTTTGGGGGGAAGGGCTATCGGGAAGCTGACCCGGACCCTGCTGGATC
>DATLTB010000095.1:0-17083 GCA_035533815.1 Chitinophagaceae bacterium
GAGGAGTATAATACTTCCCAATTATTGAGCTTCATCCAGGGAAATGGATAACCAGGAAGGAGGAAGGGTACCCGACGAGCAGCAGCATGTTTAACTTGCTCCAGGATTTCGGTTGTTTTTATTGGATGGGTTTCTTTAATATTCCAGAATTACCTTCAGTGCTTTTTCCTTTTCTGCATGGCTGAAAATATCATAAGCCCTTACAATATCATTTAATTTGAAATGATGGGTAATCAGCTTCTTCGGATCCAGCCGGTGTGACCGGACGGTTTTAAAGAGCATGGGGGTAGTGATGGTATCTACCAGGCGGGTAGTGATCGAGATATTTTTTGACCATAAAGTTTCCATATGGAGGGTAACCGATTTACCATGAACTCCGATATTGGCAATATGGCCTCCAGGGGCAACGATCAATTCACAGAGTTCAAAAGTTGCAGGGATACCCACCGCTTCAATGGCAGTATCCACTCCTTTCCCCTGGGTCAGGCTCATCACTTTATCCGCTGCATTCTCCAGACTGCTGTTAATGGTCTGGGTTGCTCCCAGTGATCTGGCCAGATTCAGCCTGTTATCATCGAGGTCAATCATGATTATTTCCGCCGGGGTATAGAATTGGGAGGTCAGCAAAGTGGCAATACCCACCGGTCCTGCCCCCACGATCGCGATCGTGCTTCCGGGCATAACTTGTCCATTCAATACACCACATTCATATCCAGTCGGCAAAATATCACTCAGCATCACCAGGGCTTCTTCATCCGAATCCGGCGGGATGAGATATAAGCTATTGTCTGCAAAGGGGATCCGGACATATTCGGCCTGGGTGCCATCGATGAGATTTCCCAGGATCCATCCACCTTTTTCGCAATGGGAATACATTCCTTTTTTACAGTATTCGCATTTCCCACACGAAGTAATGCAGGATATCAGCACATGGTCTCCTTTTTTGAAATTAGTAATGCCGGCTCCCAGCTCTTCAATCATCCCGACTCCTTCGTGTCCCAAGGTTCTACCATTTGTCACAGCAGGAAGATCACCTTTCAGAATATGCAGGTCGGTTCCGCAAATGGTGGTTTTCGTGATCTTCACAATGGCATCTCCCGGATCTTTTAACACAGGTTTGGGTTTTTCTTCCCAGGATTTCTGACCGGGACCATGGTAAACGAGTGCTTTCATTTTATCCTTTTAATATCTTGAAAAATTCTTCTTCATCAAAGAGGTAAGTCAGCAGGGATATTGGGGACTTCCCAAAACCAGGTATTTCATCCCTGAATCCAATGATCAACTGATTGTATTTTGTTCAAGTGTGAATATGCTGGATCTCTCCATACCCATTTAGGACGGTTATTTCCAGCAGGATGATTTAAAAAAATGTGATCACTGGATGCGCGTACCTTCAGTCTCATTTTCAATAACCCCCATACCTGATTTTTTTCCGGTGAAATTTTCCCGGGTTATCCGGGTAAAAAGTGTTGGGGATTATTGTATTCATTGAATATTATCCATCGTTATGGATGAATACTGAAACCGGGTATTGCATTCAATGTTGATCCTTCTTCCTTAATGTCATTAAAGTTCAAATGATATGCCAGGATTGACAGATTAAAGTATTCCTTGCCTTAAAAGGAGCGATTGATTGAAAGGAGTCGGTAATTCAGTATATTTTTGTTTTTCAACAGCATAAAGGATGGAAAGCCGCAATCAGGATTTATGGCCGAAAGGGGATTTCGGGGAACTTTCCAGACAAATTACCCGGGTGGAAAATGGACTGGAGGGGTATCAATCCCTTTTACTGGATTTACCTCCATCATCCAAAACGGTCACCCTGGGGATCACCGGTCCACCGGGTGCAGGCAAAAGCACGCTTGTGGATGCCCTGCTGAGTGAAATGCTTTCATCGGGACTACGGATAGCGGTCATTGCCGTTGACCCTTCCTCTCCGTTCAGCAGCGGGGCATTGCTTGGAGACCGCATCCGGATGAGCGGACATTTTAACCATCCAGATGTGTATATCCGGTCTTTTTCCTCCCGGGGTTCGTTCGGAGGACTGAATCCCCGGATCATTGAGATAACAGACCTGATCCGGGCCTGGCAGTTCGATTACCTGCTTATTGAAACGGTGGGGGTGGGTCAGAGTGAAGTGGAAATAGCAGGTCTAGCTGATACCACCATTGTGGTCATTGTTCCAGGAACAGGGGATGACATTCAAATGATGAAATCCGGGTTATTGGAAGTTGCGGATATATTTGCCTTGAACAAGGCAGATCGCCCCCATGCGGAAGAGATGATGGAACAACTTCAGGAAACAGCCCGGCAACACAGTACGCTGCACTGGCAGATCCCCGTGATAAAGACTGTGGCTACTGAAAACCTGGGTATTCGGGAATTATTGGACAGGATAAAGGCCCACAGGCTGTCTATCAGGGAAAATCAGGATCAACGGACCACCCTGATGGCGAAAAAGGCCTATGAACTGATCCGGTCCACCCGGATGCAGGATATCCAACCGGCTCACCTGAAATCGGACATTGCTTCCCTGATCAGTGCAGGGAGTTTTAATTTGTATCGTTTCGTTGCGGGGTTCAGGCAAAAGGAATAAGGAATAAGGCGCTATATGGATGGATGTATAACTTCTTACGTCAAACGCTCAGGGAAAGGGAGCAAGCATCATTTCTGCGGCAGCAGATCCCGTTTTTCCGCGATGAGCGGGATGCATTTATGGGGAAGGGCAACCATTAAGGTGGAAGAAAGGAGATTATTTTTTCCGGAAGGGTCAGTTTTGCCGTACGGCGGCATTTATCCACGGGATACTCTATTAATCACCTGCATGGCTTTGGCAGACCTGGGGATGGCCTGGTCCATTGATAATCCAAATCCTGCTGGGGAATTCACAGGATATAAGAATACCGGGAGATTCAGCGTTTGTGCATCAGGTTCAGGGGCCTGTCCTATTCAGCCGTTTAACCTGTAAATTTGCCGCTGAATGTTTTCCCAGAAAAAAATGTGGTTGATTGCCCCTCTCCTGCTGGCCATTTCGGCTGATGCCCAGATTGTGCAGCCCAATATATTTATCCGGATCACCCAACCCCGGAAAAACCTGGTGGATGTGATCGATTCCCGGCAATATATAGCTGGGAGTACCTGCAAAGCCTGTGTCCTGACCCTGAACGGGGAACTGGTCAAGGTTTATCCTACGGGAGCTTTCGCCATACAGCTGGATCTGTTGCCGGGAGATACCATGTTCAACCTGGAAGCCAGCCTGCCGCAGGGAGGTAAATTTGACCAGCGCCTGTATTATCATTTTGTCCCGCCACCTCCTGCGCAGGCGGATACAGTGCTGACGATCTCCTCCATTATAACCTATCCCCGGGGGAACCTGGAATTATCTCCGGGGGATATCATCCGGATCCGGGTTAAGGGACTTCCTGGATGCAATGCCCAGTGGCTGGACCACCAGCCGCTCTATGAATTGCCGCCTGACCAGGCGGGGGGCATCGGGGGTATTTATCAGGGTGAATATACCGTAAGGAAGAACGATTCCGCCTTATTGGAGCATGCTGCCGTCACCCTGACGGACTCCAACGGGCAGCAGGTCTCCAGGCGCTGCCCCTACCGCCTTTCCCTGATTGCGGCAACGATGCCCCTGGTAGGCATGACTATTGGGCCATTTCCATACCTGGTGTATGGCCTTGGAAAGGACCGGCTCGGAGCAGCTAAAATGGGCTATCTGGACACAGCGGTCCTCCTGCATATCACCGGAATGGTCAATGATGAATATAAGGTGGAGTTATCTGCGGACCATACGGCCTATATCCCGGCGGAAAATGTTCAACTTTTACCACCGGGCACCTTTGTTCCCCATGCTTTAACCGCTTCCTGGGACGTATATGGTCAAGGCAGGTTTGATTATGTGAAAGTCGGACTCGGTGAAAAATTGCCTTACAGCTCCGATGAACAACCGGATCCTTCCCGGATTATCGTCAATATATACGGGGCCAGTTCCAATACCAGCTGGATCACCCAGATGCTGAATGTCCGGGAGATCAAGTCGGTTTATTATGAACAGCCTGAATCGGATGTTTTCCGGATATACATTGAGCTGAAGCATCCCCTGTGCTGGGGATACCGGATCTACTATGAAGGGACTAGCCTGGTCATCCAGGTTAAGCATCCCCCTGAACCTGCCGTACTGAGCCACCTCCGGATCGCCATTGACCCGGGCCATGGGGGCTCCAATCTTGGGGCACTGAGCCCAACCGGAGTGTATGAAAAAGAACTTACCCTGGATGTGGCTTTCGACCTCAAAGCAGACCTGGAAAAAGCAGGTGCGGCAGTCTTCATGACCAGGACCAATGATATCACCCTGGATATGATCCCGCGGCTGCTGATGTTACAAAAGGATAACCCCGACCTGATGGTGAGCATTCACATGAATGCCTCAGCAGACCCCATACATATCCGGGGGACCAGCACGTATTACCGTTATCCGGGATTCAGGCCGCTCAGTAAGGCCATATATGACCGGATGGTTCAGCTAGGGCTGCATGGGTTCGGCAATATCGGCAGTTTTAATTTTGCCCTGAATGGGCCTACGGATTATCCCAATGCCCTGGTAGAAGCCTTATTTATCACCAATCCCGGGGATGAAATGAAGATCCTGGATCCTGCTTTCAGGCAGAAAGTGGCTGCGGCGATCATGGCGGGCATTCAGGATTACCTGGCACTATCCCAACCAGTTCCATGAAGCCTTCCTCCAAAAAGGAGGTTTAAACTTTCATTCCATATTTGAGTCTATGGAGAAAACAAGCTAAGATGGCGGTAGTCACCGATCCAGTAAAAATCCAGCATCTGTATTGGCGGGCGAGGCTCGGCTTCACTCCGGATGACCTGCACCGGGATACCCATAAGCACCTGAATAAACTCATTTCCAGAACCCTTCGGGGCGGGGAAAATAGTCCGGCCCGCATCCAGGTTCCTGAAGCGGATATGTTAGCCGGCATACTTCCCCTTCAGTGGCGGACTATGTCCAAAGCGGACCGGATTAAGATTTTTAAGAAAAGCGAACTGGGGATCCGGCACCTCAACCTGGCCTGGTTGCAGGAAATGACCACAACAGATCATCCGCTGCTGGAGAAAATGTCTTTGTTCTGGCATGGACATTTTGCCTGCCGGGAGGGGAATGTGATACATAACCAGATTCTCCTGCAGGGGATCCGGGAAAATGCACTGGGAAATTTCGGGGATCTGCTGTTTGGGGTATCCAAAAGTGCAGCCATGCTGCAGTTCCTCAATAACCAGCAGAACCGCAAGCAGCATCCCAATGAGAACTTTGCCAGGGAGGTCATGGAGCTGTTCACGATGGGTTTAGGAAATTACACGGAAGAAGATGTCCGGGAAGGGGCAAGGGCTTTTACTGGCTGGGGCTTTGATTATACCGGACAGTTTATATTCAGGCCAGGCCTTCATGATAACGGGGTCAAGGTATTTTTAGGTAAAAAGGGAAATTTCAATGGGGATGATGCCCTGAATATCATCCTGGAAAACAAAGCCACCAGCTATCATATCACCCGGAAAATTTACCGGTTCTTTGTCAATGACACCCCGGATGATCATATCGTGAAACTCCTTGCAGATAAATTCTATCAAAGCCATTATGATATCCGGTCCCTGATGGAGGAAATATTCAGGGCGGACTGGTTCTATGAGGATAAAAATGTAGGGACCATCATCAAATCACCTGTTGAGCTCATGGCAGGCATGCTCCGGACCGTTCCGGCTGATTTCAAGCGGGAAGAAGTGTTGCTTTTGTTCCAGCGGATCCTGGGCCAGGTTCTTTTTTACCCTCCCAATGTGGGAGGATGGCCAGGCGGAAGGAACTGGATTGACAGCTCTTCCCTCATGTTCCGGATGCGACTTCCGCAAATCATCTATTATTCCCGGGAATTTAATGTGCGACCCAAAGACATGCCTGATGAAATGACAGATGACCAGATGACCATGCAGGCTAACGATAACCTGATGAAAAAGCTGGCTCAAAAAGTGAATGCTGAAACGAATTGGGTTGGGTATATCCGCGCATTCAGCGGTCAGGGCCGCCCTGAACTTCCCGGACTTATAGCCGACACCCTGATTGTCAATTCCCCGGAAAACGTGAATAAACATATCCTGGATCATTTTTCGGACCAGTCCTCCAGGGAGAATTATATCAAGACCCTGTCCATAAACCTGATGAGCACCCCTGAATACCAGTTATGTTGAAAAAGGGGAATCCCAATAGTATACATTGATCAATAACCTAGGAAGGAGGTAAAATTATGGTAATCATCCACAGAAGGAAATTCCTGCAATTGGGCTCCCTGGCATCGGCTTCCGTCCTGGTTCCCCGTTTCCTGAAAGGGTTTGAACGGCAGCTTTTGCCGGAACGGGAAAAAAGCCTGGTAGTGATCCAGCTTTCAGGAGGCAATGATGGGCTCAATACGGTAATCCCTTACCGCAATGATATTTATTATTCCAACCGGCCCCAGCTGGGCATATCTCCCCGGAACGTGCTGCCCCTGACGGATGAACTGGGACTTCATCCTGCGCTGACGGGGATGAAATCCCTGTATGATAAGGGAGAGCTGGGCATATTGAATGCCGTGGGGTATCCCAATCCCGACCGGTCCCATTTCAGGTCCATGGATATCTGGCAGACAGGCAGCGAGGCCAATGAAATCCTCACGACAGGCTGGATTGGCAGGTACCTGGATGCCCAATGTCCCGGATGTGCGAAACCCACCCTGGCCCTGGAAATGGATGATACCCTTAGCCATGCCCTAAAAGGAGATACCATGACAGGGATTGCCGTGAAGAATCCCCACAGGCTGTATGCCACCAGCAATGACCCGTATTTCCGGATCATGATGAAAGATCACCCGGTGGATGACGACCATATCCAGGTGGACTACCTGTATAAGACTATGGCCGAGACCATGTCTTCAGCGGATTATCTTTACCAGCAATCCAACCTGTACAAATCCTCCGAAACCTATCCCGGTTCCCCCCTGGGCAAGGACCTCCAGACGATTGCCGAGCTGATCATTTCGGGTACCAATTCCCGGGTATATTATGTCTCCCTGGGTAGCTTTGACACGCATGTCAACCAGCAGCCGCAGCAGCAGCGGTTGTTTGCCGAACTCAGCGACGCCATGACTGTTTTCGTCAGCGACCTGAAAAAGAACCAATGCTTTGATAAGGTGATGGTAATGACTTTCTCAGAATTCGGGCGCCGGGTAAGCCAGAATGCCAGTGCAGGTACCGACCATGGGACGGCAAACTGCATGTTCCTGGTGTCCGGCGGGTTGAAAAAGCAGGGGATACTGAATGCCGCCCCCGATCTGGCTAACCTGGAGGAGGGGGACCTCCGGTACCAGGTGGATTTCAAGGACGTATATGCCACCATGCTCCGTAAATGGCTGGATACGGATGATCTGAAAATATTAGGCAAACCTCATGAATATCTCCGGTATATCTGAACACCCGGATATACCGTAAAGGCCCCCGTCAGGGGGCGCCTTTACATGAATAATACCCGCAAATCCCTTTCAGGCCTGCTGGTTAACCCCCTACCGGATTTCCATCCCCAGTTCAACGGAACATCAGGGCGGGGATAAAGAGGTCAGACAAAATTCCTTATCTTAAGGCTAAAATGTAGTCGTTGAAGGGACTCATGGCCACCTGATTGAGCCCGGGATATTCCGGAGTGAATTCAGTTTGTCTAGCCGGATGAACCCCATCCCGGACAAACGATGCATCCCCGGCGATTGATCATGGCCACGGAACATGGGCTTATTTTGGTTGGGGCTGGGCGACTGCCTGGGACCTGGTTCAGGCCAAAAGGAGGCCGGTGGCTGGCAGTTGCCGGCCGGTCTATGGAAATCTTTCCCCGTGATAAGTTGTGGGATCTCGACTATCCAGATCAGGAGGGGTGCAGACCCTGAATAAGTAAAGGAATCCCATTTTCCGGCAGGGAATGGGTGGTCCTGATCAGCCATATACCTGCAAACCCCATATCCGCACGCCAGTTGGCCTGAAGCACCTGGCCAGCCATCCGGAGATGGTGCGAGGCTGGGATTAAGCGGTTAGCTGACGAGTTACCCCCGGAATGGATTAAAGGGGGGATGATCGGTTTAATTTATCCCTGATGAGTTTGCTTTATATTTTTTCCATTGGTATAGCGGTCTTTCTGTCCACCCTGGGGGGAGGATTATTTGCGTTAAGATTTCAGGATAAACTGCACCTGATGCTGGGATTCAGTGCAGGGGCCATCTTAAGTGTGACTTTTTTTGACTTGCTGCCGGAATCCATTGGGCTGGCCAAGGACCAGTTTACCATCAGCACCATTTTATCCGTTACTGCCTGCGGATTTATGGGCTATATGATCCTGGACAGGGTACTGGTCATGATCAACAGTGAACATACAGGGACCCTTGGTGCAATCAGTCTTTCGGCGCATAGTTTGCTGGATGGATTTGTTATCGGAATGGCCTTTCACATTTCCTTTTCCCTGGGGAATATCCTGGCCCTGGCCGTCCTGGTGCATGATTTTTCCGATGGCATAAATACGGTGAATGTGATTATGCTCGCCGACAACAGGAGAAACAAAAGGGCATTTAAATGGCTGGTACTGGATGCGGTTTCACCGATCCTGGGGATATTTATCTCCTATTTCTTTCATCTGCAGAAAGAAAAATTAGGAATCATCCTGGCTTTATTTGCCGGATTCTTCCTGTATATCGGAGCCAGTGACTTTTTACCCGAATCCCAGCATCGCCATCCGAAGTTACTGACGACCTTGATGACCATCCTGGGTATTCTTATTATTTATGCGGCCATAAAATTCGCCCATTAAGGGAGTCCCCGGCAGCCACCTGGTGGCTCAGATTTTCTTTTTGGCGGTGGCAAAACGGTACAGGATGATGGACAGGATAATAAAGGCGGCCAGCCCGGTCAGGTTGCTCCAGCCCCCCATCCTGGCGGCAATGCCCGTGTTGAAAAGGCTGATCAGCGGTCTTGGGCTTCCATCCGGGTTCCTGCCTGCCGATGAGCCGATGAGTACTGCGATGAGTATACCGGTCAGCGCACCCCCCGCGATCAGCCCTGAACTGAACAAGGCACCTGGTCCGGTTTCAGATTCATCGGCAGATTTTCTTTTCCGGTCCGCCAGCCACTTGATCGCGCCGCCTACAAATATCGGCGTGGTGGTGGATAACGGGAGATAGGCGCCCACGGCAAAAGCCAGCGAGTTCACACCGCAGAGTTCAACGACTGCAGCAATGCCCATCCCCACCAGCACGAGACCCCAGGGAAGGTTATGGCTGAGCAATCCCTTGATCACCGTAGCCATCAGGGTTGCCTGCGGGGCAGGCAGGGGATTAGGATGCTGCGGGGTCACTATTCCGATTCCCAGTGTTTTATTGAGCAGCAGCAGGGTGAACCCCACCGATACCACGGCTGCGCATACTCCGATCAACAGGCCCAGCTGCTGTTTAATTGGCGTAGCGCCGACGATATAGCCTGTTTTGAGATCCTGTGATGTGCCTCCGGCATTTGCTGCAGCCACACAAACGATTGATCCGACGACCAGGGCAATGGGCTGATACACTTTACCGGTCCAACCGAGACCTACAAAGATCAGGGAAGTGGCCATCAGGGTGGCAATCGTCATGCCTGAGACGGGATTTGAAGAAGATCCGATGAGCCCCACGATCCTGGAGGAAACGGTCACAAAGAAAAACCCGAAAACCACTACCATCACCGCGCTGAGCAGGTTGGTGGGAATGTTGGGGATCAGGGTCATGAAGATCACCAGGGCGAGGCTGCCGAAGATCACATATCCCAACGGAATATCCCTTTCCGTCCTGAGGGGTTTGCCGGATTGCAATTTATGGCCCCGGTAATCCTTTACCGAATCCCTGAAAGCACTGATAATGGTAGGGAAGGTTTTGATCAGGGTTAAAATGCCGCCGAAGGTCACGGCACCGGCCCCGATATAGCGGATATAGCTGCTCCACATATCATCCGGGCTCATGGCAGCAATAAGTTGTATTTTCTCCGGAAGCACCGGGACCGTCAAACTTCTCCCGAACAGGGTGATCATCGGGATCAGCACCAGCCAGGACAATACGCCTCCGGCCACCATGATTCCTGAAATCCTAGGGCCAATGATATAGCCCACCCCCAGCAACTCAGGGGTAATTTCCCCATTGATGGTTGCATTGGGGTAGGCTGAAGACTTACCGAATACATACTGGGGGACATCTTTCCAGAATCCGAAAATCGACATCAGCAACTTGTACAAAAAAGCGATCCCCAGTCCGTAATATACTTTTTTAGCGAGGTTGCCCCCTTTTTCCCCGGCGATCAGCACATCTGCACAGGCAGTACCTTCGGGATAAGGAAGGTTACCATGTTCCTTGACGATCAGGGAACGGCGAAGTGGGATCATGAACAGCACGCCCAGTACGCCACCGCAAAGGGCAAGGACAAAGATCTGGAGGTATTTGAAATAAGCCAGGCCGCCGGAGAGGAAAAGCAGGGCGGGAATGGTGAAAACGACACCGGCCGCAATGGACTCACCGGCCGATCCAATGGTTTGCACGATATTGGATTCCAGAATAGTCGCATTGCCCAGCTTTTTGAATATGGAAATGGCCAGCACCGCGATGGGGATGGAAGCACTGACGGTCAGTCCTACCTTCAGCCCAAGGTAGCAGGAGGCGGCACCGAATATGATGCCAAAGCAGGCTCCGAGGATGATGGCCCTGAGCGTGAATTCGGGGATGGACTCCGAAGGAGATACATATGGCTTGAATGGCTTGGATGGCTTGGATGGTTCCGGCATATATCAATTTGAGGGTAAACCTGAATGCAAACAGCGGACCTGCAGACCATCAGCCATCAGACGGATCATTGACCGCCGGTCTTTTCCCGGATCACGGTGGACACCCATTTACTCATCATCAGCATCAGCAGACCAGCGACCGCAGCGGCTACCACCAGGATCATAAAATAATTTTTCTTGTCTATGAAACTGTCCCAGAAAGTAGCCATTAGGCCGGACAGTTTCCCTCCAATGGAATTGACCAGGAACCAGGCCCCCATCATCATCGCAGTGAGCCTTCCGGGAGCCAGTTTGGATACCATGGAAAGACCGATGGGGCTGACCAGGATCTCTCCTACAGTAAATAGGGCATAAGTGGAGATGAGCCAGACCATGCCAGCTTTATGGGAATAGATGCTTGTGGTGGCGATAGCTAGGACCATGAGCAGGGCCGAAAGCCCGGACATCCAGATCCCGATACTCACCTTGACAGGCGTATTGGGTTCCCTGCGGCGTTTGGCCATCCAGCTGAACAGGGCTACCAGCAGGGGGGTGAACACGACAATAAAAAAGGGATCTACCGACTGGAAAATTTCCGGGGAGACCAGGTGCAGGACACCTGATTTTGGCCAGTCCTTCCGGGGAAGGTTCTGAAAATACGGATTGATGCCCCGGACCTGGATGGTATTGCCGTGTATATCGGTAGCTGCCCGGAAATACCGGTCAATCTGGATGACCTGCTGGGAATCCGTAGTTACCGTCTGAATCATGCCGAAGGGTTTGGCCAACTTTTCTATGGCTTGAGGCATCTGCCGGCTGGTATACTGATCGGCCCAGAGGGTGAGTCCTGTGCTGTTCTGGTTGTAAATGGTCCAAAATACGATCGCCACGAGAAAAAAGGCAAACAAAGCGCCCAGTCCCCGCTTGTCTTCTTTGGAAGCCCGGACATAGATGGTTACATAATACAGGATAATGGGGACCAGGGCGAACAAAAAGGCATCATCAGACTGGGTGCCGAATATACTGTGATGTAGGATAGGTTTCATGAACCAGCCCAGCAGGGCGGCCAGTGCGGCAGGGATGAATACAAAGCCCAGGATGTTGATCAGGGGCATGTCTTCCTTATGTACCGGCTTACGGATATCCCCTTCCTTCAGTTCCCTGGACCAGCTGATGAACCAGATGAGCGCAATGGTCATGCCTACCCCTGCACTGGCAAAAGCATATCCCCAGCCGATATGGTTCCTCATATATGCCGCTACAAAATTGCAGGCAAAGGCACCGATATTGATGCCCATGTAAAAAATATTATAGGCCACATCCTTTTTGGCCTTCAGGTCTTCCCGGTTATAAATATTTCCCAGGATGGTGCTGATATTGGGTTTAAAAAAACCATTGCCAATGATGATCAACAGGAGGGAAATATACATGGCAGTATTCCCGGGGATTGCCAGGCCGTAGTAACCGAGGGCAAGCAGGATACCGCCGATGATCACGGCACGCCGGTAACCCAGGACCCTGTCAGCGAGCAGCCCGCCGATAAACGGGGTGAAGAACACCAGCGCAATGAAGGATCCCCAGAGGTCTGCGGCCTTACCGGTGTCAAATCCCTTTCCGCCATGGCTTTTCGGATCGATCAGGTAAAGCAGGAAAATGCCTGCCATCAGGTAATAACCGAATCGCTCCCACATTTCTGTAAAAAAGAGAATATACAGGGAACGGGGATGGCCTTTACGGCCGGTCACTGACTGATCCATAAGTGCTGAGGTTGACCGGAATATAAGGCATCCAAGATATGTAAAAACCGGTATCTCCTTAGTATAATCTGTGATTTTAGTATTTCCTTTGCAAAAATTGAGCGATGAATATTCTGGTACTGGGCAGCGGTGGCAGGGAACATGCATTGGCCTGGAAGCTCAGTCAAAGCCCGGCTTGTGGCAGGCTGTTCATTGCTCCGGGCAATGGAGGTACTTCCCGGCATGGCACGAATCTGGAGATTCAGGTTACCGATTTTCCCCGGATCAGGACTGCCTGCCTGGAAAATAATATTGGGTTACTGATCCCAGGATCTGAAGAACCCCTGGTCCGGGGTATCGCAGATTTCTTTTTGCATGATCCGGCATTGTCCGGCATTCCGGTCATGGGCCCCGGGATGCAGGGCGCCATGTTGGAAGGCAGCAAGTCCTTTGCCAAGCAGTTCATGCAGCGCCACTTTATTCCGACAGCAGCCTATGAAGCGTTCGATATGGGTCATTTTGACCTGGGCAATTCCTTTATCCGGAGCCGGACCCTTCCCGTGGTCCTGAAAGCGGACGGCCTGGCGGGCGGCAAGGGAGTAGTGATTTGCCCCACCCATGAAGAAGCCCTGACGGAATTCGGCCGGATGGTCCATGGGGGCAGGTTCGGGGATGCAGGTAAAAAAGTGGTCGTTGAACAATTCCTCGAAGGGATAGAGCTATCCGTTTTTATCCTCAGCGATGGAAAATCCTGGCTTGTCCTTCCTGAAGCAAAGGATTACAAGCGGATCGGAGAGCAGGACACCGGGCTAAATACCGGGGGCATGGGTGCAGTATCCCCGGTACCTTTCGCCGGCCCGGAGTTCATGCGCAAAGTCCTGGACCGGGTCATCAGACCCACGATGGAAGGCCTGGCTATGGAGGGGATTAGTTATAGAGGCTTCCTGTTTTTCGGGTTGATCAATGTGCAGGGAGATCCGTACCTGATCGAATATAACTGCCGGCTGGGAGATCCGGAGACCGAGGTTGTACTCCCCAGGCTCAGTAATGATCTGGTGGAATTGCTGCAGGCTGCCGGACAGGGTAAACTGCATGAGCAGACCATCCGGTCAGATCCCCGGTCAGCCGTGACCACCGTACTGGTTTCCGGAGGGTATCCCGGAAAATACCCTGTGGGCTTGCCAGTCACCCATATCCCGCAGGACACAGCAGATCAGGTGGTATTCCATGGAGGTACAACCCATAACGGGGAATTACTGGTTACTGCCGGGGGAAGGGTATTTGCGGCCACTGCGCTGGGGAGTAGTATCCCTGCTGCCCTGAAGGCCTCCAGGTTGCTTGCCGACCAGACCCGTTTTGAGGGTAAATATTTCAGGCGGGATATTGGCTGGGAATTTGACTAAGGGGGGCGTATTTTGCAGTCATCCAAAAATTTCTTCATGTTTAAGATAGTTTTTTGTAAGAGTTTCGATCAAATCAACCAATTTTACACTTAATCTAAACAAACACTCCATAATGGCATTTTTTAATTTTCTGACCCAGGAAATAGCGATTGACCTCGGTACGGCCAATACCCTGATCATACATAATGACCAGGTGGTGGTGGATGAACCTTCCATTGTGGCCATCGAAAGAGCATCCGGCAGGATTGTCGCAGTGGGGAAAAAAGCCATGATGATGCATGAGAAAACCCATGAATACCTGCGGACCATCCGCCCCCTCAGGGATGGGGTGATCGCAGACTTCAATGCGGCGGAAGGGATGATCCGGGAAATGATCAAGATGATCTATCCGAAAAAACCTTTGTTTGCCCCCAGCTGGCGGATGGTGATCTGCATACCATCCAGTATTACGGAGGTGGAAAAACGGGCAGTGCGGGACTCCGCGGAACAGGCTGGCGCAAAGGAAGTCTATCTGATTCATGAACCCATGGCTGCGGCCCTGGGGATTGGAATTGATGTGGAGGAACCGGTGGGAAACATGATCATTGATATCGGAGGCGGGACAACCGGCATTTCCGTCATAGCCCTGGCAGGGATAGTCTGCGATCAGTCCATCCGGATTGCCGGGGATGAATTCACCGCGGATATCACCGAAGCCCTGAGAAGATATCATAGCCTGCTGATCGGAGAACGCACCGCAGAGCAGATCAAGATACAGGTTGGTTCAGCCCTGAAGGAGCTGGACAATCCGCCTGAGGATATGGCTGTCAATGGCCGGGACCTGGTCACCGGTATTCCAAAACAGATTATGGTTTCGTATCAGGAAGTGGCTGAAGCGCTGGATAAATCTATCTTCAAGATCGAAGAAGCCATCCTTAAAGCCCTGGAGACCACCCCTCCTGAACTGGCTGGTGATATTTACCGCAGGGGGCTTTACCTTACCGGCGGGGGGGCCTTGCTCAGGGGGCTGGACAAACGGTTGGGACAAAAGATCAAGTTGCCGGTCCATGTGGCCGACGATCCCCTTCGCGCTGTGGTCCGGGGAACCGGCATAGCCCTCAAGCATATCGGTAAATATCCTTTCCTGATGCAATGATCTTCCTGGTCCGGGACGAAGGGATCCCGCAACAGTTACCTGGTACCCTGGCTTAAAAGTACGCTGTGCGAAACCTGATCATTTTTATTAGGCAGTATTTCAATTTCCTGCTGTTTGTCGCTCTTGAGATCTTCTGCCTGACCATGGTCCTCAGGGATAATAATTTCCAGCATACCGCTTATCTCAATTCTTCCGAAGCCATCACCGCTTGGATTTATAAAAAATACAATGATGTACAATATTACTTTAAGCTGAAGGATACCAATGATAGCCTGGTGGCTCAGAATACCCGGCTGCTGAACCAGCTGGCCGTCGATTTTGACCGGCCGGACACTACCGGCCGGACCGTTACAGATACCAGCTCAGGCAGAAAATACCAATACCTGTATGCCCGCGTGGTGAATAATTCGGTCAATTCCCCGAATAATTACATCACCATTCACCGGGGACGCCTCCAAAACGTAAAACCGGATATGGGGGTGATCAGTCCGTCGGGGGTTGCTGGGATCGTCCGCAGTGTCAGCGACAATTACGCCGTGGTGATGAGCGTGCTAAATCGCCAGACCAGCATCAGTGCCCGGATAGACAGCGGCTATACGGGAACCGTAGCCTGGCAACCGCTTCAGAACGCTGTCCACGGCATCCTGAAGGATATTCCCAAAAGCGCCCGGATTAAAAAAGGAGATCCGGTGGTCACCAGCGGGTTTTCCACCCTTTTCCCCCCTGGCATTCCAATCGGTTATGTGGAAAAGATCTCGGATAAGGGAACGGGTATTTTTCATACCATCACCATCCGCTTTGCCACAAATTTCTATAACCTCCAGTATGTATATATCATCGGAGATCTGGGAGGCAATGAGCAGAAAACACTGGAAGCAACTGAAACCCAATGAGCATTCTGCTGAAAAACATACTCCGTTTCATTTTACTTATCCTCGTGCAGGTATTTGTATTGAACAGGATATTGCTCTATCAGCTGGTCAACCCGTATATTTACCTGATGTTCATCCTGATCATGCCCTTCAGGATTTCCAGGCCCTTGCTTATTTTGTCCGCCCTGGCCCTGGGGCTCTGTATGGATGGTTTCATGAACACCATGGGCATGCATGCGGCTGCCTGTGTGATCATTGCATATCTCAGGCCCTTTGTCATCAATATCCTTGCCCCCCCCGGAGGTTTTGAATATACCCAGCGTTCTCCCTCAATCAGCACAATGGGTGTGGCACAGTTTACCGTATACACCCTGATCCTGGTGGTCATACACCATATGGTTTATTTTTCCCTGGAATTATTCGGGTTCGGAGGAATTTTCTACCTCCTGCTGAAGATCCTGGTCTCCTCCGCCGTGAGCATTGGGCTTATCCTGCTTACCTCTATGTTGTTCTATTCCAAGGGAAAGTAAACCGGTCATTCGCCGCCCATTGAATTGCACATCAATGAAGATGTTGAGATTTGCCAGTAGTCCGGCTTCTTCCCAGGGTTGATAAATAATGCCACAAAGAAAAGTTCAACCTATTTATCATGATTGCCGGCAGGGAACCCCTTGCGGGAAATTTGCTGAAAGTAATAAAGATAAGGGGGCTGCTGGCCATAAATATCCCAGCATATTCCCTTCACAATTAATCAGGGCCGGGACTGAATTAGCTCCAGATCAGGAGCTTGGGATACCGTCGCCATGACCTCAGGTTTATGGGGGGAATGCCTGATGGCTGATGGGAATATCCGGGGCTTTGAAAAATCAGCGCGTGGATAAAACGGCCCCATTTGTACCAAAAAGTATATAATTGCTTAAGGTATACTTACTGGGACTAATTAGGTATTTTTGTTTATGCTCAAAGCCTACAAATACAGGATTTATCCGACCAAAGAGCAACAGGAGCTGATGAATAAGACTTTTGGCTGCACCCGGTATGTATATAATACCTGTTTGTATCTTCGAAAATGGTTATGG
>DATLTB010000096.1:0-59181 GCA_035533815.1 Chitinophagaceae bacterium
AAATGAGAGAAAACACTGCGATAACATCTGCGAATCAATCAAAAACTGCCGGATCTCATTATATTGCCTCGGTAATGCCTCTAAAATTTCAAAAAAATGGTGAAAACTTTTTCAAAAGCACCGTTTTCTTGCTGACACTACATAGCGCTTGAAGATCTTACCGAAATAATCGACGTCTTCGTATCCGCAGCTTGAGGCGATCTGCGCTATCCCATCGTTTTTTCTTTCCAGCATTTTCTTGGCCCCCTCAATACGGACACGCTGAAGATATTCAAGCGGCGTATTTGTCGAAGCTCGCTCGAACCGCCTGATAAAATTGCGCACGCTCATATTGCACTGCGTTGCCAGCCCTTCAATGGTCAGCGATTGTTTATAATTATTTTCAATGTACAGCTGAACATTCGCAATGGTCTCATCGGCGTGATCGTGCTGAAATCGAAAAATAGAAAATGTGTTTTGAGGCAGATCGTGCACGTTGATCATTAAAACTTTGGAAGCAATAATGGACTCTTCGTGCCCGCAGAATTTCTCAATCAGGTATATCATAAAGCTAGTAAAGCTAAAGGCGCCTCCGCAGGAATACAATCTACCCTGGTCAACGATCACTTTATCATCCTCAAGGTCCACGTATGGGAAATGTATACGGAATTGATCGGCAAACAGCCAGTTTGTGGTTGCCTTTTTCCCCGTCAGCAATCCGGTAGCAGCCAGAATGAATGCACCCACGCAAATACTGGCCAATTCAGCGCCTTGCGCGTATTGGTGTTGTAACCATTTTATAAGTATCTGTTCGCGTTTAAGCACCAGTTGTATCCTTTCATACCGCATGGCCGGAATAATGACCAGGTCATACACATCTATGGAGGCTAATTTGTTTTTCTTTTGCGTGCCGAAGGGTGTCGCGCAGAATTCCTTACCGGAAGAGGAAACAAAATCGATCTGGATAAGCTTCTTCATAGGGCTTCCGGTAAGCACCGGATACATGCGGCTCATTCCGCTCCAGATATCCGCCGGCCCAGTTACGCAGGTTGGTACCGCATACGCATAATTTAAAATAGCTATACGCATTGAAAAGCGATGAATATGTTACAATATACTCTCAAAAATTAGAAGATGGCAAGATCATCCTGCTTTATTGTCATTTTTGCCATGAAGAGCCAACGGGTATCCTGTTTACTTTTGGTGTAGACAAACACAAAAAAATAAACCCATGAAAAGGCAAGATTTTACCACTACCATATTGGTAGATCAGACCCCGAAGCAAGCCTTCGATGCCATCAACAATGTCCGTGGATGGTGGTCGGGAGAAATTGAAGGACCTACGGACAAACTGGGGGAGGAGTTCACCTATCGCTATAAAGAATTTCACAACAGTAAACAGAAATTAACAGAGCTCATTCCGAACAAAAAAATCGTCTGGCTCGTGACGGAAAGTTCTATCAATTTCGTGAAGGACAAAAACGAATGGACGAACACAAAGATCATTTTTGACATTTCTAAAAAGGAGGACAAAACTCAGATCCGATTCACACATGAGGGCTTGATTCCTCCATGTGAATGTTTCGATGCCTGCTCCAATGCATGGACCGGACTTATAACCGATAATTTACGGAGGCTCATTTCTTCGATCCGTTCCGGAAATCAGGATTTCAAAACCGTTATTCTAGTAGACCAAACGCCACAAGAAGCATTTGATGCCATCAATAATGTCCGCGGATGGTGGTCCGAAAATATAGTTGGGAGTACGGACAAGCTGGAGAGCGAATTCGACTACCACTATAAAGACGCCCATCGCTGCAAGATCAAGATCATTGAGCTTATCCCTGAACAAAAAGTGGTCTGGCTCGTGATGGACAATTATTTCAATTTCATCAAAGATAAAAACGAATGGAAAGACACAAGAATAATATTCGAGATCGATAAAAAAGATGCGCAAACTGAAGTCCGCTTTACTCATAAAGGGTTGGTGCCCGATTACGAATGCTTTGACGTATGCAATGAGGCTTGGAGCAATTATATAAACAATAGTTTACGAAGTCTGATCGCTACGGGCAAAGGAAGTCCCACCCTCATGGACGGCGGCGAATTTGACACGAAGTGGGTAGAAAAACGGGGTTTTCAATAATAACAAGTTCACACATTATTAATTAAATATATGAAAATGGAAAACAAAAATATCCTATTGACCGGTTCCATCCGCGGAATTGGGCGCGCCCGGACAATAAAGCAATGAAGTTAGGAGTTAAGTGGGTATATACCGGAACTTGCACCCCCTTGACGCATCCTGATCCAAGTGTAACGCCGCTGATGCTGGATCTGACGAACGTGGAACAGATCCAAAAAACTGCCGCGAAAGTGGGGTCATTGGATATCCTGATCAACAACGCCGGTGTAGCGTATTATGGCGATTTGAGCTATCGTACTATGCTCGATCGACATCTCCCCGTCAAACTCTTTGGTACCTACGGACTGACAGAGGCTTTCCTGCCATCGTTGACGCGTTCACTTGGAGTGATTGTCAACTTGCTATCGGGATTTGTAGTATTATATACTCATTGTCATCCCAAGCAGCGAAGAATTTCCAGGAATATCTATTTTTTTAGTCTGAAATGGGGCGGAAATATACTTAATCACAATGCATGGGTTTTAAGGGGAAAATAGGAAAATCCATCCACTCTACATGACAAAAACCAGACTTAAAATATTAACTATATGTATGTTATAAGTTACACAGAAACCCCAATTGCAGCAGTGATGCTTGGGTTTCTGGATTCCCCCTAAACTCTTTAGCCTAGTCCAATTATTCTAATCTCATTAACCTATCAAAAAACGTAGGACTAAAGAGTGAGATCGGAATTCTTGAATATGCAGAATGCGGAAGTCAGGAAAAGAGATATCATTAGTTCGATGTTTCCTGAAAAATTGTATAATGAAAAAAGTTTATTTCGAACTGGCAGGATCAATAAAGCAATCAAATATATTGGAATGATGAACTGTAATTTAGCTGAAAATAAGAGAGGACAAAACAGATTTGACTCCGTTTTGTCCTCTCAAGTCGGGATGACTGGATTCGAACCAGCGGCCTCTTCGTCCCGAACGAAGCGCGCTACCGGGCTGCGCTACATCCCGAAATGGGAAGCAAAGTTAATCCTTAGAAATGGATATTAAAATTTATAGTTTTAAGTTTGAACAAGGCACAATGATAAATCAAGGAACAGTGTACCGGTAAATCAGTTCATTGGGTATCTCCAGGATTTTTTGCATTATTTACCGGATGCTCTTCCGCATCTGGTTTCTGAATTGGTTGAATAAAGCGGAGATTTCTTTTCATCCCCTTAAATCCCGTCCTTTTGATCGGCGACTTCCCGAAAATCATTCGGAATGCTTCCCCGGAAAGTTCTTCCCAATCTGCAGTGGTAAAATTTAGGATTTCAGGAATGGGCGAAAAAGCTGGTTCATGATGAACTTTTGAAAACCTGTTCCATGGACATACATCCTGACAAATATCACATCCGAATACCCAGTTTTCCATATGATCCCTGAACTCCTCAGGTATCATTGCGTCCTTCAGTTCAATGGTAAAATACGATATACACCGGGATCCATCAATTTCCCGGGGAGAAAGAATGGCACCAGTCGGACAGGCATCCAGACAACGGGTACAATTGCCACAATAGTCTCCGGCGAATGGATCGTCATAACCTAAAGGAAGATCAACGATCAGGGTGGCGATAAAAAGGAATGAACCTGTTTGCCGGTTAATCAGATTTCCGTTCTTCCCCACCCATCCCAAGCCGCTCTTATTTGCCCAGGTTCTTTCCAAAACAGGGGCCGAATCGACAAAGCCCCTCCCATGAACCTCACCAATCTCCTGCTGAATAAAAAAAAGCAATTCCTTAAGTCGGGCTTTAATCACCTCATGATAATCTTCCCCAAAGGCATATTTGGAAACCTTGGGTGCCTCATTAACCTGACGGTCTGCCGGAAAATAATTGAACAGCAGGGTGATTACTGAACGGGCATCCTCTACTAACTTTCTGGGATCTATACGGAGATCAAAATAATGCTCCATGTACTGCATTTTACCCTGTCTGCCATTTTTTAACCAGGTGTCCAACCTGACTGCATCAGCTTCCAGTTTTTCCGCTCTGGCAATCCCACATAAGTCAAACCCCAGCCTCCGGGCTTCAGTCTTGATCAACCTGCTATATATAAATGGATCCCCCATACCTGGGTAATTTACTCCATAAAATGCGTAATCCCTGATAATCCCCTTAAAAGTCAGGGGCATTTTCTCCCAATAAAATCGGGCTCAATCTCCTTTCACTTGTTTAAAATTGCTTTCCCCCGGAAATGATGAATTAAGTTCATCTTTTTAATAACTCTTTGTCTCAGGGTAATTTTATCTAATAATTCTGTAATTTGCAGGCTGCTCAAAGACTAAAGACTTCAAAGAATCGGCTGAAATGAATTTAAAGAATTCCGTTTTCCTGATTACCGGAATAATAGTCGTTCTATTTTGTCTGAAGTCAGATGCCCGTTCCTCCTTCCCAGGGCAACGGATACCCCCGCAGACCCATTCCATCATACCCGTTCATCCTAATGGATTAACAGCCACCCATAAAATCGGCCTTCCCGGATATTACACTGCCCATGACTATCCCATTCTTGGTTTCATCCCTATAAAAAGAATAACTAATTCCAGGTTCCCGGCACGGACCATCCTGCTTACCCTGTTAATCGGAGCAATAGTCGGATTTCTTTCCGGAATGCTGGGGAAGGGGGGAAGCGCCATCACCACTCCGGCCTTACAGATCTTCGTAGGCATTACCCCGCTTTCTGCCCTGGCTTCTCCGCTACCTGCCACCCTGCCAACGACCATTTCAGCTTCAATGGCTTATAAAAGCAAAAAACTGATTAACCGATATGTAATCCGCATCTCTGTCCTGCTGGGTATTCCAGCGACCATAATCGGTTCCTTTTTCAGTGATTGGGTAGGAGGTAAGATGCTAATGGTACTGACTGCATTATTTGTATTGATCCTCGGGATATCCTTTTTCATCCCCCGCAAACCACTGATTCAAGACCGGCCCATCGAAAGGCCTCCATTCTGGAAAATTTCAGTGGTAGCGTTACTCGTGGGAACTTTATCAGGACTACTGGCTAACAGTGGAGGCATTTTGTTTGGGCCCTTGTTTATCCGGTTCCTGAAATTACCGACAAAGCAAGCATTCGCCTGCAGCCTGATCGTTTCAGCTTGTTTGGCCATACCAGGCACACTAGCCCATTGGTACCTGGGACATATTGACTGGTACCTTGTCCTGTATCTGTCCATTGGTTCTATTCCTTTTTCTTATCTGGGGGCCCGGTTTGCCCTGACCCTGACCAATGATTTGCTGGAAAGAATATTCGGGATCATGCTGGTCCTCTTCGGGTCTTATGACCTGTATTTTTCCCTGATACACTGATTGCGAAGATTGGAACCAATAAATTAAAACAGAAAATCTCGCTCTTTTCCTTCAAAATTCCCGGTTCAAAAATAATACCAGCAGAGAAGTCAGGATTGCTATGGCAAAACTGAATGAAGTCCCAATCAGTATATATTCCGTTATGGTAAGTTCAGTCCAGCTTTTCAGGTCTCCGAAACGAAAAATGGATTTCGCAGTCAGGATAAAAACAAAAATCAATGTTCTCTCCAGGTACCCGATATAGGTTCCGGCATGGTCCCTGGAAGTACTCAGTCCAATATTTTCTTGCGGAGTCCATTGGAGATCATATGCTTAATAACCAGGGAGTATGGCTTCATCTGAAATATCCAGCCGTTGCATAAAGGATATTGCTCAGGTTTAGGCAGCGGACCTGTTTCGAAACCAGGCACCCGGTTGGCTGGCCCGTTTGCAGGCCAATATCCTGATGGGAGTTCCGGGGAAACCAGTTCGACCCTGGAAAACCTGAGGGGAAAGCATCCCAATTTATCAGGTTATCGGCTATGAAGGGCTCCGGGAGCATCTCGCCCTTTTCCTGGAAGCTGTGGTCCATGTTTGTGAGGAATTGGGGATCCAAATGGTCATTCATCTGGATGACTCCCCATTTGATATCCTCGGTCTCCACAGGATTGCGAGCAATCTGGAGGACCTGCGTAAAAAAGGGGCAGACCAAAGTCCACCCCTTAAAATTACTGGAAATGATTATTTCGGATTATAATCATCCGTTTTTATTGCTTGACAACTTTCCAACTTTGCCGGACCGAGCCATTGGACCAGACCATCAAATATATGCCAGAAGCCAAATGGCTTATATCTATTTGCTGGTTGGTCTTGTTATTGCTGAGCTGCTTGGCAAGCACCGATTTGCCCTGGCAATCAAAGATCTCCAGGTAGGAGACTCCTTTAAACTCGGGCAGCACCAGGTGAATATTGTCGGTAGCCGGATTCGGATATAGCTGGAAGAGGGATTCGCTACCAGAATAATTCACAGCAATGACTTTGGAGAAATCAGATTTGCCGTCGAAATCCACCTGTCTCAACCGGTAGTAATTGGTGCCAAAGGCAGGATTCAGGTCATTGAAATCATACTGGTGTGGCAGGGAGGTTGTCCCATTACCCGCTACTTTGCCAATCGGCTGGAATGAAAGCCCGTCGGCGGAGTGTTGCACCTCGAAAAATCTATTGTTTTGCTCAGAAACAGTGGTCCAGTTCAGCGTAACCACATCTTTGACTAAGCGACCGCTAAATGAGGTTAAGTTTACCGGAAGATCTGTGAAAGTGGATGAAATAATGGAATAGGCGGCGAATTGGCCATAAAAATGGGCGGTTAAAGCCATATAATAATGTCCCTGAGGGATGCCACTAAAGGCAACTTGATTGGTCGCCGCACTGTAATAATTGGAAAACACAGGACTGCCGCTGGTATCGCTATACAAATTGACTTGCACGGGGATATTAGTGCCTGTTGAAATATCGGGCTCTATATTTAGCGTGATGGTTGAATCTCCTCCCCCAAAATTGTATTCATACCAGTCTACGCTGTCCCTGACACCCATATCGTTTAGGAAGCCAAGATGACCTGTGACAGTAGTATCCGGCCGGAGATCCGGAGCCTGGTATGGATGGTCATTGGGGATCGTATCATCAGCATATCCATAGGTTCGGAGACTGTCATATAAAATATAGGGAATCCCTCCCCCGAAATTGGAATACAGCTTGACATAGAACGTTCCTGTAGCCAAACCATCATAACTGATGATGTTTTTTGAAGTTGACCCACCCTGGGTAAGCAGATTTCCTGTGCTGTCATATAAAACCGTTTCCAGGTCACTTCCCGACTCACTGGTATCGGTAAGTACCAGTTCCCCATCGGTGATATGAATTTTAAACCAGTCCGAAGAATCTATTATCCCGCTATACACATAACCGACATTGCCGGCAACCGAGCTATCCACCAACAGCGTGTCTGCTTCAGCAGCATTATTATTGGGTTCATGATCATTTCCCCCAATTGAAACAAGGCTGTCATAAAGGGAATACGGTATGGCTCCATTGTAATAGGACGTTATCTTGACATAATAGGTCCCCGCACCAAGGCTTCCTACGCTAAAGCTGTCTGTCGAATAGGAATATTGCGTCCCAAGTTGATTCGTGCCCGTATTATCATACAGGGTGGCGATCAGTGCACTTCCATTCCAGCTGGTATACCTGATCTTGATGGTCCCATTGCCATTGGTAACCAATTTATACCAGTCGGATGTATCGATCATATTATTATAATAATAAGCTACATGACCCTGTACCGAGTCATCCTGAAGAAGGACATCGGCTTCAGAAGGATTGTTATTCGGTTCAAGATCGTTACTCTGGGCCGGGGGCCGCACTTCGTTCCCTATTGTATAGGGAAGGGAGGAAGAGCCGTAATAGGAATATACTTCAACATAATAGGTACCGGCAGCAAGGCCACCCACACTAAAACTGTCTGTGGAATAGGTATACTTCGATCCCAGGACGGTCGTGCCATTATGATCATACAAGTACGCCCACATGGCCTGGCCGTTGGTAGAGGTAAAATAAATGGTGAGGTTATTGGCATCGGTCGTGGTGGTCAGGGCATAATATACGGAGTCACTATTGATTATTGACCCCGAAGTATCATGATTCTCAGCCATCGAATAGGCTGTAGCCGGGGAATTCTGGGCGTAACCAGCAGCCCAAAACAGCAAGCAACTCAGGACAGAAAGTAAAATTTTCTTCATAAAATGTGATTTTCGAATAAAAAAATGTTGGGTTTGGAATTAATTCTGCACATTGCATTTAAAGGACGAATTCATAAGGTGCTGAACTTTAACCGGATAAATACCTTTGGCTGTTTTAAAAAAAGATGGTATCCCAATATATTTATGCGGATTTGCTTTGAAATCGTGATTTTTTTCCAATGGATGACCATACTTCCCAGATTAAAGGCTGCGTGAAATTCGTTTTTATGATCCTTTTTTTATATACTACATATGTATGATTTTGAAATTTCATTATGTTATAAACGATTATTAAACTGGTCAAGGGCCCTCCCCTGGGTTGATTCCCACCTTAATCAGCAGGTTTTTATGACATCGCGTTCTATCAAAAATGACTTTAGTGCCCTTCGGTCCACTGACATGGGATTCCTCGGAATTTCAATTAATGATTTTTTTTATCAATAGGATGGAACGATATCCGGGCCTAACCACCTTGCTCAGGCAATTCCTGCATCACTTTTCTGTATATAGCTTACTTATTTTATTTTTTTTTATCCAGCTACAAGTATGTGGGTGCGCCCAACCCTTAAGTAAATTCAGCGGACAGAATTACAATGTTAATGAGGGTTTGCTGGAAAGCCATGTACTGGACATGGTGGAAGACGATCAGGGATTTTTATGGATAAGTACCGCGGCAGGCTTGCAACGCTTTGATGGAGTGGATTTTAAATTGATTCCGGAACAAAAGGGAACTTCCGGTAAAGGATTACCTGAGACCGGTTACATTCATTTTTTGAAATTGAGGGATGGAACAATATGGATGAGCTATAGCAATGGAATCAGCTGCTATAGCAGTAAGACGGATAAATTTCAAACCGTTTTTCAATATTATATACCTCTATCAAAACAACTGCAGGATCAAAATAGCAGCTTTTGGAATAACCCCGTCATTCCTGTGGCAGAATGGCAGGGAATTGTATGGTGCTGGTGGTTTGAAAAAAGAAGCTTAATTGGTATAAGCGAGGTTACCCATAAAGTGGTTGATTCCATTCCCATACCGCCAATAATATTGGCGAAGGGGAATGGAATCGATATCAATAATACACAACAGTATGGAACAAAAATATTATTAAATTTTTCTACGCGTCGAATATGTGAAGTCGGCATTACCAACGAGCATAAGATCAGGATTATAAATTTTCCATCCAACTATGGTGATTTTCATTCCTATAGCCCATTGGATAGCAATCATTTGCTAATAGCTTCCTCAAATGGCTTATATAAGGGAGATTTTAGAGACGGGACGGTTCGTTTCCTTAGCCATTACCCTGGACAAATCCGTGCAGATCAGATCAATTACCAGACACTCTGTAATTTTCACGATAGTGAATTCTTCACATCAGTCAATAATGAAATTTATTTGGTCAATGGTGAAAATGGGCATTTTCTGCAGCATGTGGTCAATCTTCAAAATGAATCCTTCGGTCAGACCGGGTACATTAACAGGCTCATGCTGGACCATTTCCATCATTTATGGGCCCTTTCGCTAACGGAGGGAATCACAAAGATAAATTTAAATGACCTCGGAATTAAATATTATGGAACGCAGGATAACAAGAATAATTTCATTCGAAGTATTTATGTGGATAAAAAGGCAGATCTTATCATTGCCGGAACCCTTTATGGGGGTGTGATGCTTTATGATACGTTGCAACGACTTATCAAACAAATCAACTTCCCCTCCGGAATGGGTCAGGTTCTGGTCAGCAGCATCCTGAAGATCAGGCCTTACCAATACCTGTTATTCACCACTTCCAAGTACTCTTCTTATATATTAGATGGAAGGCGATTTACCCTTTCGCCTTCTCCACCTTATTTACAGAAATTAATCAAGCCTTCATTTGTGACGTATTATAGCAACGTTCAGGTTCTAAATGATACCACGGCATTGTTTAATTCGCTTCAGAAAGTTTTGCTGATACATTATGGAAATGGCAAAATAGTTGTTAAGTCCATATTTAAAGACAGGTTTTCAACCTGCGGCATCATGGATCGAAAAGGACAGCTGTGGCTCGGATGCAACGGTATATACCTGTTGGTAAAGGGTAAACATTTCAATAAGATAAATGTTTTTCAGCTCCATGAAAACAGTGTATCCAAATGTCTTTATCAGGATAAGGCAGGAAATATCTGGCTGGGCACTGAAAACGGTCTTTACGAACTGGATGACTCCAAAGGTACCATCCGAAAAACCTATAATAAAAATGAAGGGATGGCGGACAATTGCATTTATAGCCTTTTGCAGGATGATGAGGGAAATATATGGTGCGGTACAAACAAGGGGTTATCGTGTTTGAAGAAAGACGGTAAAATTGTAAACATCTATGCATCTGATGGACTTCAGGGAAATGAGTTCAATAATAACAGCTGTGCAAAGGCAAATGACGGGGAACTTTTTTTTGGTGGCGTCAATGGCATTAACAGCTTTTTCCCAAACTCCGTTCTCAGACTGAATGATCAGCCCCTGCCAATTATTACCAATATTAAGGTGATGGATGAGGATTGGGACGGGGATACTTCGGCATGGGATCTTCATCAGATCACAGTTCCCTATTCGCAAGACGTATTGTCCTTTACATTTAGCACAATGGGCCGTTACCGCCAGGATATTTATACCTATCAATACCGGATGGTCGGCATCGATAAGAACTGGGTCAATTCAGGTAATTATGGTTATGCGAGATATGTTTTACCGCCTGGCTACTACACCTTTCAATATGCTGCAAGCCATAGTTCCAAAGACGGGTTCAGTGAATTTAAACAGATAGGCATAAGGATCACTCCTCCCTACTGGAGGAAGGGATGGTTCATTTGTTTAAGCATACTTTTTATGGCAGGACTGCTTGGACTCTTGATGTATTCCTATTTCAAGTGGAAATACAACCGGCAGCTTCGGAAACTGGAAATAGAGCGCACTGTCCAACTTGAACGAGAAAGAATCTCCAGGGACCTCCATGATAATATTGGCGCCTATACAACAGCCCTGATTGCGAGCGTCGATCATTTGCAGGAATTTTCAGATAGACCGAGTACCGCACAAAAGCTGCAGCATGTATCCGATAATGCTCACGGAATTCTGGGATTTCTACAGGAGACCATCTGGGTATTGAATAATGAATTCATCAACATGACAGATTTTACAGACAGGTTTAAATTATATGCCACAAAAATGGGGCGGCATTATCCCGGTGTCGAGCTAAAATTCAGGGATGAGATCCAAAAGGACAGTAAACTTTCTCCCACGGAGGCGCTCCAGGTATTCCGTATCCTTCAGGAAGCTTTGCAAAATGCATTTAAGCATGCCGATTCATCCAGGATTCTCATTACGGTAGTAAGCGGCGATACCAGGTATTTCTCCATCCAGGACAATGGGAGGGGTTTTAATACCGGCGCGGCCACTGCAGGAAACGGGTTAAAAAACATGCAATTCCGTGCAAAGGAGGCGGGTTATCTATTGAATATCATCTCCCTTGAACAGGGTTCTGAAATAACCCTTCTTAAAGAGAAATAGTCCATTTGTTGTATTGGTGGTCTGGATTTAAGATTCCATCTTGGGTCGAACTCAAATAACCCAAATCACCATAGTTTAGCATCTAAGATTCACTCATTAATTAAAATTAATAAATATTGCCAGCTTGACAGGTAAAGGATAACCTTATAGGGAGTTAACAGGGTAATCCTACCGATGGCCGCAGATTCTGAAATTCACATTTTAGGACCGGATCAAATTAAAAGACATATTTGATGATTTCGATAGCCATTGTAGATGATAAGCAGATCGTGCGAACCATGGTCAAGGAAAAACTTTACAAAGCAGTGGATTTACGGGTGGATTTTGAAGCTAACGATGGCAAACAGTTTCTGGAAAAGATGAGGGGGGTAGAGGTAGATCGATTACCGGGTGTTGTGCTTATGGATATTGAAATGCCGGATATGGATGGGATTCAGGCCATAGCGGTGGGAGCGATCCTGTATCCACAGATTAAATTCATAGTCCTTACGGTTTTTGACGATAATGATAAAATATTTGAAGCCATTAGGGCCGGGGCAAGTGGCTACCTGCTTAAGGAAGACAGTTCCATGAACCTGACCGAGGCCATCCGCAATGTGGTGGAATTTAACGCAGTACCTATGTCACCTGCCATAGCCCGCAAAACGCTTCAGTTATTGAAAGGATACGATTCCCAGGGATCCGTTGCGCAAGGCGTGCCGTTGGGCGGAAACCTCCTGAGCGGCAGGGAAGCTGAAATCCTAAAATTCCTTGTGGAAGGACTTGAATACAGGCAAATAGGGGAAAAGCTATTCATCAGCCCGGCTACAGTTAGAACACATATCGCCCATATATATCAGAAGCTTCATGTCAATACAAGGATGCAGCTGATCCGACTCGCCTATAAAAATAAATGGATATAGCCGTTTCATTTACATTACGCAAAATAATATATCTATGTGGTCACTCTTTTTTCTCCATCACATATTGACCTAAATAGTGTCCCGTTAATTTAATAGTCAGTATTTTGAAAGTCTTGATACACTTGAATTTCAGCGGAATTATTCCATGACCTGTTGATATCTTCAGTTAAAATGCAATCCATTGTAAAAACATAAATTATTTTGCTAATAAATTAAATTATAAACTATTTAAATATTAAAATTTAATATTTAATATTTATGAAATGGCTAATAATTATCAATTCATGGTTTGCTTGAAAAATACCTTAACGTAACCTGGCTCCTGCAAAAGCCCTGGAAATATGCAGGATGATTACCTGGAAAATTTTAGTTCCGGTGAGTTTTCAATGGTCAGCCCGCTTGTCTTCCTGAATATACCTGCTTGGATCCCGGATTGTACGGGAGCTTTTAATCGATTAATATCCGCATCCTCCACATCAGAAAAAATCAGGATAGGCCGCAAGTCCGGTTTATCGGTACTTAATGAAAGCCCGGAAAGGGTAAGTCCTTTGACATGGCGGACAAAAATGCCCCAGGAAGGGGTAGGACCAAGCCAGCTTGGCGCGGGATAGCCACTGCCCAGTTCAGGAAATTTCCTGACTGCCTCTGCGGCCGTGCCTCCCCCCTTGAAGGAAAAGCGGATATTCCGCAAGCTCAGCCCTTCAATATCATCTCCGGGCATTCCGGTAACCTGTATCCCGCTCACGGAATCCATTTCGGTCCCAATCACATCTGAAATACTGATATTGCGCATGATACCCTGGGTGATTCCCGAAGGCCCCCGGTTCCTGCTGCCTAAGGTAATATATATAGGATACCTGGAAATATCCTGCATCGTCAGGTTTGAAATGCTGATTCCCTCCATAATGCCCCCGTCCACTTCCTCCAAGGCCAGGCCCAGACAATGGGTGAAGGTACAGTTGGAGATCGTGCAGTTGGAAAATCCACCATTGGATTCTGAACCAAATTTAATGCGTCCCCCGGTCGCATACCCATTATGGGCAGATTGTCTGCTCCCATCAACCAGGGTACCTTCTTTAAATCCCGATATCTCACAATTGGTAATCATGAGGTTCTGGGTGGGAATCTTTTTTTGGAGTGCATAGGAACTCTTGATGCATAAGCCATCGTCATTCGGAGAATTGATCCTGCAGTTGGACACCATGGTATTGGAGCAGCAATCCAGGTCCACTCCATCGCGGTTAGTATCAATCGTCACATTATCAATAGTGACTAGGTCACAGCCGGTCAGCAGCATGGCAAAATGGCCGCCATGAAGGATGGTGATATCCCGGATCAGTACATTGCGGCATGATTTCAGGGCAATTGCCTTGTCTCCATTACCTACGGGACCCTGACCCACATCCTTGTCATTTCGGGTCAGCCCTCCCCCATTGATTGTCCCCATGCCGGTGATGGACACATCGGTCAGGCCCTCCCCCCAGATCAGGCTATTATGAAAATAAGTATGTCCCCCATCCTGATAAGCCTTTCCGGAAAAAGGTTCTGCGATATCATACGCTTTCATTGCTGCAGGTGCACCCAGGATGGTGGCCCCTGATCCGATATACAACCGGATATGACTGGCCAGATGTATGCTGCCTGAAAGATAAATTCCGGGCGGGAACTCCACAACCCCTCCGCCAGCTTTGGAACAAGCGGCAATGGCCCTGTTAATGGCCCGGCTGTCCAGGTGCCTGCCATCTCCAGTAGCTCCGTAATCACGGACATTGAAAACGCCGGTCATCCGGGAACAGGGCGAGGGAATATTTCGACCCTGAAGCCCTGTAAAAACGACCAGACTAAAGCATATCAAAACCATGGATCGATACATATAAACGCGTTTAAATGGTTAAACTGCCCCTAATAATAGCAAAGAATACGATTTTCCCCAAATCAACCCCCGGGCCACCGGTATGAACGGGATAACCCTTGGTATTTATCTGTGTAAGCTGAATGCCGCCCCTTTTTCCGTTAATAACTAAATTTCTTGGAAAATATAAAAATGGGCTACATTTATTTTCCGGTTTCCGCAGCAATTCCGGATGCACCAGTGAATATATTGTAATAATTTCTGATACCGCTGGCTTCAAAATATTCTACCTGAATTCATCTACCCTTTACATGACCAAATATACAATATGGCTGGCGGGAATGCTGATAGCTCTTACCACACTCAATAGCTTTGGTCAGCAAGTTTCGCCTGACTCAAAAATGGATGTCTTCGTTCGCCGGCTCATGGATAAAATGACCCTGGAGGAAAAGATCGGACAGCTTAACCTGCCCACCGGAAATAATTCCGCTTTGACGGGTCCAACCGCCGGCAAAAACCTGGAAGATAAAATACGGAAGGGTGAAGTAGGCGGGGTATTTAATATTTATACTCCTTCGGCCGCCCGTAAAGTGCAGGAAATTGCAGTGAAGGAATCGCGGTTGCATATCCCGCTGATATTCGGACTGGATGTAATCCATGGTCACCGGACCATTTTCCCCATTCCCCTGGGGATATCCTGCACCTGGGATACTGCGCTCATTAAATCTTTTGCCCGGATTGCCGCCACCGAAGCCAGCGCCGATGGCATTGACTGGGTGTTTTCTCCCATGGTTGATATTTCCCGTGATCCCCGGTGGGGACGGGTTGCCGAGGGGTCCGGGGAAGATCCCTGGCTGGGTTCCCTAATTGCTGAGGCAATGGTACATGGTTATCAGGGGAACAGTTTACAAGATACAAATACGGTGATGGCCTGTGTCAAACATTTTGCCTTGTATGGTGCCGTCGAAGGCGGTCGGGACTATAATTCGGTGGATATGAGCAGGATCAAGATGTACCAGTATTATCTTCCTCCTTATCAAGCAGCCATTGACGCCGGAGCGGGGAGCGTCATGAGTTCCTTCAATGATATCAATGGCCTTCCATCCACCGCTAATCACTGGCTGATGACTGATTTACTGAGGAAACAATGGGGATTCAAAGGCCTGGTGGTCAGTGATTACACGGCCATTAATGAACTCTCAAAACACGGGCTTGGTAACCTGCAAAAAGTCTCGGCCTTGGCACTCCGGGCCGGCATAGATATGGACATGGTCGGGGAAGGATTTCTGACGACCCTGAAAAAATCACTTCAGGAAGGTAAAGTCACCATGGCCGAAATCAACAATGCCTGCCGCCTGATTCTCGACGCCAAATACAAGCTGGGATTATTTGCCAACCCTTACCTGCGGATCAATGAAAACAGGGCATCCCATGCCATGTTGACCGCCGCCAGTCTGGATACAGCCCGTAAAATCGCTGAGCATTCCTGTGTGCTGTTGAAAAATGCCGGTCAGACGCTGCCACTGAAGCAGTCCGGAACAATTGCCCTGATCGGACCACTGGCAGACGATCAGTCAGACCTGTTGGGCACCTGGGTACTGGCAGGGGATCCGGAGAAAGTGGTCAGTATCCGCCAGGGTATCACTGCAGCTGCGGGAAACCGGTTAAAGATCATCTATGCCCGGGGGGCCGATATCACCGATGATACTTTTATGCTGCATAAACTGGATGCAAATGTGTCCAGGTTGCAACCCCTGCAAAGCCGGGCTGATCCTCAGGCACAGCTGGATGAAGCCCTCCGGGCGACGGAAAAGGCAGATATAATCGTTGCCGTACTCGGAGAATCTTCAAATATGACTGGTGAAGCTGCCAGCCGAAGCAAGATAGGGCTTCCCTCCTGCCAGGAAAACCTCCTGAAAGCCTTAGTGAAGACAGGCAAACCGGTGGTGTTGGTGCTGGTCAACGGCAGACCCCTTACCCTGCCCTGGGAAAATGCCCATTGTGCAGCCATACTGGAAACCTGGGATGGAGGAACTGAGGCAGGAAATGGTATTGCTGATATTTTGTTTGGAAAATATGATCCATCAGGGAGGCTCACAATGAGTTTTCCGGTGAGTGTGGGTCAGATTCCGGTGTATTACAATCACAAAAACACCGGTCGCCCATATCAATACGGGCAGAAATACACTTCTCAATACCTGGATGTGACCAACGATCCATTGTATCCTTTTGGATTCGGGTTAAGTTATACCCAGTTCCATTACGGTAAAATGCATTTGGATAAGGTTGTGGCAACAGGGAATGATCAGGTGTCTGCTACCATCAAGATTACCAATACCGGTAAATATCCCGGTGAGGAAACCCCTCAGTTATACATCAGCCAGCCCGTAGCTGAGGTAACCCGGAGTGTGGAGGACCTGAAAGGATTTCAGAAACTTTTTCTGCAACCGGGACAGTCCAGGCAGGTTACATTTGTCATTACTCCTGCTGACCTGAAATATTTTCATGAGGATCTGAGCTATAGCTGGGATCCGGGCAAATTCATCATCCGAATCGGTCCGAATTCCAGGGATTGGTCATCTGCCAGCATTCAATGGAATAAATAATTTTACAAATCAGCTAACTTTTCACCATTCACCTAAATATTTGATCCGCTATGAAATATTTACTCTTTTTAATCCTAGTCCTTGGGGTACCGATGGCTGTGATTGCCCAGACTCCAACCAAAAGCAAACTGCCGCAACTGGGCAAGGCTCCGCTAAGTGCCGTCGTTGCCGCAATGACCCTGAAAGAAAAGGCCAGCCTGGTGGTGGGCATGGGATTCCGGATCCCTGCTGCGATACGCAAAATGATCAATAAAAGAAGGGATAGTGCCGGCAGTTTCCACCTGCCCCCCTCTAATCCGAATGCAGACCGGATCCCAGAAAAAGTTCCAGGTGCTGCTGGCAGGACTCAACCAATTCCCAGGCTGGGCATCCCGTCCATCACTATGTCGGATGGTCCAGCTGGAGTGCGCATTAACCCCATCCGGAATCATGACAGTTCCAGAACCTATTACGCCACCGGATTTCCGGTAGCCACCCTACTTGCTTCCACCTGGGATACCGCCATGGTCAGAAAAGTCGGTGTCGCTTTCGGTAAGGAAGTGCATGCATTCGGGGTAGACATCATACTGGGACCAGCCATGAATATCCAGCGTAATCCGCTGGATGGGCGGAATTTCGAATACTATTCAGAAGACCCGGTCATTGCCGGCAACATGGCTGCGGCCATGGTGAACGGCCTACAGTCTAATGGAGTGGGTACATCCATCAAGCATTTCGTGGCCAATAACCAGGAAACAAACCGAAATAGTATCAATGAAATAATCAGTGAACGGGCTCTTAGGGAAATTTACCTGCGTGGCTTTGAGATCGCAGTGAAAAAATCCAGGCCTTGGACCGTGATGACTTCTTACAACAAAGTCAACGATACCTATACCTCCGAGCGCAGGGATCTGGTTACCGATATACTTAAGAAAGAATGGGGATTCAAGGGTTTTGTCATGACGGATTGGTTTGGAGGTCATGATCCTGTGGCCCAGATGAATGCAGGCAATGACCTGCTGATGCCTGGTTCTCCCATGCAATCCTCGAAAATAATGGATGGAGTGAAAGCCGGAAAGATCACCATGAAGCAGCTTAATCAGAACGTGGAAGATATTCTGAGGATCATCCTGAAATCCCCGCAATTCAAACATTACCCATTCTCTAGTCACCCTGACCTGAAGGCTGATGCCGCCGTATCCAGGGAGGGTGCAGACGCGGGTATGATCCTATTGAAAAATGAAAATCATGCCCTTCCCTTGACGGGAATCCATACCATAGCTGCTTTTGGCAACACCAGCTATGACCTGATAGCCAACGGAACGGGCAGTGGCAATGTGAATAAACCTTTTGTCACCAGCCTGCTTGAGGGGATGAAGAATGCGGGTTATCAAGCCGAGGATAGTCTGTCCAGTGCCTATCAGCATTATATATATATTTCCAAGGGAAGCGCCCCCCGGCTAACTTCCTTTTTCATGCTCCCGCCCCCCATACCGGAAATGACCATCAGTCCGGAACTTGCCGATTATGAAGCAAACCTGGCTGATATCGCCGTGATCACCCTGGGCAGGAATGCTGGGGAAGGAGCAGATCGGAAGCTTCCCCATGATTATTACCTGTCCAGTAAGGAAAAGGACATGATCAATACCGTAGCCAAGGCATTTCATGCAAAAGGCAAAAAAGTAGTGGTTGTCCTTAATATTGGAGGGGTCATTGATGTCTCCAGTTGGAGGGATCAGGTAGACGCCATCCTGCTTGCCTGGCAACCGGGCGAGGAAGCAGGGAATGCCATCATGGATATCATGAGTGGAAAAGTAGATCCTTCGGGCAAGCTGGCAGTCACTTTCCCCATGCAATACCAGGATGTACCATCCGCTAAGAATTTTCCAGGAACACCCGCAGGTCATCCTACGCAGGTGATTTACCAGGAAGGGATTTATGTAGGTTACCGGTATTATACTACCTTCCATGTCACTCCTGCCTATCCCTTCGGTTATGGCCTATCCTATACAGATTTCCGCATCAGTGGTCTCCACCTATCGGGTCCTGTTTTCCACAATAGTCTGTCCGCATCTGTAACAGTAACCAACACCGGTAAGGTAGCCGGAAAGGATGTTGCGGAACTCTATCTCAGTGCCCCTTCCGGTGGACTGGATAAACCAGCTGAAGAATTGAAGGCATTCGGAAAGACCAGGCTTTTGCAACCTGGCCAGTCCCAAACTTTCCACTTTACGCTTCACCCCGGGGACCTGGCTTCCTATAACACCGCCAGTTCTTCCTGGGTAGCTGCAGCAGGAACATATACTATTCATATCGGAGCTTCCTGTGATGATATCCGGCAGTCTGCCCATTTTAACCTGGCCAAGGCCCTGGTTACTGAAAAAGATAAACAGTATCTGACTCCACCGATGAAGATCGATGAAATGAAAAGGTAAACATCTGTTTTTTTTAAATGCAGCAGGCAATCGGAATTCCGGCCGCCTGCTGCATTTCTGTTTATCCCATAAAAAATATTTTACCCGGAGAATCCTAGCCATTTCCGCCCTTAAGATGAACTGTTGATCCCCAGGTACAGCTCTCCTGGATGAGGTATAGCCAAAATAAAAGACAGAACACTGCTATGACGACAAAATGCAGTAGGTGATATCCGGGGCAATTGGATGCTAAGTGCAGAAATGACCAGTGAAAAGTCCCATCAGATGATTGGCAAAAATAACGCAGGCGTTATTTTGAACAAATACCAAAAATGCAAGATGCAGGGGAAGGGGGTTGAAAGTATCACAAATAAGGGGGATTACCGCAACCCAGCTGTTGAATCAGCCCAGTGCACAAGGATACCGGAAAGTATAAAACGAACCGGACCTGGTTGAAGCATACCAGAAGCACCGCCAGGTTGGACCTGGGGTTAACCTGCATACATGAACATCGGCCGGGGGTAGTCAATCAGGCTAAATCCCTTGTTAAAACCCCAGATTAAGCGCATCAATGCAAAATGCCCCATTGGGAAAATAGATACCGATAAAACTACTTCGAATAGCAAAATACCTGCTTCCGGTTGGTCTGCTTTATGCCAGAATCCCGGTGGTTTACCCTGGGTTTTTCCGCTGAAGTGAATATAAAATCGATGTCCTGCAGATCAGGCTTCTCAGCTGGGTTAAATGGAGGGAAAATTAATGAGTGTGGATGCAATACCCTAAAACTACAAATTGTACTCAATTAAGTTAAGGGATACTTCTGCAGATTTCTAATAATAAAATATTATATATATATTTATTATTCATTACTTTGGGAAAGCAACTCCATTACATATAAAGAGGCATTGGTCTTTGCTTGAGATATCCGCTGTAAAATAGTTTTTACCCCAGCTGATATTTACAGGATTCCATAAGCAATATGGATAATCAGTGTAAAAAGTTCAACTGGGGTCAGCAGGGGAAATTTCAAGTGATTAGGGCTGCTACGGGGGTTGAATAATCAAATAGTGATAAATACTGATTCAAATACCATTTTCAGTAAAAAAAATTTATATGAAAAAATATTTGCTTTATCCATCATGGACCTGCCTCATGCTCATGTGCATTATATCCCCTGGCGATGCCCAGCAGGCATTCCGCATTGGCCTGACTGCGGGTTATGGGCTTGACGGGGAGTCTTACCAGGCTAGCGGCACAACGGGTGGTTATGTTGCCTGGGATCCGACTTTCAGTAGTCTTGCTTTCCCCTTTGGGGGATTGGTGGCCAACGTTGACATTCACGGACCCCTCTTCCTCCAGCCTGAATTTTTATTATCCGCTTTTGGGGTAAGGGTCCAGGACCAGACTTATGGTAATTACAGGAAGGGAATAGTTTATGTAAAGGTTCCACTCGATATCATGTACCAGGCAAAGGCAGGGCCAGGCTGTTTCCTCATTGGGGCAGGGCCTTATTTTGCCAGGGCAGTATATGGCCAGTCCCGGGGCGGGAAGATTGCCTTTGGGAATAGTGCCACCGATGTCATGAAAGCCGGGGACTGGGGGATAGATATGAGGGCAGAATATATTTTCAATATGGGTTTTTTAATTTCCCTGGATTATGATGTCGGTATTGAAAATCTCGTTCCGTCCGCTCAGTCGGGTACCATTCACAATGATACCTGGGATATATCCATCGGAATTTTATTCCACCGGAAAAAGTAGCCTAAAATCTGGTCTGCAACAATGCCTGAGCAGGAGGTTTCCGGAGCCGGGTAGAAGGGCCTGATTTTCCCAAAATCAGTTCAGCTCTCCGTTGGAGGCAGTCCCCCAAATTCATTGGAATGCAGTAAAAAGGTTCAGGATATTTAATGTGGTAAAGTAACCATTCATTTAAAATCAAACCAAATCCTCTGGATAAAAGGACAGCAGTTTATCCCTGGGTTATAAGCAATGGATAAAATCCTTCTCCCGCTTTAAAGCAGGGAGGCTTCCATGCTGATTTTAGTGTTCAATAACTTGGAAATGGGACAATCCTTTTTGGCTTCTTCCGCGCATTGCTGGAATTTTTCTTCCGTTACTCCGGGTATCCTGGCTTTTACGATCAGGTGGGAACTGGTGACTGAACCGTTTTCCAGGGTAATAGTTGCCATGGTTTCGATGGAGTCCGGGGTAAATCCAGCTGACCCAAGCACAAAACTGAGTTTCATGTTGAAGCAACCGGCGTGGGCAGCGGCGACCAGTTCTTCCGGATTGGTCCCTTTGCCTTCCTCAAACCGCGAATGATAGGAATATGCCGTCTTGTTCAATACTGTACTCTGTGAGGTCAGGTACCCAATGCCTTCCTTTCCAGATCCGTTCCAGACGGCTGTAGCTGTTCTTTTCATTTTTATTATGTATTAAAAGTTGTTTCCAGATTTTAGGATACAAAAAACGCGCCAGCGTCATTTTGAGCTAAGATAAGGAATTTTACTGCCAGCACCCCTCACTATCCTTACTTTTGCTCCATGCCGGAACAGCCAATGACCCTGGGTGAACAGGACAGCCGATACATCTGGCATCCCTATACCCAAATGAAATCCGCTCCCCCTGCCATTCCCATGGTCCGGGGAAAGGAAGCCTTATTATTTGACGAACAGGATAATGCCTACCTGGATGCGATCAGCAGTTGGTGGGTTAATCTTCACGGACATGGTAATCCCTATATTGCCCAAAAGATATTTGAACAGGCTTGCACCCTCGAACACTGCATATTCGCCGGATTCACCCATCCCCAGGCTATCCGGCTGGCCCTTCGGCTGCTGACCATTCTTCCGGGTAAAATGACCCGTGTCTTCTATTCCGATAATGGATCCACTGCGGTTGAAGTGGCTTTAAAAATGGCGATCCAGTACTGGCGAAACAAAGGCATCCAAAAGTCTCGGATCCTGGCCCTTCGGCATGCTTATCATGGGGATACATTCGGAGCGATGAGCGTAAGCGGAAGAAGTGTTTTCAACCAGGTATTCGCTGATTATCTTTTCCAGGTAGATTATACCCAAATCCCTTCCAATGATAATCCGGTGGAGGACCACCACCCTTCCGAATATGCTGCAGTCATCTTTGAACCGCTGATCCAGGGTTCCGGCGGCATGTTAATGCATGAAGCTGCGGACCTGAACCGGTTTATCCGGTATTGCCGCAGCCAGGGAATGCTCATCATCGCGGATGAAGTGATGACCGGATTTGGCAGGACCGGTAAGACATTTGCCATGGATCATGTGGAAGAGTATGCTGACATGATCTGCCTGTCCAAGGGAATAACAGGAGGCACTATGGCCATGGGAGTGACTGCCTGCAATCAGTCTGTATTTGAAGCTTTCCTTTCCGAGGACCGGACCCGGACCCTGTTCCACGGACATTCCTATACGGCAAACCCCATTGCCTGCGCTGCAGCTAATGCCAGCCTGGACCTCCTGGAATCACCGGATTGCCAGGACAATATCCTCCGTATTTCCAAACTTCATGCAGACTTCAGGCTCCAGATCCAGGATCATCCGGCGATCAGGAACCTCCGCCAGACAGGCACTATCCTGGCCTTTGAAATGGACACTGGGCAGCCTGACAGCTATACCAATCCCATCCGGGATTCCCTGTATGATTTCTTCCTCCGGCGGCGAATCATCCTTCGGCCCTTAGGCAACACCCTGTACCTCATGCCTCCCTATTGCATCACCAATGCACAGTTGGAACAAGTCTATCAGGCCATCCGGGAATTGCTGGAAGTACATAGGGAGAAAGTTCCCCAATAGCCGGGCCGGTCAGTAAATAGGATAAAAGACATCGGTTTCCCATTTCAGGCTGTCCTTAACCTTGGAGGTATCCGTGACATATTCTTCCCAGGGACCTGCCGGGGCTTGCAGCAAATGTCGACGGGCATAATCTTCCAGTACTTCATACACTTTCCGGATTCCGCTATAACCACCGAAATACCTCCCGCGCAGCACATGGCCGGAAGGCATCCGCAAAATGACGAACTTACCACTGTCAGGGACCTGGTGGTCCACCGGAACCCCGGCATGCACTTCAAATAAATGGTCCCCTATCCGGAAATACTGGGCGATCGGATGACCAGATTGTACCAAGCCGTGGGAATCCATGAACCAGTGCAGCCTGCTGTACATCAATGCCAGCCGTTTAGTAATCTGACCCGACCGACAGGAATCCCCTTCTGAAAGGATCAAGCGGGTGCGGATGGACATCTTTTTGATCATAATCCCTTCCCGGTAATTTTCCATGCTCAGTTCCCTGATCCGCTGCGCGGCATTGTTCATGGCAGGCTCCATGATATCGCCAAAGGACAACGCGAAGAAGCGTTGCCAGGGCCATATGCCGGTGTGGATGATGATAAACCACTTGAACCAGGTGCTTCTTTCTCCAAGGGAAGGGGCCAGGATAAAGGAACCCTTTTCTTGCAGGTGTCCGACCGTTATCAGGAAATCCACCTCCCGACGGGCGATCACCCTGGTGATGGTATAACTCCCATCATCACTCGCATTTCCGGATCTTTTCCAGATGCAGGTCCCTCCTGCCCCTGCTGCGGGTCCAGTAAAACGGAACTGCCAACCAGAATCCGGTCGGCTGAAAGGGATCCATTCTGGCACATTGACAGCACTTCCGATCTGGTCAATGACCAGGTCTGGCTGGACATTAATGAGCCCGCTGATTTCCGCATGCCCCCTGGAAGGAAGCACAAAGGTGATGATAATGCCAAGAACCAGCAGGCTCAGCAATCCAAACCAAAATATCTTCAGAAACTTCATTAAAAAAAGGATATTAAAATAGGGTAAGGAAGGTCATTCCCACCTGAAAACCTTGATGGTAACCGCATAAACAATCAGTCCCCAAATGGTCAGGACCAGGAGCTGGGGAAGAATCTGGGAAAAGTTCAGTCCTTCGAAAGCTATCTTCCGGAATGCATCATTGAGATAGGTCAAGGGCAATATCTTGCATAATGGCTGCAGCCATTTAGGAAAAACATCCACGGGAAAAAAAGTGCCGGCCAGCAAAAACTGGGGCAGTGTAACCAGGTTTGCCATCGGGGGAATAGTGCTTTCGGTTTTCGACAGGCTGCTCACGATAAATCCGAATCCCATGAATACGATCAGGCCGTAAGCACTCAGCAGGAGCATTTCCAGTAAAGTGGTCAGGCCATGAATCAGGGTATAGTTAAATGCAAAATATCCCACACCGATGATCACCACAGCCCCCATGATCTGGAAAACGAGTCGGGCAATAGCTTCTCCCAGCACGATATAAATGCGGTTGATCGGGGTGGCGAAGAACCGTTTCAACACCAGGGTCTGACGAAGGCTGAAAAAGATGAACGCAGTACCGAAAACCCCTGCACTCAGCAGGGAAAATCCGAGCATGCCGGGAAGGATGAAATCAATTTCCTTGTATTGTCTTCCCGGAACAATTGTTGGAGCTGGAACCACGGCAATCGTTGCCCTGCCGGGAAACATGCGGGTATTGATATGATCAATGACATGGTCAATGATATCTTCGAACATCCCAATGCGGTCCGCTGCTGCAGCCGAAGTGGTAATACCCACCTGATAATGAGGACTGCCCGCTGTTCCAGATCCGTCGGTAATATTCAGGATGGCCGTAATCCTGCCCTTGGTCAGGTCATCTTTCATCAAACTGTCTGACCTGTAGTGGACCAGCTTAACAATTTGAATGCCGGACAGGCTCCGGTAAACCGGATTGAGGGTGTCACAGGTTCGGGCAACCCCTGCAGTTACAGTGATTTTTCCGTGTCCGACAAAACCGAATACCAGGATGAATATCAGGGGAAAGGCCAGGGTAAACACCACAGCGGAAGGGCTCCTGAAAATGGCTTTCAGGCTTCCCTTGGCGATGGCCATCATTGCCCTGAGCTGATTATATGATTCAGCCATGATAATTTTTTAGGCGTTGCAAACCTACGCGAAAATGCCGACTACACAAATTTGGATGAAGTTCAGTGGATGTCCAGTGTATAGGGCATCCTGGCCTGGATGATTCCATTATACTGGGAAACAGCTTTTAATTCTTCGAAAATCCGGTAATGATCTCCCAATTCCTGTTTCAGCATGTTTGCCCTGACACCGGATCGCAGATTCTCCAGGGCAGTCCTGATATCAAATTTCACGGCAGGATACGTTTCCAGCGAATAATGTTTAAGGTGGGCCAGGCCGGCAGCACAATGTATAGCTGCTTCGATATTGCCAAGCCGGTCCACCAGCCCGATTTTCCGGGCAGCCATTCCCGTCCATACCCGTCCCTGGGCAATGCTATCCACGATAACCGGGTCCAGCTTCCTTCCTCTAGCCACTTTGCGTTTAAAATCTGCATATGTCGTATCCACCGATTGCTGGATGATTTGCTTTTCTTCGCTGGTCAGCGGGCTTCCGAGGCTTCCCAGATCCGCATACCTGGACGTTTTCACTCCGTCAAAAGTGATCCCCAGCTTGTCCTTAAAAAAACTACTGAAGTCCGGTATCACCCCAAATACACCGATCGAGCCCGTCAGGGTACCCGGTTCAGCAAAGATGCTGTCTGCCATGCAGGAGATGTAATATCCCCCCGAAGCTGCATAATCCCCCATGGACACCACCACCGGCTTCGATGCCCTGGCCAGGTTAAGTTCCCGCCAGATCTTTTCCGCAGCCAGTGCACTGCCTCCCGGTGAATTGACCCGCAGGACTATGGCCTTCACTTTACTGTCCCGGCGAACATTACGGATCAGGCTCACATAATCATCTGCGGCAATCATGGGGCCCCCTCCGTTGTTTTTCCCATCCACGATGTCCCCTTCAGCATAAATGACAGCAATATAGGATGCATTATCCGGATTGGATATCCTGTTGGCTTCACCATACATTGCCGGACTGATAAAATGGATGGAATTCCCCCTGGGGATGGTCAGCATCCGCTTTATGGTATCCATTACTTCATCATTATATTTAAGCCCATCCACCAGTTTGAATTCGTAGGCATCTCGCGCAGTCCGTATTTTGTAATCATTGGCATATTCAGCCAGGTTGGCGGTATCTATATGGCGAAGTGCTCCAATGCCTTCCAGAAAATGATGATATTCCTCCTGGAGCAGTACCTGGGTCTGCAAACGGTTAGCCGCTGTCATTTTGACCACCCTCAGGGGCTCGGTAGCGCTTTTGTACTTCCCGTCAAAAAATATCTGAGGCCGGATCTCCAGCCTGTCTAGCAAACCTTTGAGAAACATTTCCTGGACGGCAAAGCCCCTGAAGTCCAATATCCCTCCGGGATTGAGGAAAACCTGGGTGGCTGCAGCAGCTATATAATAGTCCTTCTGGGAGATATCATCTCCATAGGCAATGATGAATTTTCCCGATTTCCGGAAATTCAGCAAGGCATCCCGGATTTCATCTGCGTCCCCTAAACCATTGGGATCCTCCCCCAGTTTGAGATAAATACCCCTGATCCGGGGATCTGCTGCTGCTTCCCGGATGATCGTTGCTGTACTGAATAGCCCGGGGACCAGGGATGGGGAGCTATTCAGCCAATGTCCAAGGGGGTCCTGCTGATCCTGTTCGGAAAGCAATTGTGTCAGATCCACCACCAACACGGAATTACCCGGGATGACCGGTTTCCCGGAATAGGTAGCTATCATGAAGAAGATAACTAGGACAAGTAAACACAAGCCACTGAAAACCACCAGGGAAAGCAGGGAAGCGAAAAATATTTTGAAGAAAGACTTCATGGATCAAAATAATTTATTTTTAAAAGATTCAAAAATACGCCGATTTGTTACATTTGTTCCAGAACCGCTTTATGAACACGGCATATTTACTAATAGGCAGTAACCAGGGAGACAGAGAATCTTATTTGCGCAAAGCGGTGGAACTTGTCTCCAGGCAGATCGGCAAAATTGAACAAATTTCTTCTGTTTATGAGACTGCAGCCTGGGGGAAGATAGAACAACCCGATTATCTGAATCAGGCTGTCCGGGTCAATACCTATCTGAAGACCGGAGAGTTACTGAAGGCAATTCTTGCCATTGAAGTAAACATGGGAAGGATACGCAGGAAGATCTGGGAACCCCGGATTATTGACATCGATATCCTTTTCTATAACAAGGATATCATAAATGAAGAACATCTTCATATTCCTCATGCACACCTTCAGGAAAGACGTTTTGTCCTTGTTCCCCTGGCTGAAATTGACCCGGAGTTTATCCATCCCATACTCAATCTACCCATCAGTGAACTATTGGAAGCATGTCAGGATACCCTGCAGGTGAAAAAGTATTCCCCTGTTCCTGTCCGTTACCTGTAATGCCTGGTCGCGGCTAAATCCTATATTGCATTCTTTACGGTCCGGATAGCTCATGCAATACCAATTCATCAGTGTGGAAGGAAATATCGGTTCTGGTAAGACCACCCTGGCCGCCATGCTCGCCGATCATTTTAACGGAAAGCCGGTACTGGAACAATTTGCCGAAAACCCATTTTTAGCCCGTTTTTATGAAGATCCGCAACAGTTCGCTTTTCCGCTGGAGCTGTTTTTCCTTGCAGAACGGTACAAGCAGCTCAAGGACACCCTGCAAACCAGGGATATTTTCGGTGGTGCGGTGATCTCGGATTACCTGTTCACCAAATCCCTGCTTTTCGCCAGGGTCAACCTGCCGGAGGAAGAATACCGGATATACCAGAAACTTTTTGATATCCTGAGTCCCCAGATCGTACAGCCGGACCTGCTCATCTACCTCCATGCCCCATTGGCCAGGTTAATGGACAATATCAGGAAAAGAAACCGGTCCTACGAACAGAAAATCACTCCGGAATATTTATTCAATTTACAGGAAGCCTATGTCCAGTACATAAAGCAACATCATTTCCGGACCCTGGTCATTGATGTAGCCAAAGCTGATTTTGCCGGTAACCCCACGCAGTTCGGAGCCATCCTCGATGCCCTGGAAAGGACCTACGATGAAGGCCAGCATTATTTGGGGCTGGAGTAATTAATGCCGGCAGGAATTAAGGTATATCTGCAATGTCGCGGGTGAATGAGGGGACTCGAACCCCCGGCCTCCAGAGCCACAATCTGGCGCTCTAACCAACTGAGCTACAATCACCATAGTTTGAAAGCAAAATTAACGCAAATGCTTTCAAAAGCAAAACCGCCCCGAAGCTATTTTTCGGATTCCCCGGTGAATCCATCTTTCTCATTACGAAAAAGCAGGTTGAATGTCGTCAGTGAACCATAGCAGCGGGTGATATACAGTTGTATCTCGATTTTATCTTCATCACTCAGCAGTTTATGGCTATTTATTTTCTGTTCCAGCACCCGCAAACGGTCCCGCAGCATGACAATCTTGTGGAAAAAGACTTCGATGGGAATCTCCTTGGATTTAATTTCCGGTGAACCAGGCTGAAGAATAATCTTCCCTTTTATCCAGCGCCCCGCAAGGGGTATATTTTCCGTGAGATCTGTATAATCCTCGAAAGCCTGCCGGATTATCATTTCCAGGTATTCTCTCGTAATATATGATTCGTCCTGATTGACTGCTTCCACCAGTTCCAGCGTATCGGTATTCCGGGATATTTCCACGCTACCTTTATCCGGAAACATGATGAACAAAGAGACCAGGTCCTGTTTGTATATGACCCCCAGGCCAAAGTCCGGATGGCGTACCCTGGTCCCAATGCCGGTATTTTTAATCATGGCTTTTTTTTTCACAGCAATATTAATCATTTTACCGGCCTCATATAACACCGGGAGCTAAGTCAATACCCAGTAACTAAGGAGCTGTTTCTATTTGAAATTATCCGCTCATCCATAAAGAAAGCATATCCCGGACAGTTTTTAATGCTGCATAACAGATGTACTAAAATTCCTTGTGGGTTAACACAGTGTTAATATGGGGTCACAATCTGGCTGTCAGGGGAAAAGCAGATACCTTTGTTCCGAGAATAATTAATTCTTCTTAAATCACGGCCTGCTGTAATAAGGTAGTTCCCCGAAAAACAGTGGCACAGCTCTTGCTTTGTATTTCTAGCCAGGGGAGATAGGTGCTTCAAGTGATGAATGGACGGATTCGGATATAAAGTATTTACAAAGCTGGTTGCCCTTTCATCACAATATTTATTTTCAGCAGTTCATGTGAAGTTAACTTTGAAAAATAAATGAGTCGTACACTAATGATTACAATAATTAAAAAAACAATGAAAAGAATTTACACTTGGTTTGGCTTTACCTTATTGATTCCAGTACTGGCAATGGCCCAGGGAACTCCCCAGTTTTCAGGCAGACAAGCAGGCAGTGGCAAAGGTCCAAATATCGGACATCTTTTCGGCAGAATTGTGGATTCACAGACCGGGAAAGGTGTCGAGTTTGCTACAGTTACCCTTTTAAAGACCAAGGATACTTCAGTTGTCACCGGAGTGTATACAAAGGCCAACGGTGATTTCAGCCTGGATAATCTACCCTCAGGTCAGTTCATCCTTCGTATCAATTTTATCGGGTATATACCCATCGAACAGCCAGAAATCATTTCCCCCCCTAACCATGTCGAAAAGGATCTGGGTAATATCAAGCTCCAGCCCACGGCCCAGGCTCTCCGGGAAGTCGAAGTGACCGGACAGAAAAGTACTTTTGTGTTGGGCCTGAACAAAAAAGTGTTCAATGTAGCCAAAAGCCTGGCCAGCGTCGGGGGCACTGCCACAGATGTACTCAGGCAGGTTCCCACCGTAAATGTGGATGTGGATGGCAATGTAACGCTCCGCAACGGCACCCCTACCATTTTTGTGGATGGCAAACAAACGCCCCTCACCCTGGATGAGATCCCTGCAGATGAAATCCAGAGTATTGAGATCATCACCAATCCGTCAGCTAAATATGACGCCGCAGGTCAGAGCGGAATAATCAACATTGTGCTGAAGAAAAACCGAAAACCCGGCATCAATGGCAATGTCATGGCTGGCGCCGGATCATATGATAAATACAATGCAGGAGCAAGCCTGAATATTTATAAAAACCCCATCAATATCAACCTGCATTATTTTGTACATTCAGAAGATAATCCAATGTATGATACCACAATCCGCAATAACCTGTATCAGAATAATTACCTAAACCAGTACGAGAATGATTTCAACAAACACCTTTTCCAGGTTGGGAGGATCGGAATTGACTGGTCCCTGGATAACAGAAATACCCTATCCGTACAGGGAGGAATGGGTGGAGGATACTGGAGTTCATTCAATGGCCTGAGCACCGATTACCTGAATGCCAGTCAGGTGCAGGATTCCACCAGTCTGCGGTATACCCAGAATTCAGCCCATTTCCACTTCATTTCCGGGGATATTAACTTTACTCATAATTTTACAAAGAAAAAGGAACAGTTCTCTGCAGAAGCGGATATAAGGCAGTTCAATGTACCCAGTACTGGCTATTATAATACCATTGCTTATGACTCCTCCGGACAGCAGAGCCTGCTGCCGATACTTCAGACCAATGATGGAAATGGGCATAACAAGATCGTCACCTTACAAAGTGATTATACCGATCCGCTCCGCAAGGGAAAGGGGAAATTTGAAACCGGAGTAAAAGTGACTCTCTTTAACAGCCTAAACCTGGCTACGGTAAGCAATTATGATTATCCCAGCAAAAACTATCTGGAAGATACAATTGCATCCTATAATTATGCTTACCAGGAACAGGATTTTGCCGGGTATGCCAGCTATTCGGACTCTTATGGCCATTTCAGTTATCAGGTGGGCCTGCGGTACGAAGATTATCATTTTATAGGTAATAATTACCAGGAATCCAGCCAATTCACTTATACTCAGCCAGGATTTTATCCCAGCGTTTTCCTTACACAGCAAATCGGGAAATATTCCCAGTTACAGCTGAACTATTCCCGACGGGTGGACCGCCCATCCTTCTGGCAGATCAGTCCAAGGATCAATTATAGTAACCCCCAGAATCTGACTGAGGGCAACCCTGAACTAAAACCTCAGTATACCAATTCTTTTGAATTCAATTACGACCTGAACAAAGGGAAAAACAATCTGCTGGCCACGTTGTATTTCCGGAATACCAATGACCTGATCACTTCCTATGTGACCCCATTATATGGGGATACCCTGCTCAGCACTTTTGTCAATGCCAATACAGCTAATACGTATGGGGCGGAAATATCCATGGACCGGCAGATCACCAATTGGTGGGATATCATGGGTAACTTCAACTTATATGAAACCAATATCATGGCATCCAATCTTGCCCAGAACCTGTCCAACTCGGGGCTGAGCTGGTTCGTGAAGGTAAATTCCAATACTACGCTACCGGCCCATTTTACCCTGCAGCTGACCGGACATTACGAGGGCCCCCGGATCATTCCTCAGGGCAGTGTGAGCCCCACTGGTTCCCTTGACCTCGCTTTACGGAAGGATTTTCTGAAAAACAGGGCTGCCAGCCTTACCTTGGCGCTGATCGATGTATTCAATTCGGAAATATTTACCACCAAAACCAATTCTCCCGGACTGTTCACCCAGATTTCAACCCGTAAACGACAATCCCGGATACTCAGGCTCAATTTCAGCTATCGCTTCGGCAAGAATAACCTGAACTTTGGCAAAAAGAAACCGAAACCGGTAAACAATACTCCGGAACAAGATATTATTGGAAATGGGCAGGGTGGCGGAGGAACCAGGCCCTGAGGAAACTTTTTTGACTGAACTCAGCCGGCTGGATTTGTTCCCTGCTATCCGGCCCTCAATCACCCGGAATAATTGACCGTCCTATGAAATGGCTATTACTCATCTTACCCCTGTGCTTACGGATTGGGATACCAAGCGGTACCCGGATTGCCGGGGATTTCCCTGCCGCTATACCGGATTCTCTGGTGGCCAGGGGCTTGAGGCAGGCCCTGGAGGTTGGCGCGGAGAATGCTTCCCGGCAGTTGTCTGCGGAAAACGGGTATTATGGCAATCCCGCTGTTAAAATACTGCTGCCCCCCGAAGCCGCAAAGGTGGAGATCACCCTCAGCAGGATGGGCATGGGTTCCCTGGTGGACCATGCCGTGCTGGCCATGAACCGGGCAGCAGAACAGGCCGCAAAATCAGCAGCCCCGATTTTTTTACAAGCCATACGCAGGATGCAGATCTCCGATGCAGTCCATATCCTGACCGGAGGCCCTCATGCCGCTACTGATTACCTGCAAAAAACCACTACTCCGGCCCTGACTGCCGCTTTCCATCCTGTCATCGATTCCTGCCTGGAAAAGACAGGAGCTACCCGGTACTGGACCCAGGTTTTCAGCACCTATAACCGCATTCCCTTTACCCGGAAAGTAAATCCTAATCTGGGCGTTTATGTAACTGAAAAGGCGCTGGACGGATTGTTTTACAATATTGGCCTGGAAGAACAGAAAATCCGAATGGATCCTGCCGCACAGGTCAGCAGCCTGCTTCGAACGGTATTCGGTAACCGGTGAATCAGGGGAATCACCCTTTCCTGCCTTCCAGCATCGGTACAAAGGAAAAATTATCGTACACTTCCTGTTCATATTCCTCCTTCCCGGTTTTGATCAGCCTGATCATGCGCTGGCCTTCGGTTCCGCCGACTGGAATGACCATCAGTCCTCCGGTCTTCAGTTGCTCCAGGAGTTTATCCGGAATTAAAGGAGCGGCGGCAGTGACTATGATCTTATCAAAGGGTGCATAAGTTGGCAGGCCTTCGTATCCGTCTCCGTAGAAAAAACGGATGGTGGGATACTTAGGGACTAAAAGAAAATCCTTCATCTGATCATATAGTTTTTTTTGCCTTTCTATCGAATACACCGCTGCCCCCATTTCCGCCAGTATAAAAGCCTGATAGCCGCTGCCTGTACCAATCTCCAGCACCTTATCGAAATGGTGGACATCCAGCAGCTGAGTCTGATAGGCTACGGTATAGGGTTGAGAAATCGTTTGCCCTTCGGAAATCGGGAAAGCCCTGTCCTGGTAAGCAAAAGCCCCTAGTGCGGTATCCATGAAGAAATGCCTGGGTACAGTATTGATCGCGTCAAGTACATTTTCCGCGGTAATCCCTTTTTCCCTCAGGCCGACGACCAGCCGGTTCCGGAGTCCCTGTTCCCGGTAGGTATCTTCCTGTTTTCCCATTGTTTCAAAATTAATCATTCAAAGATGATTTAAGTGAGCTGTTATGCGATTTTGTGTTTATTTTTAATACTGATTGATCCGATTATGGAACAGGCTATCCAACAGAAAATCGACCAATGGCTCAGCGGACATTTCGATGAAACTACGAAAAAGGAAATCCGCAAAATGCAGCAGACCGACCCAGTTGCACTGGCCGATGCTTTTTACCGGGACCTTGAGTTCGGTACCGGAGGTTTGCGGGGAATCATGGGGGTGGGTACCAACCGCATCAATAAATACACCGTGGGTGCAGCAACCCAGGGATTTGCCAATTATCTGAAAAAGTCCCTGACCGGGGAAATCCGGGTTGCCATTGCCCATGATAGCCGCAATAACAGCCGTTTTTTTGCCCTGACCACGGCACAGGTCATGGCAGCTAACGACTTTCAGGTTTACCTGTTTGAAGATCTGCGGCCCACTCCTGAGCTTTCTTTCGCCATCCGGCAGTTGCATTGCCACGGGGGGGTAGTTTGCACCGCATCCCATAATCCGAAAGAATACAATGGATACAAGGCATACTGGAATGACGGAGGCCAGCTGGTCCCCCCCCATGATCAAAAAGTAATGGAAGAAGTGAGCAAGATCCTTTCTCCTGATGAAGTAAGTTGGACCGGGGGCAAATACGGAATTCAGGTCCTTGGCAAAGAGATGGATGCGGCATTTATCCGGATGGTCAAAGGTCTTTCCGTATATCCCGAAGTCATTTCCCGGCAGCACGACCTGAATATCGTATATACGCCAATTCATGGATCAGGGATCACCCTTGTTCCTGAGGTACTGAAGGCTGCCGGATTCACCCATGTGCAGGTGGTGGAAGAACAAGCCCGGCCGGATGGCAATTTTCCCACGGTGATCTATCCCAATCCGGAAGAGCCGGAAGCCATGGCCATCGGTTTGAAAAAAGCCAGGGAAACGGGGGCCGATATCCTGGCGGGCACTGATCCAGATGCGGACCGGGTAGGGATAGGAGTAAAGGACCTGCAGGGAAATTTTATATTGCTGAACGGAAACCAGACCGCTGTACTGGCCTTCAATTACCTGATAGAAGCCAGAAGGTTAAAAGGGCTTGCCAAACCACAGGATTATGTGTGCAAAACCATTGTCACTACAGACATGATCGATGCCATTGCCCGGGCTAATCATATCGGCTGCTATAATGTCTTGACGGGATTCAAGTACATTGCTGAACTGATAGGCGAAAAAGAAGGCAGGGAAAATTATATTATCGGCGGGGAAGAATCCTATGGCCTGATGATCGGTGATCAGGTCAGGGATAAAGATGCCATTTCTGCCGTGGCCTTGCTCTGCGAAATGTCCGCTTTTGAGAAAGACCGGGGTAATTCCCTGTACAGCAGGCTGATTGAGCTTTATACCCGATATGGATTTTATAAGGAAAGACTTATGTCCATCACCCGCAAAGGCAAGAAGGGCGCCGAAGAGATCAGCGCCATGATGCAGACCTATCGCAATAGTCCGCCCGGGGCGATTAACGGATCCCAGGTAATTACCCTGCTGGATTATCAGTCAGGGGTACAGACAGAAATGCCTGCGGGTAAACAATCTCCGATAGATCTTCCCGGATCTAATGTGCTACAGTTCAAATTGGCTGACGGATCCAAGATATCTGCCAGGCCATCAGGAACTGAACCCAAGATCAAGTTTTATTTCAGTGTGCATGATCCCCTGAAGACAGCAGATGATTATGGCCAGGTCAGCAAACTGCTGGACCAGCGGATGGACGGGATCATCGCAGACCTGCACCTGGATTGATACCTCCTCCTTATTCCAGGCAGGCAAGAAGGATATTTTCTCCTTCCATTTCTACCAGGATATTATCCTGAAGGGTAGTGGCTAAAGAGTACCCGCTATAATCGGGTACAATGGGAAAGGATTTATGCTGACGGTCGATCAGGACTGCTGTCCGGATAATCCGGGGTACTCCGTGCAGGAACGGCTTCAAGGCAAAAAGCAAGGTCCTTCCGGAGTTGGTTACATCATCAGTCAGGATAACTACCTTGCCGGTGAAGTCCATATTCCGGGATAAACCGGCATCCAGGGGGTTATTCCGGTCTATCAGTACCTCAATCAGGTCCACCTTTAACGGAGAAATCCTGTCCAGTACTTTTTTAATTCTCCCAGCCACGACGTTGCCCCGATCCCTGATGCCGGCCAGGATGATATGCTTTTCCTGATCATGATCCTCATAAATCTGCCAGGCTATCCGTTCTATCTTCCGCCTGATAGCTTCTGCATCCAGGATAATTTTCCGTTGCTCCATGAGGATCAAAAATAATCCAGTTCCCGATATCCCGCAATAAATTTTGTTACTTTTATCCTTCTTCTCACTGGCAATCATGATTCAGCAGATCCTTTTCATCCTGGTGGTAGCGTTTGGGGCAGGACTCTTTACCCGGAGGATCCGCCAAATCCGACGGAACATCCTGGTGGGCAGGAAGGAATATCTCACTGACTTTCCGGGAAGGCGTTGGAAGAATGTGATCCTGCTGGCATTCGGTCAAAAAAAAATGTTCCGCAATCCCCTCGTTGCTGTGCTGCATATTTTCATCTATGCAGGATTTGTGATCATCAACCTGGAGATCCTGGAAATTATCCTGGATGGACTGAGTGGTAACCATCGCATGTTCTACCCTTTATTGGGTAAAAGTTATTTAATATTGATCGGTTGCTTTGAGATCCTGGCCGTATTGGTCATCATCGCCTGCATCATCTTCCTGATCCGGCGTAATGTACTCAGGCTCCGGCGCTTTATTTCTCCCGATTTGAACGGATGGCCCCGATCTGATGCCAATTATATCCTGGTGGCAGAAATCGCCCTGATGTGCTTTTTCCTGACCATGAACAGTGCTGACCTCATGCTGCAATCCAGGTCCGTTATCGGGTACAGACAGACGGGACCATTCTGGATTTCCGGCATCCTGATGCACCTGTTAGCCGGCTGGCCCACTACCCGGTTAATCCTCCTGGAAAGGACCTGCTGGTGGCTGCATATCCTGGGTATCTTCTCATTTATGAATTACCTGCCTTTTTCCAAACACCTCCATATTCTGCTGGCATTTCCCAATACCTATTATGGAAGCCTGAAACCTGTGGCCGGGATGGCCAATATGCCTGAGGTACAGCGGGAAGCCAGGCTGGCGTTGGATCCTTCGGCTGCAGCGGTAATCCCGGGGGAAACAGTTGGTAAATTTGGGGCCAGGGACGTACAGGATCTCAGCTGGAAAAACCTGCTTGATGCCTACAGTTGCACGGAATGTGGCCGTTGTTCTGCAGTTTGCCCGGCCACGATCACCGGTAAGAAACTATCCCCGCGGAAGATCATGATGGATACCCGGGACAGGCTGGAGGAGGTCGGCAGTCATATTGACCGGCAGGGGGCCTGGATGGATGACCACAAGTCCCTGCTGGGCAACTATGTTACCAGCGAAGAGCTCCTGGCCTGTACGACCTGCAATGCCTGTGTGCAGGAATGCCCGGTCAGCATAAGTCCCTTGTCGATTATCCTGCAGCTTCGCCGTTATCTGATTATGGAAGCATCCGGCGCACCCCAGCCCTGGAACATGATGTTCGCCAATATGGAAAATAATCAGGCACCCTGGAAATTTCCGCCGGATGACCGGGATAAATGGCGGGAAAAGCAGGGTTAATAAAAATCAGGAAGAAATGGAATCATCCTTTCAGGTGAAGACTATGGCGGAATACAGCTCCTCGGGGGAACATCCGGATATTCTCTTCTGGGTGGGTTGTGCCGGCAGCTTCGATGACCGGGCCCAACGGATCACCCGGGCATTTGCAGCCATACTCCATAAGGTAGACATCCGTTTTGCGATCCTGGGCAATGAAGAAACCTGCACCGGAGACCCTTCCAGGCGGGCAGGCAATGAATTCCTGTTCCAGATGATGGCCTATCACAATATCCAGACCCTGAACGGTTATGGAATTAAAAAAATAGTCACGGCCTGTCCCCATTGCTTCAATATCCTCAAGCATGAATACCCCGAACTGGGGGGACACTATGAAGTAATCCACCATGCCGTTTTCCTCCAGCAGCTGATCAGCGAAGGAAAAATTATCCTGAAGGGAGGGGGGGAATTCCGGGGAAAACGGATTACCTACCATGATTCCTGCTATTTGGGAAGAGGGAACGGGATTTATGAAGCCCCCAGGGAAGTGCTTGCTGCCCTGGATGGTGAGCTGGTGGAAATGACCCGTTGCAGGTCCCGGGGACTATGTTGCGGGGCCGGCGGTGGCCAGATGTTCAAGGAAGAGGAAAAAGGGGAACGCAGGGTCAGCCTGGAACGCGTGAAAGATATCCTGGAATCCCGGGCAGGGATTGTAGCCAGTGCCTGCCCGTTTTGCATGACCATGTTAACCGATGGAATCCAGGGAGCCGGTAAGGAGGATATCAAAATCATGGATATTGCGGAATTGGTGCTGCAGTCCATGTAGCGGAATCCCGATAACATGGATTTTGCATTCCGGAATTTAAATCGGATTTTTGTCTGGTGGATTCTCCTTTAACCGGCTTGTTACCAGCAGATTTTCCTTCCTTTTCCCGGGTTTGGATTTACCAGGCTGACCGGTCATTCAGTTCAACCCAGTCGGCCCTCATGCGATCCGATCTGGATAAATTCATCAGTCAGTGGCAATCCCATAGCAGGGACGTGAAAGGGTTCGGTTCCCTGGTGTTGAACCGCTTTGTGATCCTCATGGCCGATGAAAGCCAGGTTCCCGTGGGAGGATGCAGTACGGACAGTTCAATACATTTTATCAAAAGCCTGGAGGTAAGCCATCATCTTGATTTCTTTAACCGGGAAATGCTGGCCTTCCTGGTTAACGATCAGATACTGACTTGGCCTGTATCAGGCCTTCAGGAAGCCTTGGAACAACAATTAATCACCGGGGATACCCTGTATTTTAATAATTTAGCCGCCACCAAAATGGATTTGGAAACCCACTGGCTGATCCCGGTCCGACAAAGCTGGCTGTATAACCGGTACTTTGAACCCAACCCGGTTTGATCAACTGCGGAAGTAGCTCATCTGGTAGAGCGACAGCTTCCCAAGCTGTAGGTGGCGGGTTCGAGCCCCGTCTTCCGCTCCATTCCCTGAGAAAATGACCCCCTTTATTCCCAGAATCCCCTTACTGGGATTTGATTTCATGCCAATTTGTCAGAAACTCACATTTCCCGTATATTTGCCATTCAGTTTCCGGGCTTAGCTGCATTACACATGGAATATTTACCGCATATTGGCACATATCCCCCTGCCGGACAGCATGAAATGGGAAATAAGGGGGAATATATTATGGTCGGCCCGCAAACCGAATCTTGCCGGAAATTTTATATTGAAAGTTATGGCTGTCAGATGAATGTCAGCGATAGTGAAATCGTGGCCTCTATCCTGGTGGATGCTGGTTTCGCAGTTACCCCGGACGCTGAAAAGGCCGACCTCGTGCTGATCAATACCTGCTCCATCCGCGAAAAGGCCGAACAGACCATCCGCAAGCGTTTAACAGAATTCCGAAAATCCAAGGAAAATAGACCAGGTTTGCTGATTGGTGTATTGGGTTGTATGGCCGAACGGCTGAAGTCCAGGTTACTGGATGAAGAAAAACTGGTGGATATCGTCATTGGCCCGGATGCATACCGCAGCCTTCCCTTGCTGGTGGCAGAAGCCAGTACCGGTCAGCAGGCCGTGAATGTGCTGCTGAGCCGGGAAGAAACTTACGGGGATATCAGTCCGGTCAGGTTGAATACCCAGGGTATCTCTGCATTTATTTCCATCATGAGGGGATGTGACAATATGTGCAGTTTCTGTGTAGTGCCTTTTACCCGGGGAAGGGAACGGAGCAGGGATCCGCAAACGATTGTCAGGGAGGGGGAAGAACTCTTTGGACTTGGATATCGCGAAGTGGTCCTGCTTGGCCAGAATGTAGATTCTTACCATTGGTTTGATGAGGGCTGTGAGGAGCCCCTCCGTTTTGCCGGTTTGCTGGATCGGGTAGCAGCCATCGACCCCTTACTCAGGGTCCGGTTCAGCACCTCCCATCCCAAGGACATCACGGATGAAGTGCTCTTCACCATGGCGGCCAGGGAGAATATCTGCAAACATATCCATCTTCCCCTGCAAAGCGGCAGCACCCGAATTTTGCAGCTGATGAACCGGGGGTATACCCGGGAATGGTATCGCCATAAGGTGGATCGCATCAGGGAACTGCTTCCGGGTTGTTCAATAAGCACGGATATCATCTCCGGGTTTTGCTCGGAAACTGAAGAAGACCATCAGGATACGCTTCAGATGATGGAACTGTGCAATTTTGACCTGGCGTATATGTTTATGTATTCCGAAAGGCCAGGGACAATGGCTGCCAAAAGATACCCGGATGATGTCCCCTTGGAAGTGAAAAAGAATAGGTTAGCTGAGATCGTTAGCCAGCACCGCATGCAGGCTTTGGAAAACAGTAAAAAAGAAATAGGCCTGAACTTCCGGGTATTGGTTGAAGGTCCGTCCAGGCGGAGTAACTCGGATCATTGCGGAAGAACCGACCATAATAAAATGGTCGTTTTCCCCCGGAAGGATTCCAGTCCGGGTGATTATGTCCGGGTAGGCATTAACCAATGCACAGCAGCGACCCTGATGGGTACAATTTTAGATGACCACCTGGTGGAAACCCTTTTTACTGATTGAATATTAAAATAGGGCACTTTTAAAAATAAAAAAGGAAATGGTTCTCCTTCCTGGGCAAGTCCCAGGGTTTCCGAACTGGAAATTGATGATGGAATTACAGGCAATTAAGAACAGGTTTGGCATTATCGGAAACTCTCCCGCGCTGAACTATGCCCTGAATGTGGCAGTTCAGGTAGCCGGAACGGATCTGACCGTCCTGATCATGGGGGAAAGCGGCGCAGGCAAGGAAAGCTTTTCACAGATCATCCATTCCCTAAGCCTCCGCAAGCATAATCCTTTCATTGCGGTGAACTGCGGAGCGATTCCGGAGGGCACGATTGATTCAGAACTTTTTGGTCATGAAAAGGGCTCCTTCACCGGGGCCATGGATTCCAGGAAAGGTTATTTTGAGACAGTCAACGGAGGGACAATCTTTCTGGATGAGATCGGTGAAATGCCCCTGGGAACCCAGGCCAGGCTGCTGCGGGTGCTGGAAGCCGGGGAATTCATTCGGGTAGGCTCCTCCAAAACACAGAAAACCGATGTCCGTGTCATTACCGCCACTAATAAGGATCTGCTGGAATTCATCCAGGCCGGGAAGTTCAGGGAAGATTTGTATTACCGGTTAAATACGGTACCCATAAGGGTTCCGGCCCTTCGGGACCGCAAGGAAGATATTCCCATGTTGTTCCGCAAATTTTCTGCGGACTTTGCGGAACGTTACAAGACCACCTCGGTAATTTTGGATGAGGAAGCCAGATCGCTCATCATCAATTATCCCTGGCGGGGTAATGTCCGGGAACTGAAAAATATTGCCGAACAGGTATCTGTGCTTAGCGAAGATAAATCAGTGACTGCATCAGATCTGAAGAAATTCCTGCCTGAAGTAAACACGAACAGGCTTCCTATGTTGATCTCTGGTGCAGGTTCGGGGGATTTCTCTTCTGAAAGAGATATCCTGTATAAGCTGTTTTTTGATATGAAAAAAGATGTCAATGAACTGAAGAAAATGTTTTTCGATCTCCTCCAGCATCCGGGATCTGTTCAGGGCCAGGATTATTCCCGGGATTCCATCATCGCCCAATACCCCGAAAATGGCACAAAGACTTCGGTGATTAATCCACCCCAGCCGATCCTTTTGCAGGATAATAAAATTGACCACCACGAAGATGTGGAAGAAACCCTGTCCATTGCTGACAAGGAAAAGGAACTGATTGAGAAAGCCCTGAAAAAACACCGGGGTAAAAGAAAGGATGCAGCGCTGGATCTGGGCATCTCCGAGAGGACCCTGTACCGGAAACTCAAGGAATACCATGTGATCGAGTAAATAGAAGATCACCCCCAGGAATCAAGGATTTTGAATTGATGCATTATTTCCCGGTCCCCGAATGATGCAGGGAACATTGCGGATCCCGGTCTTGCAGGAAAAACTTAAATTGCAGGTGGCAACAGGAAATTATTCTTCCTGCTATCAATAAAAAATAATGACCTTCAGCTTTTTACGAATATCCGGATCTCCCATGATATTCCTGGGTGTTGCCCTGATGACAGGCTGCGGGATTTATAAGTTCAATGGGGCCAGCATTAATCCAGAAGCCAAAACGGTTAATGTAAAATTAATCACCAGTAAAGCGCCGCTGGCTCCCCCTACCTTGGGGGAAAACCTGACAGAAGTGTTGCGAAATAAGATCACTTCCCAATCCAGGCTGGTGCAGGTGAATTCAGATTCAGCTGATTATGTGTTTAACGGATATGTGAGTGGGTATGATATCACCAATGCTGCGGTGATCAATGTGGAACAGGCTGCAGCCCTCAGGCTAACTATTACCGTAACGATGGATTTTAAATCCAGACTGAGTCCCAAGGATAATTTCAATCAACCCTTTTCGAGATTTGAAGATTTTAGCGCCAGCCAGTCGATCACCCAGGTCCAGGACCAGTTGATCACCCAGATCAATAAGGATATCTCTGATGATATCTTTAACCGGGCTTTTGTAAACTGGTAACCGGCTACCGGCTTTTATGATCCTGGTTAAGAAGTTTTGTTCAGTTGACCCGGACAATACCGGGGGGAACCGGGTAGTTGGAGTGATCGGAATGGGTAAAGTGGAAACCTACCCCCTATTGAAATGACCCGGGCGGTTTTCAACATCATGTGGAAATGGCCAAAAAGCCTAATGCTGAAAATTGTCTTAATTTTAGTTCCCAGGGAAAGTGGTTATCAGGATATTTCTAATCCCTTCTGTTCATGCCGGCTGAATTTCCATTAACCCATTTGCTCAGTAAAGGGAATCAGGAAGAACCTGGGATTGGGGAAATCCGGGATCTGGTCCGGGACTATCCTTATTTTTCAGCAGCCCAGGTCATTCTGGCCATTAAACTTCAGGAGGCCGGCTACGGGGAGGCTTTCCATGCTCAACTGGCCAGGGCAGTCATTTATCTTCCGGACTCTTTTTTGTTGAATAAGCTACTACTGGGAGCTGCCCCAAAAAACAACGGGTTCCCGAATCCATTGCCTAAGGAAGATCACGAAAATACCGGACAAATCCATCCGCAGGCTGAAGTAGAAATTGCAGATCAAAAGATCAATCCGGATATCCCGCCGGGAAAAAACACCCTTCCGGTCGGGGAAAAAGTAGATCCAGGGATTTCCTTATCCCCGGAAAACGAATTGGATCAGCTCATCCGTCCTCTTTATACTGAAGATTATTTTGCCTTTCAGGGAATACGGCTGCCTGAACAGCCAGACGATACCCGCAAACCCACTTCGGCACAGATGAGATCCTTTACGGATTGGCTGAGGGCAATGAAACGCCCAAGGACAGCCCCGGATCCGGATCTTGGCCACCAGGCAGCGGGGAACCGGCTATCTCGCATTTATACTGCCGTGGAAGAAGGCCAAATCAGCACTGCCGTGGAAAAAATGGCCCTGGATTCCATCAGTACGGGAGATGAAGTGATTACGGAGGCCATGGCTGAGATCCGCATCCGTCAGGGACAAACACAGAAGGCAATTGCGATATATGAGAAATTAGGTTTGCTCAATCCCGGAAAAAGCGGTTATTTTGCAGACAAAATTGCCATGATTCAGCAAACCTCAGGACTATGTTAGTGTTTTTCGGTGTGTTAATTGTACTGGCCTGTGTCTTTCTGGGTCTTTTTGTGCTGATTCAGAACCCCAAGGGCGGAGGCCTTTCTGCCACATTCGGAGGGTTCAGTAATCAGGTCATGGGGGTGCGGCAAACGACTGATGTGCTGGAAAAAGGTACCTGGCTGCTCGCTACTATTATCGGTGGCCTATGTCTTATATCCTCTTTCTTCATCCCTTCTTCCAGCCTGAACACCGGTCCTGTCAAACCCCGGTCTGAACAATTGCTGAATGGTACCCAAACGACTCCCATGACATTGCCTGTAACTCCTCCAGCCAACCCGTTAAACCAGTCAACTCCCCTGCCTGCCGGTAAAGGGAAAAAACCCTGATCCCCATTTTCATTTCTGGCGCTTATTCCAGGTATCGGATTACTTCATGGAATTTATAGTGATTTTCGTCGGTTTTTAGCCTTTTCATCAGGGTTCATTCCTTTTGTCCCGGATATTTTCTCCTTCAGGGCCAGGATACTCATATTGAGATCAAAACCAATAAGCAGGGCCATGGAATTAAAATATACCCAGAGCATCAGCACCATCACGGATCCCACAGAGCCATAGATCTTGTTATAATTATTGAAGTGCCTGACAAAATAGGAAAAACCCAGCGTGGACAGGATCATCAGCAGGGTAGACAGGGCGGACCCCGCCGTGATGATCCGCCATTTTTTCTTCACCGAAGGACCAAACCGGTAGATCAGGGATATCACACAGAAAAACATTAAAAAGATCATCAACCACCGGATTAAATTCAACCAGAAGATCAGGGAGGTATTCCTGATATGCAGCAGGCCAAAAATGAACTTAAATACTATTCCCTGGGCGATGATCAGCAGGATACAGATAATGACCAAAACCAGTAAAAGGGCAGTAATCTTTATAGCCGCCCACCTGCGCTGAAAACTATTCCGGCTGACGTAAACCGGAGATATCCGGTCGAAGGACCGCAGAATCCCCTGTACCCCGCTGGTGGAAAAGAAATAACCGGACAACAATGCCAGGGACAGCAGGCCCTTTCTTTGGGTATGCAAAAAGTCATTGATCACCCCCGTGATGATGGTATATGAGCGCTGATTAGGGCTGATATCCCTGAGTATACTGTATAGGGTGGATTCCACAGCCGGAATATGATAAAAGGGCAAAAGGGTAAAAAGGAAAATGAAGGTAGGCGGGATCGCCAGCATAAAATTCCAGGAAATAGCACTGGCCCTATCCCCTAAATTGTTCCTTTGGATGTCCTTCCAGAAATACAGGCTCAGGTCATGCAGGGTAATACCATCCGATCCAGGAAGGATCACCCTTTGGGTTTGCCTCCTGATGAAACGGACAAAATGGAGGTTGTTCAGTATTCTTTCAATTTTTCTCATCAGACATAAGCATTATTTCAGGTGCAGGCTGTCCAGAAAATGCTGGTACCTCCGGGCATTTTTTTCATGTTCTGCCCAAGTGGCAGCAAAGACCAGGTACCCGGTGAAATCAGGCCTGGCACAGAAATACAGATAATCCGATGGCTGTGAATGCAATACCGCCTCGATGGACTGGGTCGATGGGGTACAGATGGGTCCCGGAGGCAGTCCGGCATGCAGGTAAGTGTTATAGGGTGAGGGATATTGGGTGTATTTGGTATACACCCTCCTGATGGAAAAGTCATCCATCGCAAATTTTACAGTGGGGTCGGAGGAAAGCGGCATTCCCCTGTTGAGCCTGTTCAGGTATACTCCTGCAATCCAGGGTTTGTCCCTGGAATGGTTGGTTTCCTCATCGACGATGGAAGCCAGGATCGTGACCTGACAGGGACTGAGGCCATGGATAGCCGCCAGTTGCCTGCGCCTGGGGGTCCAGAATGATTGATAGGCCTGGTAAAATTTCTTAAACACCTGCCCGGGTGAGGAGTTCCAGTATATTTCGTAAGTATCTGGGATAACCATGCACATCACAGTATTGGTATCCAGTCCGAAAGGTTTCAGGAAATCCGGATTCCCGAGCCGGGTACTCCAGGTTAAGGCATCCGGTTCCAGGTATGCAGTGAGCCATTGTATCAGGTCCGATTTCGTCCTGAGCTTATTGATCACCAGCCTGACCGGTGTTTGGCGGCCGGACCTGAGCATCCGGACAATGGAAAAATCACTCATCCCCTGAAGGATACGGTACCGGCCGGCGTGTATATGTTGAGGATAATCCAAATGCCGGGCCAGCCAATCAAAGCTTCCCCGGTTTTTAATGATCCCCTGCCCTGATAACCCGCTGACCACCTCAGAATAATCAGATCCGGTGTGGATGAAAAAATAAGTATGGCCCCGGAAGTTCCCCGTATTGGGACCAAAGAATAGTATACCAAAATAAATAGCCGCAATCAGGATCCCAGCAATCCCCCACAGAACCCATTTTTTTGCAGTGGCTTTCCCTGTTTTTTTTGCCGGCATCCTTTATGCTTAATTTCAATATTCATCCGATCAATGACCTGCACAGGTTTCCGGGAACCCTGGGCAGGTACCCTGTTCCCCTGCGGTTGATCCACTTATAAGGCCTTTTTTATTTCCGCGTTCCAGTCATCAGCCGGAATCTCCTTTTCCACGATATGCAGGTACCCCTTTTTTCTGTTCAGGAATATAGTGAAAGGGATGAAGCCTTTCCAGTCTGGATATACTGCAGCTGCAATAGCTCCCGGATTGGTTTCATTGAGCCAGAGTACCGGTACATCGATGTGGTGCTTCACGATAAAAGCCCTGATTCTTTTCGGATATGCTCCCGGATAATCCAGGCTGACCAGGATAACCTTTACCTGCTGTCCTTCATAGCGGCGGGCCATTTTCAGGACAGCCGGAAGTTCTTCCCTGCAGGGTTCACACCAGGTAGCCCAGAAATTGATGACATATACCGCATCGTCCTTTAGCATCAATTTTTTCAGATCTGCCGTGTTCACCTTTTGCAGACTCTGGGCGTGAATATATCCCTGCAGGCTGATCACCAGCACGAAAATCAATATGGATGCCTTTTTCATATCATGGAGCTTTAATCCTTTTCTCCCTTTATTTCCAAAGGTCGTTCCCTGCTCCAATGCTGCAGCAGGACCTGGTAGCGGCTATCCCCCAGGCTCCGCCGGTTGTAATGGCCCGCCAGGGATTTCTGCCGGAATGCTTCGTACAGGGTTACTGCACAGGCCACCGATATATTCAGCGATTGGATCATACCGACCTGGGGAATGAGGAAATGCCCGTCTGCGAGATCCTCCACTTCGGGGCTTACCCCATCATGCTCATTACCAAATACCAGGGCTACAGGCCGGGTGAAATCCATTTCCAGCAATGGAACTGATCCTGCGGTTAGGCGGGTGGCAAAAATCCGCCCGTATTGTTTGCGGAGCACTTCAAAACAGGACAAGGCATCGGTGTACTGGTGGACGGTCACCCAATCAGCAGCTCCGGAAGAGCTTTTATGCCCCCAGCTGCGGTGAGGTGGTATGCGGCTGTTCAGGACATGTATATCCTGTATGCCCACTGCATCACAGCTGCGCATTACGGCAGAGATATTATGCGGATCAAACACATTTTCCAGCACTACCGTCAGGTCCTGCTGCCGGTGGTTGAGTACCGATATAATCCGGGATTGTCGCTGCGGAGTCAATGAAGGTTGAACATGTGGAGGCTAAATTACAAAAATCCTGGCCCCCAAAATGAGGTATGACCGGCTTTCCCTTCAAAAAATTAACCTGGATCAGATCAGTTTTGCATAGATTTAGGGTATGACCCGAATGATGGTAAAACTTCATGCTATTCCCAAAATTAGCCTTCCCTTCTTTTTACTGATCATCGCCGGTTCAGCCTGTAACCGGTTGGCCCGCCAGGCAACCCCTGTACCCGACATCCTGGTCACTGACCTGGACACTACGGTAAATCCTGGGGTAGATTTTTTTTCCTATGCCAACGGGGGATGGCTCCGCAAGAATCCCATTCCTCCATCAGAAAGTGGTTGGGGAATTGGCAACCTTGTGGAAGAGGATATCGATGCCAAGCTGAAACGGGTCAATGAAAATGCCCTTCGGGATACTTATTCCCCCGGGGATAGTATTACCCAAAAGATCGGGAACTTTTGGTACAGCGGCATGGATAGTGTGGATATTGAAAAAGAAGGGTTGGAACCCCTTCAGCCTGAAATGGACCGGATAAACTCCATCCACACCAGGAAGGAACTTTTACAGGACATTGCTCATTTGCAAACCATCGGGGTCCGGAACAGCTTTTCCCCGGAAATTACGCAGGATGATAAAAACAGTTCGGTGATGGTACTCCGGCTGGATCAGGGCGGCCTCAGTCTGCCAAACAGGGACTACTATACGGATACAGCATCCAGGATTGAGCAAATCCGCCAGGCTTACCGGTTACACCTGTACAGGATATTTACCCTTGGTGGGGATGATTCCACTCAGGCGTCCAGGGAAACTGGCTGCGTGATGTCATTGGAAACCATGCTGGCTAAATCCTCCCGGAAACTCCAGGATCTTAGGGATCCGATGAGCAATTACCATAAGCTGTCCCTGGAAGCCCTGGACAGGATCACTCCGGATATCCGCTGGGAGCAGATCTTGCGCGGGGAGGGGATTTCTGGCATTGATACGGTCATTGTGGGGCAGCCCGAATTCTATTCCGCCCTCGGCAGACTGATCCATCTGGTCCCGGTTGCTTGCTGGAAAGCCTACCTGCGCTACCACCTGCTCACCACCTTTGCCGGCACCCTGGATTCTGCCCTCAATGCAGAGAATTTCCATTTTTACGGAACGGTCCTTTCCGGTATACCTCAACAAAGGCCGCGTTGGAAAAGGGTGCTGGACCTGGAACAGTCCGCCATGGGTGAATTGCTGGGCCGGCTCTTCGTCAGGGAATATTTTCCGCCCCGGGAAAAGCAGCGTTATACCCATATCGTGGAGGATATGGTTACTGCATTCCGGGCCAGGATCCGGAATCTGCCCTGGATGAGCGATTCCACCAAGTCCTATGCCCTTTTCAAATTATCCAGGATGAACAAAAAAATAGGTTATCCGGATAAATGGAAGGATTTTTCCGCCTTATATATTGACCGGGGGCCTTTAGTGCTTAATATGATGCGGGCTTATGCCTGGTGGCATCATTACGAGACTGCCAAGCTGGGTAAACCGGTGGACAGGACCGAATGGGGTATGACCCCGCAGACCTATAATGCCTATTATGATCCTTCCAATAATGAAATAGTACTTCCCGCTGCAATATTCTCCATTCCCGGAGTACCGGACAGCCTGGCAGACGATGCTATGGTGTATGGATATGCTGCTGCTTCCACCATTGGTCATGAAATGACCCATGGCTTTGATGATGAAGGAAGACAATTTGATGCAGGCGGGAACCTGCGGAATTGGTGGACCAAGTCCGATTCTGCCCTGTTCGTCCACAAAGCCAATGTGCTGGTCAGGCAGTTTGACCATTATGTGGTTTTGGACAGCCTGCATATCAACGGTAAAGCCTGCCTGGGAGAAAATATAGCCGATTTGGGCGGCATTGTGATCGGGCTGGATGCTTTTAAAAAAACTACGCAATACAGGGAAGGAAAGCCTATTGACGGACAGACCCCCCTGCAACGGTATTTTCTGGGCTATGCCCTTGGATGGCTATATCAACAACGGACACAAAATCTGGTCCGCCAGATCCTTTCTGATGTACATGCTCCAGCGAATTTTCGGGTCAATGGGCCCCTCAGTGATGTGCCGGAATTCTATGCTGCCTTTCATGTGCTGCCAGGACAACCCATGTGGCGACCGGATAGTTTAAGGGTAAAAATCTGGTAGGCGCCAGGACCGGATGCTCATCGTATTGACCATGTTTAATCATTTTATACACAACTCCTTTTTCAATGGGGATATCCTGGCCGGGATCCTGTTCCTGATTATGGGAACCCTCATCAGGAAAAATCCCCCAGCGAGCATGAAAGCCGTATTCGGATACCGGACCGTATTATCCACCCGAAATGCGGATACCTGGAAGGAAGGCAATCTGTATGCTGCTCATTTTTCCCTGAGACTCTCCGCTATCTTAATTCCGCTGGGAATATTCATTGGTCTTATCTTCAGGAGTCAGACCAGGTTATTCTTTTTCATCACAGCAGCTTCCGTAGCCATCAGCGCACTGCTGCTGCTTGGCAATACGGAATGGCATCTAACCCGTACTTTTGATGAACAGGGTAAAAGGAAAAACGCCCCTGAAAAACTCCCCTGAAAAATCAGCAGTTTCAATTCCATTGCCCCCCATATCCCGGGTTAGTTACCCATTCCCGGGTTTTGCTAAAAGTTGGGCTGGGCGCTTTACCGGAAAAGGGAGCCAAAGACCCCTGGGAAAGCGAAAGATAAATAAGGTGATATGACACAGGAATCCCCAGGTTAGCCCAAACAAAAAGGATCCGGAGATTGGACAAAAAATAAAGTGTACCTGTACTTCAGTTCATCTTATTTCAACGCCAGCCAGATCACCCAGCGCCTGCCGTCCTTTTATTTTCAAGCACTTTGACTTAATTTAGCATCGTATCCCGTCCCTATTTGCTTGGCCAGGACCAGTTACCGAAACTGGCTTGTTGTCTTTTTGAAGATTTTGTTCAGCCAACTGTGCCCGCCGGGAGTCAAAATCAAGATCCGGATGAACCCCAAAAAAAAACCAAAATCGCTCAAATCAGGAGTCATTCCGGTTTCCCTTTCCCTGCATAAAGAAGTATCCGATGTTCCCGCCAGGGATGATAAAGCTGCCCCGGTCACCAGGCGGGTGCTTTACCTGAGCCTTCAGGCGATCGGGAATGCCATTGTCATCGGTATAGTGGCTAAGGCCCTGGTGGCCGTTATTGATCTGATCACCAACCTCGCTTTTTACGGAAGATTTTCCTTTGCAGATGCTGATCCATCCAACCGGTTGGGCCTGCTGGTCATCATCATACCGGTCATTGGCGGCCTTATCGTCGGTATCATGGCCCGTTATGGAAATGCCGGGATCAGGGGTCACGGGATACCGGAAGCCATGGAACAGGTCCTGGTGAATGAAAGCAGGATTTCCCCGATCATTACATTTCTTAAACCCTTATCAGCTGCCATTGCCATCGGCACGGGAGGGCCATTCGGAGCCGAAGGTCCCATCATTGCTACCGGTGGAGCATTAGGTTCGGTCACCGGACAGATCATGCGGATCACAGCCAGTGAAAGGAAGATCATGCTGACCGCAGGGGCCTGCGCCGGCATGTCGGCCATCTTCGGTAGTCCGGTAGCCGGGGTGCTACTGGCCATTGAGCTGCTATTATTTGAGTTCTCCCCCCGGTCAATCATTCCCGTTGCCCTCAGTTGTGCCACAGGGGCTGCAACCCATATTGCCTTATTCGGAACCCGACCAATGTTTGCCATGGCGGATATTCCTTCTCCTACCCCCGCTGCCCTGGCTGTCTATGTCTTTTTCGGTGTCCTGATCGGGGTACTGGCAGCATTTGTATCCAAGAGTGTTTACCTGATTGAGGACCTGTTTGACCGACTCCCCCTGCATTGGATGTGGTGGCCTGCCCTTGGAGCCATTGTCGTAGGGGTTATCGGTTATTTTTATCCGGTCACAATGGGAGTCGGGTATGATAATATCCGGCATTTGCTGAGCGGTACGCTGCCCATTACCCTTTTACTGGTGCTTGGTTTCCTGAAATTTATTTCCTGGTCGGTGGCCCTGGGAAGCGGTACCTCAGGGGGGACCCTGGCCCCCCTGTTCACGATAGGAGGAGCACTGGGTGGACTGATCGGCCTTTGGACCCTTTCCCTTTTTCCCCATTGCGGTATCAACCTGCCGACAGCTGTACTCATCGGTATGGCCGCCATGTTTGCCGGTGCCAGCAGGGCCCTGCTGACTTCCATCGTATTTGCGGTGGAAACCACCCAGCAGCCCCATGGCTTATTACCCCTGCTGGGTGCATGTACCGCGGCATATTTTGTATCCTTCTTCCTGATGAAAGGCACGATCATGACCGAAAAGATTGAACGTCGAGGAGTAATTACCCCGCATTCATTACAACCGGATATCCTGGAAAAGGTTCAGGTAAAGGAGGTGATGGACCCGCAGGCCAAAGTGATCAGTGCAGATAGTACGATCCGGGAAAGCAGGAGATTGATCTTGGAATATGAAGGAGAAATGGCGGCCGGGCAGTTTATCGTAGTGGACATAAAAGGAAACCTGCTGGGCATGGTCAGCCGCAGGGAAATCTTTGATATGGCCGCAGAACCCAGTGATCCCTTGGCCCGATTGATCACCCAAGCCCCTCCGCGGATATACACCGATAATACCCTTAACCAGGCGGTGGACCTGATGGGAGTCGCAGGTCTGGATATCCTTCCCGTGGTCAACAGGGAAAATCCCCATGAATTGATTGGCACCATTACCCCGCAAAATATTTTCAGGGCCTTTGCCCTGCGCAGTAAAGAAGATGAGCTCAGCCGCCATTCAGTCTCCCTTCGCAGAAAAGGCTTAAAGATGTTTGCCCGGGGGAAGCACCTGTTCCAAAGGGAAAAATAAATTCGTTTTATTGGAAAAATAAAGGAAACAACTTACTGCCCCCGGCGGTGAAGGTGCTTTTCAGCATGGTAGGATGATCGAACCAGGGGGCCGCTCTCCACATAATCAAATCCCATCCCATCCCCTATTTCCCGAAGTTCATCGAATTCCAGGGGAGTTACAAACCGGATCACGGGCAAATGCCGCTGGGTCGGTTGCAGGTATTGTCCAAGGGTAAGCACATCACAGCCGTTATCCCGGAGATCCTGCATGGAACGGATCAGTTCCGGACGGGTTTCACCCAATCCCAGCATCATGCCGCTTTTGGTACGCATTCCTCCCTGCTTGAGCATCCGGATCACTTCGAGGCTCCGGTGGTACCTGGCCTGGATCCGGACCTGCCGGGTCAGTCTTTCCACCGTTTCCAGATTATGGGACACCAGTTCCGGAGTTTCATCCATGATTCGCTGCAGGTTATCGGGATTGCCCTTGAAATCCGGTATGAGCGTCTCCAGCGTGGTTCCCGGACAAAGCGCCCTGACCGCACGGATAGTCCTGGCCCAGATTTCTGAACCCCCGTCTTTAAGTTCATCCCGGTCTACGGAAGTGATTACTGCATGGGTGATTTTCATCAGAAAAATGGCTTCAGCCACCCGCTGGGGTTCGTCCCAGTCCGGGGACTGGGGTCTGCCGGTCTGCACTGCACAAAACCCACAGGAGCGGGTGCAGATATTGCCCAGGATCATAAAGGTCGCCGTACCGGCCCCCCAGCATTCCCCCATATTGGGACAATTACCGCTTTCACAGATGGTATGGAGCTTATGCTGATCCACCAGGGTTCTCACCTGACGGTAGTGTTCACCAATCGGCAGCCTGACCCTCAGCCAGTCTGGCTTTTTGGGGCGGATTTCTGAAGCATTAAGCATTGAAATGGTTTCCATGTAGACAGCCGTTTGGATTACCACCGTTTACCGAACAGCACAGAGACATACGCATTAAGGAACAGCTGGTGGGGTTTATTGACCGCCATGATGGATACTTTGCGGGAATAGGCCTGAACACGCATACCCACTTCCACCGCGCTGACCACATCATTGTAAGCCGCCCAGTCGAAACGCATGGCCAGTTTAGCCTGAAGTCCCGGGTTCAGAGACAGCTCATTCCATCCCTTCGTCAAGCCGCTTCCTCCGGCAATGAAACCTGGATTGAGGAATATGGCCGAGTCCTGTGGATTGTATTTTTCAAAGGCCGTACTGGTGCCGGTCGAGTCGGTATATAACTGGAGATAATAGGGCCTGATAATGCCCAGGGTCAGGCCTCCCATATAGATCGCATACACCGCTACTCCATTCTTATTTCCCTTGTTCCCGATCATCCATCGCTGGCCAAAGTTCAAATTGAGGTGGTAGAAGATATTCTGCTTGCCGAAAATATAGGGCCGAGAAGTCATGGTATACACTAAACCGTTCTGGTATACCGGATATACATTGCCCGGGTTTTTATATTCCTTGGTATCTTTGGATTCCCCGGCTTCCAGTTGGAACAAGTTGGTGATCCGGTTATTCTTCTGTATTCCATACTCCAGGAACCCATCCCAGCCATTGGTATTGAGGGTCCCCCCGAAATTGAACTCATGATGATAAACCCCATAACCTTCATCCGAGGGATGTTGTCCCAGATAAGTCTTCATACTTTTCGCCTGTTCGGCAGCAGTGGGATTGGTACGCTGAGCCAGGGCCCCCGTGCTGATATACAAGCCTAAAAGCAGGATAATGAGGTAACGCACAGCTTTGGTTTGATATATAACGGTTAAGCTGTAAATTTATGCAAATTTACAGTCAGTGACTTCAAAATTAGTGTATACCGGTGAGTTAGGGACCAGGGCCGTCCATGAATTATCAGGCACCGTTATTGAGACCGATGCTCCCAGGGATAACCAGGGCAAGGGGGAAAAATTTTCTCCCACGGACCTGGTAGCGACTTCCCTGGGCAGTTGTATGCTGACTACCATGGGTATATCGGCCAGGGACAAGCAGCTTGCCCTGGATGGAACTACCGCAGCTGTGGAAAAGATCATGATCTCAAATCCCCGGCGGATCGCTGAAATAAAAGTGCATATCAATTTCCCGGGAAGCGTGCATTGTCCCCTTGGGGACAGGGCTTACCTGGAAAGGGTAGCCCTGAACTGCCCGGTGGCCAAAAGCCTACATACCGATATCAAGCAATCCGTGAGTTTCCACTGGCAGGAGCCCTGATTTCAGTTATTTCCTTTGTCCTGATGAAGAGTAAAAACTATGTTCAATTCCTGAAGCAATTACTTCAGGTGGGTAAAAAAGGGCAAGGGATCATCCATTACCATGGAATTCCCCTGGAATTCATTCATCGCCGGCTGAGCCGGACCCAGTTTTTGATCCTTTCGGGCATCCTGGTAGGCTGCTCCGGAGGGCTGGCAGGAGTCCTGCTTAAGTTCCTGGTGCATTATATCCACCAGCTGATCACAAAGGATTATCATTTCCATTACCAGCTGCTGTTCTATTTCATTTTCCCTATCACCGGCATCCTGCTCACGGTGGCTGTTGTCAAATACCTGTTCAGGGGTAAAGACGATAAGGGAATCCCCAGGGTCCTGCATGAGATCGCCCGTAAATCCAGTTTTGTAGCCCCGCAGAAAATGTATTCCCAGATCATCCAGAGTGCGATCACGGTGGGATTCGGGGGATCTGCCGGCCTGGAGAGTCCCATTGCAGTCACCGGGGCAGCCCTCGGATCCAATTTTGCCCGTACTTACCGGCTGGACTACCGGGAGCGCACCCTGTTATTGGCTGCAGGAGCAGCCGCAGGAATCGCCTCTGCCTTTGACGCCCCGGTGGCCGGAGTCATGTTTGCCATCGAGATCCTGCTTTCGGGGGTGGTTTTCTCAGACTTTATCCCGCTGATCATTGCTTCAGCCTGCGGAGCCCTGCTGTCCAAGATCATCCTCAATGACCAGATCCTGCTTCATTTTAACCTCAAGCAACCCTTTAATTACCGGAATATCCCCTTTTATATCCTGCTGGGGGTGATCTGCGGGATCTATTCCAGGTATTACGCCATCGTTTCAATCAGGGTGGACCGTTTCTTCCACCGTTTCGAAAACAGGGCTTTTTCCCGGGGGTTGACAGGCGGGCTGATCCTTTCCATGCTTTGCTTTTTGTTTCCGCCTTTGTTCGGCGACGGGTACGGCTATGTCAAGATCCTGGCAAACGGAGGCGCTTCAGACCTGATTAAGAACAGCCTTTTCGGAGCTTACCATACCAATACCTGGGTGATCCTTGGCTTTATCGGGCTGATCTGTCTGGTCAAAGTGCTGGCCACCACGGTGACCATTTCCGGGGGAGGAAACGGAGGCAATTTCGCTCCTTCCCTGTTCGCCGGCGCTTTCCTGGGATATTTCTTTGCCCTGGCAGCCGGACTGTCCCATATTGCGGTACTTCCCCTGGCCAATTTTGCCATTGTGGCCATGGCCGGTGTCATGAGTGGCGTATTGTACGCCCCGCTCACCAGCATATTCCTGATCGCCGAAGTGACCGGAGGATATGATCTTTTCATCCCGTTGATGATCGTATCCACATCCTCCTACCTGATCGTCAAGAAATTCTCCACTTATTCCGTGGATACCAGCAGCATGGCTTCCAGAGGAGATATTTTCACCCAGCAGGCTGACCGGAACCTGCTCAGCCTGCTCCAGGTCACCGACCTGCTGGAAAAAGATGTACTCACCATCAGTCCCGATGCCCTGCTTCGGGACCTGGTTGGACTGGTTAAAAAAAGCCATAGAAGCCTGTTCGGCGTGGTCAACGGTCAGCAGGAACTCTGCGGCATTATCGTACTGGACGATATCCGGGAAGTGATGTTCAATACCGAACTGTATGATACGGAAATCAGCCAGCTGATGAAAGCGCCTCCGGCATATATTGATGTGTCGGAAGATATGGCCCTGGTGATGAAAAAGTTCGATGAAACCCAGGCCTGGAATCTTCCGGTCCTGCAGCATAATACCTTTCTGGGGTTCATTTCCAAATCAGTCCTCCTCAACAGCTACCGCAACCTGCTCAGGGATTATTCCGCATCCAGTGGTTGATATCCGGAGAATTATTTGCCAATCCGCCATGGTGGATTTACCTTTGGGCCCGTTCTTTTGTATCGTTTATTCGTAATGTAAGCGGGATCGGCCCGCGGTATCCTTGGCATGCTGGCCAAAAGTGCCCGTACCTTCTCCAGGACCGGGAAGAAGATAAGCGGGCAAGCGCATCCAGCCCAGGCAAAAGCCCTTTTGTCCGGTGGATTTTTTTAACCGGATGAATACTGACCGCGATATTCCGGCATCCGGACTAAGGGGAAGCAGATCAGTTTTAATTTTTTTGGGTAACCACCACTGAGGGTAAAGACCGTATGGAAAAGAAGATTATCAATCTCGGCATATTTGGATTTGGTTGTGTAGGTCAGGGCCTATATGAGGTGTTGAATAAGACCAAGGGCATCAATGCCAGGGTTAAAAAAATCTGTATCAAGCACCCCGACAAGCACCGCCCCATTGATGCCAGTTTTTTCACTACCGATAAGAATGACCTGCTCAATGATCCCCAGATTGATGTAATAGTGGAACTGATCAATGAAACAGATGCCGCCTTTGATATTGTGTCCACTGCCCTGAAAAACGGTAAGGCGGTGGTCAGTGCAAGTAAAAAAATGATTGCCGAGAACCTGCGTGGCCTCTATGACCTTCAGCAGCAATACCACATGCCTTTCCTTTATGAGGCAGCCTGTTGTGCCAGTATACCGGTAATCCGTAACCTGGAAGAATATTATGATAATGACCTGCTGAATGCCGTGGAGGGAATCTGTAACGGATCCACCAATTATATCCTCACCAGGATATTCGAAGACCACCTGGACTTTGACTCCGCACTTAGACAGGCCCAGGAAAAGGGTTTTGCCGAAACGGATCCTGCCCTGGACATTGAAGGATTTGATCCGAAATACAAGATATGCATCCTGCTGCTGCACGCTTTTGGCACATTTGTTACCCCTGCTGAAGTGCTGAATTTCGGCATCAGCCATCTCAATGACTTCGATATTAATTTCGCCAGGCAACGGGAATGTACCATCAAGCTGATCGCGAAATGCCGAAAACTGAATGGTAACGTGATCACCTATGTACTTCCCCACCTGATCCCCCGTCACCACCTGCTCAGTGATGTGAATAATGAGTACAATGGAATACTTGTTGAAAGTACCTTTGCGGAAAACCAGTTCTTTGTCGGCAAGGGGGCCGGTGGCACAGCAACCGGTTGTGCGGTGTTATCGGATATTTCTGCACTCACCTACAATTACCGCTATGAATATAAAAAGATCGGGCAATCCAATCCCCTGTCGCTGACCAATGATGTGCAGCTCAAAATATACCTTCGGTATACTTCACCGGATCAGGTGGACCTGACCCATTTTTATTCTATTTCTGAAAAATATGAATCAGCAAGCAACCGGTACATTGTCGGGACGATCAACCTGAAGAAGCTGAAAGATGCCGAATGGCTGAAAAACAGGGAGGTGAATATACTGGTTCTGGATTGACCGGATCCCAGTTACCTGGTATCCGGGGGCAACTTCTAAGCTAAATCCCTATCTTCAGCCTCAGGATAAGAAAAGCGGGTCCATGGCATTTTTTAAAGTAACTCTCCAGACGCTCTTATTGGTGTCAGCCGCAATGATCTCCTATGGTCAGCATGCCGAAGAACTGAATATCCGGGCCAAGGAATTACTGATTAAAGGGGATATGGCTGATGCGATTCCTATTTTGCAGGAAGCCGCAGATGCAGGCAGTGCGGAAGCTGCCTATAACCTGGCCATCTGTTATCAGCAGGGGGACGGAATAGCTCAAAACGATAGTATTGCAAATCTCTGGATGCTGAAATCAGCCGGCAACGGATGGGTGGATGCTCAGTATCAGATGTCCTATAATTATGCGGCGGGCAAGGGGATAAAACAGGATTACACCCAGGCCTTTCATTGGACGGAGCAGTGCGCTTTACAGCATGATCCGGATTGCATGTTCAATATGGCTATTTGCTATCAGCGGGGTATTGGCACACCGGAAAATACGGACTCCATGGTTAGCTGGACCATCCGGCTGGCCCTGTTACCCAACCCGGTTGATCTCCGGCTGAGCGGAAAAATTACTGCTGCCCGGCTGAATCTGGCTAAAATGTACATGAATGGGACAAATGTACCCAGGAACCTCGAGAGGAGTTATATGTGGTTCCTGATCTATAATGAGAATAAAAGGGATTTCTCCTTACTGGTACAGCAACAGAATATTAATCTGATCAAGGAGGAGGAAAATCAGCTGACCCCGGAAAATAAATCGCAGGCAATATCGGATGCAGAAAAAATCTTCGGACACCCCCTGACTAACCTGATTAACCTGCATATGCCTGATTTATAGGCCAGGGGAACAGGGCCATTCCGAGACCAGGTCTTACCCAGGATAATCAGCCTGGAACCCCCATCAGCAAATGGAGAGATACTCCACCCATATTTATTCTACCTGCCAATGAGGTATTCCATCCCGGGGAAGACCAGCAGGGAAGAGGGGATTATACCGGTTTACTCCTGTCATTAAAAAACCTACCGGGATGATCTGATGCCGAATGAGTTCATTCTGTAAGAAAAATAACCCTGAGCACAAGTTCCCCGGGCCGAAGTTTCATGCCCTGGCGGGTACCTGCACTTCAACCATAAACCGGATATCCGGCGGCAGGGAGTCCCTATTTTTTCCGGAAGCCTTTCTTTTTGGAGGATGTTCCCGGAAAACTGCTGTTTGCTCCCGGGAGAATTCCGGTTAGCGGTAAACTGCATGGGATGTACTGCTCTTCCGTGAGGGAGAAATCAGGGTTCCCGGCTGTCCATACCCGGGGACGGTTCCGGAATCATCCCCCTGATAATGACCTGAGTTGACCGATCACCTGGCTCACTGGCAATCCC